>CACFAY010000001.1 GCA_902564345.1 uncultured SAR324 cluster bacterium
AGAAAGCCCCTGAAGAGGTTTTTGAAAGTCTGGAACGTGAAAAAGTCTTACTAGAGTTCGAGAATCACTTGAGAAGAAATAGCTGCATCGAGACTAATGATTCACATGAATCTTTTACTATAAGCCGACATGCACTTCTTAAATGGGCACCAGTTGTGGATGAATTCAAGATTAAGGACGAGGAAATAGTGTCAAATTCGATTAATTTTAAATGGCTAAGGGTCTGCCAAGAATTTGAAAAACTGATGGATTTTAAAAACATCCAACTAGAACTGTCCTTAGATCTTCCTGATCTAGATAGAAGTCTTTCAAACTAACTGTTTTTTTAATACCCTAAGATACTAATTCATATACATTATAAGCCTATTATTGATACTTATCCCTCCTCATCAAGGGAGTTTTTCCCATTATACTTCCAGAGAAATTCACGTTTAATTGGGCTTCGGTTGCGTGGCTCTTCTGATCAACAGGCACTTTTAGAGTTTGATTTACGTCATGGTGAAATAATTTTTGACCGAAGTAAATCAGGTAATAAATCTGCCAAAGTAAGTCGTTGTCAACTTGAATCATGCAGTAATCATCAATTGTTCGTTCGAATATTAATGGATAGTATTTCTATAGAGGGTATCACTGATGGTGGAAGAACAATAATGACAAATAACTTGTTCTCTGATCCTTCAAGTAATAATTTATCGATCTATACCCGTGATGGGAGAGCAATATTTCGTAGTCTCCAAACTTATGGAATTGGTTCAGTTATTTCCGATTGACCTTTCACTATAATATTGTATTGAAAGAAAATGATTTTCGTTATCAATCTCGAAATTTAGGTTAAAAAATGATTTTAGATAAAAAATATAAAGAAACTCCAATCGGAGTAATTGGAGCGGGTGCTTGGGGAACGGCAATTTCAAAGCTTCTTTGTAAAAACGGTAGTGATGTTAAAATCTGGTGCCATAGTCCTGAGACTGCAAAAGATATAAATACTAATCATACTAATTCAAAATTTTTGTCCGATATTAAATTACCTGAATCTCTTCAAGCAACAATTGATTTAATAGAAATAGTAAAATCTTGTCGCATTTTGGTTTCTACTGTTCCTTCACATGTCACCCGCAAAATAGCAAAAATAATAAATCCCAATATAACAACTAATCATTTTCTAGTGATCCTCAGTAAAGGCATTGAAGAAAATTCATTGGCACTTTTGAGCGAAATATTTATGGAAGAATTAGATACTTTACCAAAAATAGCAGTAATCTCGGGCCCTACTTTCGCAAGAGAAGTTGCGATGGACTTACCTTCAGCTGCTTTACTAGCATGCGATGATAACAATACAAAGATTATTTTACAAAAAATATTTCATTCAGACAGATTTAGATTATATTTGAGTAATGACATGATAGGAGCACAAATTGGAGGGGCTATAAAAAATGTTGTTGCAATTGCTTCTGGAATAGCGGATGGAATGAAGTTAGGTCTCAACGCTAGAGCTGCTCTAATTTGTAGAGGCGTAGCTGAAATGTCACGTTTAGGAGTAAAAATGGGCGGATCTCCGGAAACTTTTTCAGGAATATCAGGAGTAGGTGATCTGATCTTGACAGCAACTGGTAATCTTTCTCGTAATTACTCGCTAGGCTATAAACTGGGACAAGGAGTCTTAATAAAAGAATGCTTTGATACAGATAGAATAGTGGTAGAAGGTTTAAGGAACGCTGTTTCAATAAAAGAATTGGCGACATACTACGAAATTGAAATGCCAATTTGCAATGCAGTTTTTCAAATTTTGTATGAAGGAATTTCATGTATTCAGGCTTTAAAAAATCTTCTAGAGCGCGATCCTATTGATGAATAAGATTGAAGCTTTCCCCACCCCTCTTAAAACAACCTAATTTTTATTGACAGTTATTCTATTACTTTGGGTAGTGATTTGGTGACTGTCATGAGACTTTTCTTACCTAAAAAGTCTAAAATAGAGTCCTTATAGAAGAAAAAATCTGCACACGACTAGAAGGATACCCCATCGTTAAAGATGTTTGTATTGATTGTCTGACTTTGAGAAATTAGATGGAAGAATGTGGATACTTTTGTACTGCTAACTAGTTAAATATATTAGACTATTTACTAGTTAGCGGATTTGGTTGGATTCACATGGAAGTATGTGTGGCGGAGAGGGAGGGATTCGAACCCCCGGTACGCGTAAACGCACAATAGATTTCGAGTCTACCGCCTTAGACCACTCGGCCACCTCTCCTAAACAAATAGAAATTCCTAAGTAATGTTTGCAGCTAAGTGAAAAATGTTGCAAACCAAAAAACTAAGAATAACCTGCAATCCTAGCGGTTTTTTTACAAACTCTAGTTCATAAATTTTATTAGTTATTTACAACATATTATGCTAACACCAGTAAAAACTTGAATCAAGTTTGCACCATCCACTTTTTCATAGCATGCAAAAAAATTACACAAGAAACTTTTGAGTTTCTAAAAAAATTAGTAAAATATCTTTTTAATAAAAATAAATTTATCTTAACCTGTAAACTCAATAAATAATTGAGTTTCCAAATTTAGATATTAGTGATTATTAAGAAAATATGCACCGGAGACACACAAAACATAAATTATGTTAAGTTATGAAGACGCAAGAGCCCTAGTATTTCAAAAAATCAAGCCCTTGGGCAAATGTACTCGCCCGCTAAATGAATCGCAGGGAGTTGCTCTCTCAGAAGATATCCTTGCTCCTCACGGAATACCATCATTTGATAACTCTGGGGTTGATGGTTATGCAGTTCAGTCGCAAGATATAGCACAAGCCTCTGCAGAAAATTCAGTACTTCTTGAAAATCAGGGCTACATAGCTGCAGGGGACTCAGTAAATCAGAAAATGCATTCTGGACAATGCATGCAAATTGCTACAGGCGCCCCTCTTCCAAAGGGAGCAAATTCTATAGTTATGAAAGAGGATGTGGAAATAGAGGGTTCGAAAATTAGATTCACACAATCAATTCAGGAAAAAGAAAATGTTCGCTACCTAGGAGAAGACATTCCCAAAGGAGATACGATAATTAAGTCAGGAACTGTGATTGGCCCAGCACAAATAGCAACGCTGGCTACTTTTGGCTTTTCACAGGTACCCGTTCATAAGGTACCTAAAGTTAGCATTGTTTCCACTGGAAGTGAGCTAATAGACATTGTTGGGAAACCAACTGATGGTCAAATCAGAGAATCTAACCGTTTCATGCTAGCAGGAATGGTTCGCCAGGAATACTGTAAGATACTTAAAATTACTATGGTTCCAGATCTGCCAGAAGTCCTGCATGAGGCATTTGAAGAAGCACTGAAAGCAGATGTAACTCTGATTTGTGGCGGCATGTCTATTGGTGAGAAGGATTTTGCAAAGCATCTTTTGAATGAATTAGGAGTAGAGGAAATTTTTTGGAAAATAAAATTCAAACCCGGTAAACCACTGTTTTTTGGTACCCGAGGAAAAACTATTGTCTTTGGACTCCCCGGTAATCCCGCTTCAAGTTATGTCTTATTTGAAGAATTTGTGCGACCAGCGTTGCGAAAAATGATGGGGCGTAAAGTCCTAGAAGAAAGCATGGTAAAAGCAACCTTGGAAATTCCCATCACGAAAACATATGGGCGTCTGCACTTCATGCGTGGATTACTGCATGAAGAAAATGGTGAATTTCGCGTGCGACCTCTTAAATTTCAAGGTTCACACAGCATAGGATCACTAGTGTCCTCAAATGCGCTAATTAGGGTTGAAGCAAATTCTCCATGTATTCCTGCAGGAAACAAAGTTTTTGTAAGGCCACTTAGAAATGAAATTATTTGAGTTTTATGTCTGGTTCATCAATTTCACTAAAAAAACTTGCTGAAAAATTAGGACTTGAATTTTCAGGCAACGCAAAATTGAAAATCACTCATGTCTGTGGACTTGACTCACTTCAAAAGGGAGGACTGGCTTACCTGACTAGTCCAGATGGTATTGCAAGTGTTCCTGTACCTGCGGGTATGTCAACTAATAAAGGCATTTCAATTGAAGACAGAAATTTAGGCAAAGTTGCATTAATTGTCCCACCCAGTATTAAAAATAATGATCACAATTTAATTTTTTCAGAAGACCCGCTTGCCTCTCATGTAGAGGCAGCAAAACTATTACATACAGAATCTTCTGTGATAAAGGTTTTTAGTGGTAGAAAGGCTGTTCACTCTACTGCAGTTTTAGGTAAAAATGTAACCTTGGGTAAAAATGTTAAGATAGGACCAAAATCAGTCATTTATGAAGGAGTAAAAATAGGTGATAACACAACACTACACGCCGGAGTGGTTATAATGTCAGACGCTATAATCGGATCAGAATGCATATTTTATCCTAATGTTGTAGTGCAGGACAGATGCAATATTGGGAATCGTGTAATTATTCAATCAGGTGCAATTATCGGTTCAGACGGACATGGATATTTTCAAAGAGAAGGAATAAACAAAAAAATACCACAGCTTGGGGAAGTACAGATTGAAGACGATGTGGAGATTGGAGCTTGTACAACAATTGACAGGGCACGTTTTTACAAAACTGTCATAAAGCAAGGGAGCAAACTGGACAATCAGGTACAAATTGCTCATAATGTAATGATTGGAGAACAGGCCCTGATTTCTGCTCAATCAGCTGTTGGAGGTAGTGTCAAGGCCGGACATCACCTAATTTTGGGCGGACAATCTGGAATAAGGGATAATGTTCAGGTTGGCAATAATGTAACTGCCGTTGCGAGGGCTGTTATTACTGCAAATACTTTGGATAAAGAAGTTATAGGAGGAATGCCGGGTAGACCTATGAGCCAATGGAGACATCTTCAATCGCTGATAAACCGAATTGGTGAGCTTTTTGAGAGAGTTCGGAAACTGGAATCGCGTAATAATAAAAATTAAACTTACAACATAGTGTTTAAATTTCTTGAAATGATTTTTTTTCTGAGAATAAACATTCCAGATAAGTTCAAATATTCTGTTTTACTTTTCCACATTAAAGTCATTTTCTGAAGCCATAATCATAATCAAGGAAGAACATACCTCATGTCCGGAACATTACTACAGGTACTTGCGGCAATGTTGCGGCTTTACAGCCTTATGCTAGTATTTTATGCCCTGCTTTCATGGGTTATGCATGAAGAGCATTATCCTCCTGCTGTTCGTTGGCTGCAGAGCATGGTAGAACCTGTACTGACACGAATCAGACGTGTAATTCCACCTATAGCCGGCATTGATTTATCCGTGATAGCTGCTCTGCTAATAATTGAAATGATACGCTCCCTGCTGCTTTACTGACTAATATTACCTAAATCTCGTTCAGCATTCTTTGCTGCTGCAGATCCCGGGAAACGTTTGATCACTTCCTTATAATAGTATGATGCAGGTTGATTTAAATTTTTATGCTGATTTAGTTTTCCAAGCATGTATATCGAGTCAGGGGTTTTATAGCCTTGAGTAGTTGGACGGTGCTCGTAAAGTGTCAGTACCTTTCGAAAGGCTCCTTCTGCTTTTTCCAACTGATTAAGTTCTAAGTGAGATCGCCCGATCCAGTAAAATGCGTTATCACTGTCAAGATCATTTGGAAATCTTTCAGTAAAATTTTCAAATACTTTAATTGCCTGTTCATGATTTTTTTTAATGATGGCAGTCATCCCTTGGTTGTAAATCCTTTTAACTCCGGGATGACGAATTAAAATAAACGGATCATCAGGAGGATCGAGATCGGGATCAGAAAAGGTATTTTTGGTATTTACAATTGCTACATTTTTCATTGGAGTAGTAACAGGATCTGGTTTTGCTTCAAGAACAGCACGAACCTCTGGATCTGGTAAATCTTCAATGTCCTCTAGGTCATCTTGGTTCACTTCTTCAGTTTCAGGGAAACCTGGCTCTTCAACAATAATTTCCTCCTTGCCTGCATCAAGATCATTAATCTTAGGGGCCTCGTCTTCATCGGGAGAACTTTTCTTTGAAACTGGAGCCCTTTTTTTCAGCAAAGAGTAATTTTCAAATGCAGGTAGAGAAACCTTAGATGTAACATTCATTTCAGCTGAAGTTTTGTCAATGGTCTGATTCTGTTCTTCCCATGCATCATTGATAGTGCTCGGAGTTTTGGAATTAATACTTGAACTCAAAAAGTTTTCTACTGATATCTCCAGTAAACTAAAATTTTTCTCCCACTGCTGTTGCAGCAATTGGAAATCTTCACTTTGTTTATTTTGCTTTTTTTCCAATGAATTGATCTGTTGCTCTAACTTTTCTATTTTGGCGACTAACTGATTATTTTCAGCAGAAAGTTCTTCCTGTTTAGCAGCAACTGTGGCTGGACTGTGGGCAACTGGTGAAATATCTTCATCACTCTGTGGTTTAAGCTTTGGAAATATTCCGTCCAACTGGGCACATCCTGAAATTAAAAGCATAAACAAAATTATAAAAATTATGCTTCTAATTACAAAGTTATGGAATAAAAGTGAAATCATTCTTCTGAAGAATTATGCTTTGCCAGCAAATTTCTCTCCCTTAAAGATTCCATAACTGACTGCATTTCCTTTGCCAATACCGGTTGACGGTTTAATCGGTAGGCTTCAATAAGACGTTCTGCAACTTTGGCAGTGTGCGGAAAGTCCGGATAATTTTTTAGAAGGTACAAATAACGACCAATTGCAGAATGGTAAGCTTGTTTATAGAAATAATAATTAGCTACATTAAGTTCGTGTTCGGCAAGGTCTGACATTGCTCTGAAATGATATTCCTTTACTTCATCCAGATATGGGCTTTTGGGGAAAAGCAGATAGAATCGTTGGTATTCCTTTATCAGTGTACGGTTTGGCTCCATATTACGGTCAAAGTCACGTGACTTGAAAAAAACTCCATAGTGATTTCGTTCATAATTTAGAGCAATCAATCGGTTGAGGACATAAGGGACTAGGTGGCTACGCCTATTTAAAAGAAGAAATTGTCTATAACTAGTTTCAGATTCTTCCCACTTACCTTGGATGAAATATATATCACCCATTTTCAAATGCGCAAGAGTTGCTAGACGTGTGCCTGCATGCTCTTCAACAAGTATTTCAAAGTTTTTAAGTGCTTCATTGTAATATTCATCTTCAATTGAGACCATGGCCTGATGATAAAGTTCAGTGGAGGGTAGACGGATCTGCTTGTTTCCTGTGTCAGAACAGCCTTGATTTAATCCGAATACTAAAAGAATTATAAAAATTTTATGATATAGGCTGCCAGATTTGATATTAATTAGCCCATTTAGTTTGACATCAACGAATTTAATAACTTTACTCATGACTTTCGTTTTCGATAACGTACCATTGTAATTTCGTTGCCTTTGTTATTCCAAAAGACTTCATCCATAAAATTCATTAACATCACCAAGCCGCGTCCCTTAATTCGTGGCAAATTTTCTGGATCTTCAGTATCAAACAACTTCGAGTGAGCAAAGCCATTCCCTTCATCTCGTACCACATATTTTGCTGAATTACGATTGATTTCATAATGAACAATTACTTTACGATTTTTATAAGGTTCTAGCTCACTTTTTTGCTCAGCTGTTTCATAAAATAAATTTGGATTTTCAAGGCGAGTTTCAGATTTTAATTCAAGGTTTCCATAATATATTGCATTTTCAAGAGCCTCTTTTAGCAGCATGTTCATATGAAATAGCTGGTCCTTTTCAAGGATACCATAAGTTGGCAAATCCTTTGTCATGAAGGCTACAATTCTTTTTACAACTGCAAAATCATTTTCAATTTCTAATGTCCTTGATTCCTGCATAGAATGATCCATCTCAGAATTACTATAATTGAATCCTTCATGCAGAGAAACTACTCTGTCAACAGTACGTTGAAGATCAGCTGCATTAATAGATTTAATGAGATAATCGCAGGCACCTAGCTGAAGGGCGTTAATAACACCTTCTGAATCATTTTGAGGACAAATCATCACGAAGGGACAGTTGCTATTAGCAGACTTTACTTCCTTAAGAAGCTCAAGTCCTCCCAGCTTTGGTAGAGTCAATGCACAGAAAACTCCATCTATTTTATGATTGCCAAAAAGTTGCAGTGCTTGTTCACCATCACTTGCACAAAAGACTGCATGTCCAGAATTTTCAAGGAAGTCTTTTAGACTTTCCATAAATTCTAAGGAATCATCAGCAATCAGTAAATTCATCTGCACTTTTTATCAGCATGTTTATTTTGTTACTATATTATAATTTATCCATATAAACTTCTAAGCCTATCAAGTCCATCGCTTAGATCATCCTTTAAATCCTCAACATCCTCAAGTCCGATGTGTATGCGTAAGAGTGGACCTTCAAAACGCCATGGAACGGCAGTGCGGATATTACGGACATTTTCAGGAATTAGCAGACTTTCAAACCCACCCCATGAATACCCCATACCAAACAGACGCATTCCGTCCAGCATTGCCACAATTGCCTTTTCAGAGAATGGTTGAAGTTCAAAAGCAAATAAACCACTGGCACCAAGAAAATCACGCTTCCATATCTCGTGTCCTGGATCTTCAGGCAGTGCAGGATAAAGAACCTGCTGAACTTCCGTACGTGTCTGAAGCCATTTAGCAATGAACAATGCATTTTCCTGATGCTGACGTAATCGAACAGCCATGCTACGAAAACTGCGCTGGGCTAGATAAAGATCATCGGGTCCTGCACACTGACCCATGTCTCCAATGCAATCCCTTAGTTCTGGCCAAGCTTCCTTAGTAGAAGTTACAGTTCCAAGCATGACGTCTGAATAGCCAACAATGTATTTTGTAGCTGCCTGAATTGAAACATCGACACCATGTTCAAATGGTTTAAAAAACAGTGGAGATGCCCAAGTGTTATCCATCATAATTTTAGCACCGTGTGTATGTACAATTTTGGATATTGCTGGAATATCCTGTACTTCAAAGGTGTGAGAACCTGGCGATTCCGTATATACAACAGTAGTGTTTGAACGAAGGAGTGAACCAATTTGTGCTCCTATTAAGGGATCATAATAAGTTGTTTCTACGCCAAAGCGTTTCAAAATGGTATTACAGAATCTTCTCGTGGGACCATAAACACTGTCAGTCATTAGCAGGTGATCCCCAGCTTTCAGAAATGCAAGTAGTGCCCCGGTAACTGCACTCAATCCTGAGGGGAAAGTCAAGCTGCGGTATCCTCCTTCCAATTCTGCAACGGCGTTTTCCAATGCCCACGAAGTTGGAGTACCCCTTCGGCCATAGGTCATTTTCTGTATTCCAGATTCTTCTTCTTGATCCCTAGATTTGAGTTGATCATATGTTTCCGCAAGAACTGTTGAAACATGATATACTGGAGGGTTTACCATTCCGCCAAAACGTTTTGGATCTCGTCCGGAAACCACAACTTTTGTACCATCTCTGAGAACTGAAGAATCAAGTTTTTTGCTCATTTGATTTGTTCATGCAATTAGTGTCAATTCATCCGCAAGTGTTGTAGAATTATATTTTTGAACAATTCTTCAAACTACAGGATATAAATTAAATTATTGAATATTAAATTTCTCTTACAATTTCCTATATTGTGAGAAGAGAAAAAATAATCAATAATATATTTAAGCCCATCTGGTTTAGTTTTAATAAAGTTGAATTCCTAGATTATTTTAGTTACAAAAATTACAAAAAATATAAATAGCTGCACTTATTTAATAATTTGATAGCTTAATCCATCCCTGAGATCGTTATAGTTTATCTTTTGAAAAAAATATAGACATATTGAACTTTCATCATCTAGTTAAAAAAAGAAGATCTTAGCGTAATCAATAATTGATAACTGCACAAATTTTATCAAAAAAGGGTTGCGTTATACTAAAGAATAAGGATAATGTGGATTTTTTCAGGAGTGTAGTTCAAAGTTGGACTATCTATTAATAAGTCGTTAGTCTGGAGGAGACGCATATAAAAAAATCAAATTAACCTAAATTTTATGACTAAGCTGGAACAAAAACAAGCTCTTGAAACTATTTTGTTTATAGCCAATAAGACTCTTTCACCTAAAAAGCTTTCGGAAATGATTGGCGACTGCGATACTAAAGTGATTCGCGAGTTGGCTGCAGAACTTAATATGAATTATGAAGAAACGGGCAGGGTTTTTCGTATTGATTCTATAGCAGACGGCCTAAAGATGCATACTCTTCCAGAGCACAGAAAATGGGCACAGTCTCTGGAAACAGTCAAAACTATCAAACTTTCACCTGCAGTTATGGAAACATTGGCTATTGTAGCTTACAAACAACCCCTAACACGAGCAGGTATCGAATTTATTCGCGGAGTTGATTCATCTCACACTATAAGACGCTTGATGCAACAAAAACTAGTTCGAATTGTAGGTCGTGAAATGATTCCCGGTCGGCCAGGTCTTTATGGTACTACAAAATATTTTCTTGAAGTGTTTGGCCTTACGAATCTGAAACATCTTCCTGCTTTAAGTGAGCTAGACATGAATAAACCTGCAGAGGAAAATCAACTTGAACTACCTTTACAAGCAGAGGAAGAATAACTAAAAAAAGAATCAAAAAAACATGATACACTTTCAGCCAAAAATAAATTTGATTTTTAAAGATAAACTTTTGATTGACGGGTAAACACTACAAATAAATTTTATACTTTCCCAGCTGGAAACCATTTTCTGGTTGTGTACCATAAAATAAAATAATACAAAGATAAGATACCAAGAAAAATATATTCAATAGCAGGTATGGGAATAGTTTGAATTTGAAGCCCTATTTTTTTTTTGTATTTATCAAATAATTCAGGATTTGCTATTCTTGATTCAACCGCGATCATCAATCTAAATTTGAAAAAGAATGGTTTGAGTCGAAGTACATGCAAGGGGTCAATCACATCATCAGGGACATTATTTCGCTTCAACTCCCACAAGCCTGGACCTGTAATGTGATAACTTTGCAGCGCGGGGCCAATGAACGTCCCAATTAAAACTGTGGGAATGATTACAAGCAATATAGCTAATGCTCCTCGGCGAATGTCGTCCCAAGTAATTATCTTCATAAAATTTTACATGACTTTATTGTATTCTGACTTCATCTTAATTTACCAAGCTTAGCACAATGATCAATCCAGTAATTGGGAGATTTAATTTTCAAACGATGTCCAATGAGCAAACAAAGAAGACAAAAAGGTGAAACTAAAAAGGCCCGCAGGCGACAAAATGTGCAAGTACTTGTTTCAATTACAAGTGCATTAATTTTAATTGTAGCAGGCTGGCTTTGGTATGAAAGTACCCAAGAAGACGCAGATTTATCAGCCATTGGTATGGGTGAAAACGTTGTTGTTCAAGTTCACGACCCTGGTTGAGGTTCCTGTATAGAACTAAAGCGTGTGGTCAACTCGCTCAAACCTGAATATGAGGGGAAAATACGATTTCTAACTGCAAATTTGAATTCCAGCGAAGGTAAATGGTTTGCTGAATATCACAATGTAGGCAGAGTAACACTGCTTTTTTTTAAGCCTGATGGATCAAAAATTAGCTCACTCAGTGGTGAGCAGGAGCCTGAATTCTTAAGAAATGTGTTTAACAAAGTATTTGATATCCAATAAGTAATGCATAGGAGTACAACTGTTTCAAAGCTTATAGTCATAATCGATGATTAATGGAGCGTGGTCAGAAAAGCGCTGCTCTTTGAAAATATATACTCCCTTAGCTTTAGAAGCAACTTCAGGTGTGGCAATTTGATAGTCTATTCTCCAACCCACATTTTTTTCCCAAGATTTCCCACGGTTTGACCACCACGTGTATTGTTCAACATTTTTGTTCAATCTCCTAAACACATCAACGAAACCAATTTCCCCAAATATTTTCGTCATCCACTCACGCTCTGAAGGCAAAAATCCTGAATTTTTCTGGTTGGATTTCCAGTTCTTCAGATCAATTTCATTATGAGCAATATTCCAGTCCCCACAGATAACAAACTCTTTACCAGAATTTTGGGCCGTATGCAGCCATTTCTCAAAATAATCCATTACTTTATATTTGAAGTTCTGTCTTTCTACACCGCTAGTGCCTGAAGGAAGATAAAGCGAAATAACACTTAGGTTACCAAAATCTGCCTGAATGAATCGCCCCTCACGGTCTAAATCTGCCCATCCAATTCCTTTCTGTATTCTGTCAGGATTTTTTTGGAAATACATCCCAACACCTGAATAACCCCGTTTCTCAGCAAATTCAAAAGCACTATTAAATTTTCCAGGGTTTTGCATAATTTCAGTTAATTGATCTTGCATAATTCTTATTTCTTGTAAGCAGATTACATCAGCCTCCTGAATATTCAGCCACTCGAAAAATCCTTTTGAATAAGCAGAACGTATTCCGTTTAAATTTACTGTAATAATTCGCACAAGTTTAAAAAGTAATTATTAATGTCTTTTAAATGGAAAATTTATAGATATTAAATATTTTTTATTTTGTTTAAACTTAGCATATCCCTTCATAACTATCAGCTTTTTGCAGACCTTTATTCCATGATGCTTTGAAGACAACAAGTTTATTTCATCCTGAATTTGACCTCCCTTTAAAATATAAAGTACAGATTCAGGTTTTCTTAGATCAGTTGTCCAGCGCACCAAATCAATAAGGGGAGCGACTGCTCTAGCTGTTATTACAGAAAATCTTTGCTTCCACTCATCCTTTTTCCCAATTAGTTCACCTCGTCCACAAATAACTCGAACATTTGAAAGTCTTAAGTCATTTACCATCTTTTGAACAACAGTAACTTTTTTATGACGTGAATCTGCCAATGTGAGATGAAGATCAGGACGTATTATCGCTAAAATTATACCGGGTAAACCACCCCCCGTACCAAAATCAAATACCTCAAGGCCATTAGGAATCTTCTGTAAAATCGGTAGTGAAAGACAATGCAGGATTTGCTTTTCCCATAGTAAATCTGTCTCTTTACGGGAAATTAAATTTATTTCTTGATTATAATTTAGAAGTAAATCGGCCCACTTCTCAAGTAAATTCCATTGATAATCTGAAATTTTTAAACCATTATCTAAACAAACATGACGGACTTCACTAGATTTCAGTGTTTTTTTATTCTCACTCATGCCTGAGTGTGGAGTATGAGGAATTATGTATTTTTTATCAGGAATATTAGTTAATAAAAACTGAAAGAAATTTTTGAAACTTATTACTGCTCTTTTTCAGTATTACTGGTGGGCTTATCTTGATTAGAGTCCATCAATTTATCACCAAATAGCAAATGGCGAGTAGAGTATCTGCCATCCGCTATAATAAATTGCAACCCCAGACGCTTTTCAAGATTAAAAAGCAAAGGTCCCTGCAAATTTATAGTTACATTTTTCATTTCTTTAGCCATTGTAACAAGTACAAACACTCTTAGCTCATTAATGTTCTTTGCATCCAATTTTTTCAAATGTTCCTGTGTCACTTCAAGTTCATAGTTTGAAACAGAGACATGTGGCTCTATCATCACAAAAGCAAGGCCATTATTATCAAAAGACTGAAGCCAAAGAAAAGGTGCTGCAGCATCATCTTCTCTGATTACAAACCTGCGATCTTCTGAAAACCCTACTAATCCTGAAGGAAAGGTTATGATCTGATTTTCTTCCACTTCAATTTCACCAAAGCGGGAAGTTTGTATAAGCATTAAAGTTTAAAATTTTAGTGTTTTCCGAACAAATGTTTAAGTCCCGCTATGGATAGCGGAGACTCTTTGGCAGCACGTCTGTTTTCTTCCTGTATACTAAGATATACCTCTTCTCTGTGGATCATATAACTCCGTGGGGCATCAATTCCAATACGAACCTGTTTCCCCTTAACTTCCACCACAGTGATCTTTACATCGTCACCTATGGTTATGCTTTCTCCCGACTTCCTTGTCAGTATTAGCATATTTACCTACTTTCCTGATGAAATTTTATTCTTGATGATATTAACTTTCCCCCCTCGCAGACCACTTTAATTAACGTAGGAAGTCTGACAGTGAAGGTTGAATCAAACGAGCCCCTGTACTAAGGGCAAGCGTGTTATTTGCTTCCGCTACCTTTAGGTCCACAGTGGCTTCTGCAATGTCTAAATCCTGAATATCAGAAAGCTGACTCTCCTTTTCAAACTGTAGGTTTTCCAACTTGGACTGGACTGAATATAGTTCACGAATTATGTTCCCAACATCAGCCAGTTGTTTCAACACTTGAGTTTGAGCTAAGTCAAGCTCGCCTAGACGTTGTGCAATCGCAATGCCATCATTTTCCAGAAGCGCTCTCTCCATTGTTGCAAGTAAAGAAAAAGTATCTATTCCATTTTCACTCCCTCCAAGCAGTAATTCCTGAGCAGTAACATTAACAGGAATTGTGAGTCCAGTTGAAATCAATGCTTCTTTTTTATGAATTGATCCGTTGTAAGTCACTTCTGGATTTGGCTCAAAGATAAACTCTAAACCCTTTGGGAATTCAATGCCAAGCGCTTTAACGTCAAACACTGCTGATGATTGAGCATTAAAATCGAACTGCTTTGGTAAAACATTACCCAATCGCCCCTCTTGATCTGAAAATTTCAACAATACCTGATCATTTTGTTTTCCATCTGGATTAAAAACATGTGTAACGGGACGCAGGATTTGCTCCTTACTCCAGGTTCTACCACCATCATCAGAAATCTTTACTCTGGCTTTTCCCCAGACACCACCATTGGTAACCCTGATACGATAATCATTATTTGAGTAACCTTCAAATTGGGCTCTAAACTGACTTATATCTTGTAAACCTCCATTGATATTTTTTAAAACACCTTCAGTTAGTACTTTTGCGGGCTGGAATATTCCGTTCTTTTTCAATGCTGGACTGAGACTTTTTATTCCAGAAAATAAATACAGTTTACCTTCTCGAGCGTTTCCAGTATCGAACAAACTTTTACGAGCAGCAGAAAACTCACGTGCTACCATCTCCCTTGATTCTTCGTTTGAATCACTACCTGCCTGCGATAGAGCGAGAGTACGAATTTTACCAAGCACTTCATTTACGTGAGATATCTCTTGCTCTGAATGTTGAAGCCAGGCAACATTGTCCTCTATGTTCTGCAAAAGCTGTTTCTGTGAGGAAATAGTTGTCACAATATCTTGCGACCTAGCCGCCCCAATTGGATCATCTGATGTCTTATTCAAACGACGGCCTGTGGCCATCTGCATTTGAATTTCCTGAAGTTTTCCAGATGATTTTTGAATATTTTCAACTACATGGTCACGCTTTGTGACCTCAGTCACTCGCATTTATTTAACCTTCCTATTGTAATTAATCAATAGTTTATTCATATTAAGAATTTTTTAATTCAAATATACACTAAAACTACATATTGATAACAGTTTCCATCATTTCATCGACGGTATTAATGAAACGTGCAGAGGCTTCATAAGCTTTTTGATACTGCATCATATCAGTTAATTCTTCATCCATGTTTACTGCGCTTATGGAACTCCTAATTTCCTTAAACTGACTCACCATGCTAGCCTGATGGGCCAAGTCGGTGTTGTTTCTTTGGATCTTCAATCCCATTCCCGTTAGAACTCCATTATAATACTCATCAAAAGTCATGGTTTCATCTCTCATAGTTGGCCTTGTCTGAAGCTTGGCAATTTCTAAAGCAACTCTATTATCACCGGTAATTAAGTCTTTTCCAGTAGAAATGTTATTTGGGTTCTCCCGTATCTGCTGACTTAAATTTAAGTCTTCAGCGCCTTTGAGAGTGTCAAAAAAACTGTTTAAACCAAGAACCTGTGTAACTTGAGATTGATCTTCTCCAAAAATAAACTTGTAGTCATGACCACTTTGCAAAAGCATGGATCCATCTGCTTCAATTGAGGCCCGCAATAATTCAGAGTCGTTTACAGTCTGGTTTAACCGATTGACAATATCTGGCAGAGTATCAACACCTGACTGTATTTCCATTTCATAGGTTTCAAGTATTTCATTATAAGAATCAACTAAATGAAGTTGAAAGATACCATCTTTAAGGAATGGTAGAGGTTGATTTAATGCTTCAGAGTTAAGTCCAAAGGTACTTTTCATCATATCTTTTGCTGAATTGATTCCTGTACCTGTAGCATGATGCTTATTGACCTGAGCAACCAGATTAAAGGCCATTTCATCCAGATTATGCTGATATTCTACAATGGTTTCATCTCGCATCCTCAACATTTCACTCATTTCTCCTTCACGAAAAGTCCTAGTTAAATCACGTCGATTATCGTTTACAGAAACACCATCTACTCTAAGCATTCCGAGTTCACCACCCTTCATATTCCCTTCAAGCTTATAATGATTATTACCTTCAGTTAGTGTCCAGTCTCTTCCAATTATAACTGTAATTCGTCCATTACGATCTTCAAAGGAATTCACATCCACCAATTCAGACAGTTCTTCAATTGCTTGATTACGAGTATCCCTCATATCATTCGCAATTCTCTGCCCATCCTCGTATGTGTTAATCTGCCGATTTAGTTCTGCTACTTTCTTTCCTAATTCATTAACTTTATTTATTTTTGCATACAACCGACCATTAATTTCAGTACGTAATCCCTGTAGCTGGGAATGCATGCTACGAAAACGTTTCGCTAAAACATCACTCTTAACTCTAACCTGTACCCTTGCAGATTCAGATTCAGGCTTATTTGAAAGTTGACTCCATGAATTCCAGAACTCATTTAAGGCATTATGCAAGCCATTGCCATCTGTTTCACTAAAAATAATTTCTATCTTTTGTAAAAATTCTCCACGTGATCTAAACATTCCTGAACGAGGGTTTTCTTGAAGAATCTTGCGTTGAACAAATTTATCATACACGCGGGAAGTTGGCTGGGCATCAGCTCCTCCTCCTACCCCAGTCGGATCTGGAGCTGATGTGCCAGAATTTACCTGCTGACGAGAAAAACCTTCTGTTTCCTGATTAGCAATGTTGTGACCAACGGTATGCAATGCGCGCTGATTGATACTCAGGGCACGTTGCCCAAGATTCAGGGAACTGTTGAGCGAAGGCATTGTGATGAGACAGAATTATTAGAGTTATTTGACAATTAAGTTAACCAAGGATTTATACTTCAGCACGAGACATTGTTCCGGTCCTTTTTTGAATCTTTCCAACTTCTGAGTAAGTAGGAGGCCCGTTTTGGAGCTGACTTATAAACTTAAGAGAAGATTCAACCGATTTCAGTCGTCCTGAAGACTCTATTGTATTTTCTTCAGCAATTTCGCGAATTTTTGCAATCAGAATTTTAAGCCTTTCAAAACACTCTTGCAGTGGAATACTATATTCATCATCTGCCAGACCGATTATAACCTTTAAAGTAAGATCCCTAAAATCTGTATCCCAAGATTTGGCATATTGTTCAATAAGGTAAATCCTTTCCTTCTCAAGTTTTGCTGAAGCACGCACACAGCGAGACTTCTCACCTTGTAGTTTAAGTAAATCAGATCCCCGTAAACTGCCAAATCCTTTTGATTCTTTTTGCAATAGAGACAGTAAATTTTCATGCAGTTCCACTTGCTCCTGCAGTATGTTAAGCAACTCTCTCATAATTTAAAAAAACATTTTGTTATCCTGCACAAGCTACCAGATTACTGCTCACAATAACTATCTTAGGAAAGATCTTCCTGAAGAGCATCCTCATTACTGCTCACAATAACTATCTTAGGAAAGATCTTCCTGAAGAGCATCCTCAAGCATTTTTTTGGCAAGTCTTTCGGAATCGACCGTGTATTCGCCACTCTTAATTCTATCTTTTAATTCTGCAACCCTGTCTACTCTAACTTCTGGCTCTGCATTTATTAGACTTTTTATTTTGTTCATTACAAAAGTCGAAGTTTTGACAGGAGGTTCTCCTGAACCAGAAACCGTACCTGACCTATCTGCATTTTTCTGATTGTCTTTACCTGTTCCCCCCTTTACCCCATGAAATTCAGGAGGTTGTTGACCTGTAATTTTCATAATATACCTTTAATGTTAAATAGTTCTCTTCCCTAAATAAATATGAATGCCCGGTGTCTTCTTACAAGTCCGCCCAAAAACTCTGAAAAGTATAAATTAGATTTGCTTATCAAATATGCCCTTAAGGGCTTGTGAATTAAATAGTTTCAAGTACTTACTTTGGTATTCTGGGAAAACCATTAATTGCTTCTTTTTTTCTTAGGTCTTATAACATGTTTTAATGAACTGAGTTTTTCTATATTCTCAACTTTCATAAGTCACAAAAACACCTTATTGCGAGTATCGGCAGATAAGTCAAAAAACTTTAATTAATTCTGTTACTTTTTTATATTAGATTTTAACTGCTCATAGATCATCTCGCCAAGGCCAAGTCTTCCTGACTTAGCTGAAATAATTGCGTACTGTTCATCTAACATTGATCTAAATAATTTTTCACCTTCAGACTTTTTAACAAAATCAGATTCCAATGATGAATTGCGCATTGTTTTTAACATCTGCTGAATAAAAATTGCTTCAAATTCATTTGATGCTTTACGCAGACCAGCATCATCATCTTTAGCCCTTCTTAAATCAGGAACTTCATTTAACTGATCCATATAAAGTGTCAGCCTTGATAAAGGCAATGGCATTTGTGCTTTCATAATTTTTTAACGGATAACTAATTCTGCATGTAGTGCTCCTGCCGTTTTAACTGCCTTAAGAACTTCAATTAAGTCTTTACTGGATGCTCCAATTTTGTTAAAACCATCAACTATTTCCTTAAGATCAGCCCCTCCTTTCAACATAAATACATTTGAAGCTAAAGTAGTTCCTTCTTCTTTTGCAGTTTCTTCTCCATTCGAGTTTGGAGATGGCAGATTGACCTGGATATTTAAACCGTTTTGAGAAATTGCAATTGGTGAAATCCTTACACTTCCGCCCATGACCACAGTTCCAGAACGTTCATCAAGTACAACTTTGGCAGTATGATCAGGTGAAATTTCTAAATTTTCTATAAATGATACAAGCTCAACTGTGTTACCAAGATAACTGTCTGGCACTGATACTTCTACAGTGCCTGCATCCTGTGCACGTGCACTTCGAATTCCCAATTTCTGATTAATTAGCTTTGCAAGACGGAAAGCAGTAGTAAAATCTGGAGAGTGTAAATTCATATATACTCGAGCACGACTGTTTAGATTTAAATTTATTTCACGTTCAACTATAGCTCCACCTAGTACCTGTCCTACTGAGGAAACCATTCTCGCTCCAATTGGAAGGTTAGCCAGTTCCTCTGGAGACAGAGCGTCAGCCCTACTTACTCCTTTTGGTATTCCGGCAATGGGACCCTGGCCCACAGCATATACCAGCCGATCTGGTCCGCGCAAGGGTGCCATGATAAGAATACCGCCACGCAGGGATATCGCATCACCTATTGTTGCAACGGTTATATCTAAACGCTGTCCTGATTTAGCAAATGGGGGTAAAGTTGCTGTCAGCCAAACAGCAGCAATACTTCTTCCCAAAATATCCTGACTTTCTAAGCTAATACCAATCCTTTCCAAGGCGTTTACAATAGGCTTACGTGAAAGCAGACTTTCCTGAGTATCACCTGTACCGTCTAAACCAACTACAATGCCAAACCCAATAAGTTCATTATCGCGGGCTCCTCTTAATGCCGCAACATCTTTAACACGAACTCCCCATACCGGTGTCGAAATCAATATTACTAAAAAATAAAGAATTAGTAATTTGCTTAATCGAATAATTCTATAAAAGTTCATGGAGCTGTATTTATTTTAATATCAGTTTTTGATTTCAGATTGTAATACAAGTTCAATGCCAGAAAGGTGTAGTTTTACTATTAGGGAATCACAAGTAAAATTTGCTTATTCTACTTTATTTATCAATAAAATTATGCTTGAAAAACTACTACTCGAAACCAAAGATCATCACATGAATCACAAAATTTTATAGCTGTAAAATAATGGTAATTTTAGAAGATAAATATTTGAGAAAATTATTTTGACAATCTTAAACAGAATTTCTGAAATTTTATGAAAATTTATCACTCTCTATTTACGTGGAGGTCTCTCCAAATACTAACGTAATTTATCTTTCAGCTATTAAATAGATAAGGATTTTAATTTAATATTTCAATTTACTGGTCTGTTTTCTGCATTGTTTTCGATTGCCCAGAAAAATTGAAAAATTCATCACAAGAGGATCAAAAATGGAAATGGCTCTACTAATTTTCTGCCTAACTTCAGTAATTATCACTTCAGTCATAGTTGCTGTTGAATTGAGAGGAGAAAAAACACTTACAAAACAGTCTTTCAAAGGGGAGGCAAGCGACAACAGTTTCTATGGAAGAAAGATTCAGGCACAAGATATGAAATCCAATGAACAGTTACGCAACAGAGTTTTTGAAACACTGGATCATCAGTTAATTCAATTAGGCTATGTTTCAAAGGAGCCCAAACTCCGATTCATAAATAATACCTTGAACAGTGACTACAATGAACTTACCGAACTTAGCCCTAACGAGTTGCAAACTGCATTTAATGCAATCCTTCAAGCTCGTGACTCTAATGAAATTGCTGCCTAACTAACTCAAATGTATTACATTTAGGTGCAAAATTAAACTCGTATACTTTCATTGAACCTACGACTGTCTGAAGGCACTTAATTCCTAATCGTAATTCAACATACTTGTAAAAAATTTATAAATAAAATGAGGCCTTAATCTGACTGAATTAAATGAGGAGTTCTGCGAAAGTAACTTTTAGAATTCTGAGTTAGAATATTAAATAGGAATCATTTTATTCAAAAATACTATTCAATTTAACGCTGATTAGAAATTGCTCCCTGCTGAATGATAGTTCCAAAAAATGGAATATCGTATCTTATAAAAGGCACGGTTAAGGATTAGAAAAAATGCATCGCCAGACCAATTATGCTATTTACAACACCACCCTTCATACGATGATATTCTTTTCTCTATAGCTAAAGGTTCTTTCAACATATATTTCGGCTGATTCCCTGATACTTTTCAATATACTTGAATCATAAGACTTTTTAACCTTTGCAGGCGATCCTACAACCATGGAAAAATTCGGAACTTCCATTCCTTCCAGCAAAACTGACCCTGCACCGATTATACTTCCTCTACCAATTACTACTCCATTCATTATAATCGCTCCCATTCCAATCAGGCAATCGTCTTCAATTCTGCATCCGTGCAGTACACAATTGTGCCCTATGGTTACCCTATTACCTATAACTAAAGGGAATCCAGGATCTGCGTGTCCCACACTTAAATCCTGTATATTTGACATATTACCAATAATAATATTTTCCATATCTCCCCGTAAAACTGTGTTAAACCAGACAGACGATTTTTCACCTATCTTAACTCGCCCAATAAGGCTGGCATTAGGGGCAATGTAAGAAGTTTCTTTAATTTCCGGAGTTGAATTTTCAAAAGTGTATAATTTCAAGGGGATACCAAAATTTATTTTAAGTGAATTAGACTAAACTATCTTTATTAAGATTTTTCATCAAACTAGTCTAGCTCTTATAAAGCCTTCAAACTGATTTGTCCTGATTGGATCATTGTCAATTGACGTATAAGATTTCTAAGACTGCTTATGTTATGCGCTGATGCAAAAAAATCAATATATGGTAGGGCCGCCTGCATTCCAAGTGTAGTGGGCTGAAATCCCGGGCTTCCTTTCAATGGGTTCAGCCATATGACATATCTAGAATTTTTATGCAAATAATGCATATTTTTTTCAAGCAATTCTACTTCTCCAGTGTCCCATCCGTCACTTATTATTAGGACCACTGTTTGAGAATCAACTAACTTGATGCCAAATTTTGAGACAAATTGTTCGAGTGATGCTCCAATTTTTGTACCTCCAGACCAGTCTTTAACGTTTCTGGAAAGACAATCAAGAGCATTTGAAAGCTCCTCATTACGCAAGGTCTCCGTGATGCAGTGAAGAGATGTGCCAAAGACAAAGGTCTCTATTCGCTTATAAACGCTTTGGAAAGCATATATGAACTGAATCAAAAAACGGCTGTAAAGATCCATTGACTTGCTTACATCGCAAAGCAGCACAAGTTTGAGACGCTGCCGCCTCCGTCGATAATGTACCAAATCAAATACTTCTCCGCCACGGCGCAAACTAAGACGCATTGTTCTACGAAAATCAAAATATCCACGTTTTTTTGTTTTCATTGTACGCCGATTGAACCTGGTGGCAAGTACCCTTCCAACTTCATTGATAAGGCGCATTACTTCTGAGAGTTCCTCAGGATGAAATGTACTGAAATCTCGTTCGGAATCATTAGCAAAAGGACTGTATCCAGCAGATTCCTTCTCCTCTTCAGCAGAATTGAAGTCGCTTATCCAATCACCAATCGAAACAAAAGATTGGTTTTTAGGTGCATGTTCAACTGTAATTACAGATGATTCTTCCTGCTTTTCATTTGATTTGTGGTAAAGATTTTCGGCATTGTCCCATACATACCAAAATGTATGGAAATATTCATCAAATATCTCCTGTTCCTTCGTACTTTTTGCTAGTGCAATACGGAGGGCTATTCGGAAAGAATCTTCATTTTTAAAGTTCATCTCCTCAAGTGCCCTCAATGCATCCATCTGTTCACTCATTCCAAGCTTTAGTCCCTTCAAGCGAAGATAACGACAGAATCCAACAAGGTTTGCACTCAATTCGCCGTATAGGGCTAAATTTTGGTAAGCTGCATCCATTTTAAAAATGATAATCTCAAAAAAAGATTATTTTTTTGAAGGTAATAGCTATTATAAATTTTAAAAAGCATAAAGAAAATGCATATAAAGACTCACATAGATATTATTGGTTATCAAGTTGATTGCAAATTGATCAAAAAATACTCAATTATAAATTCCTCGCCCTTCTTATCAATATTATTAGTTATGATTCTAATAAGATAAGATTGCCATATACATTTTCTTTTAAGATAAAAATCAAATCTTCACATTTTTAGATATTCATGAATTCCACAAAGCTTGCTTCTTGTTTCACTAATTATCATTTTTGTAGTAGCAACTAGTTTTTTCACTCTAAATTATATTCACTCGTATTGGAGCAACGGAATAATCGATTCATCTTTTGATCTTTGGCTATGGTACTTTTCCTAAATTCGGAATCAAGGGTGCTGCAATAGCCACAGTCATTTCGTATTTCAGCACTATGATTGTGGGACTTTGAGTGCTCGGAAAAAGTGAACAAATGCTTACAATTTCACGGCCAAGATTTTTTGAAATACTTCATTCCTGATAATTTTTACTTTATATCGGTTTTCCAGCTATGATGTAACAGATACTTTTTCCAATTTATAATGTTTTTCTTACTCGAATTGCAGCTGATCTTGGTGAAGCAAATGTCGCAGCATTAGGGTTAGGATCCGGCATAGAATTCATAGCAATGATCGGTTTCATGGCTCTTTCATTACTGCTTATACCTTTAATTGGTCTGAACTATGGTGCAGTAAAAAATGACAGGGCTATTCAAGCAAACAAATTCTCTATATAGTACGCTATGATTTGGGGTATTAGTATCTGGGTATTACTTGCATTTATTTCCAGAAGTATTTCTTCAGCATTTGCAGATGATGATGTTGTCAAAGATTTAATAAAGCATTATTTATGAATATTACCATTTGGTTTCTCCTTTCATCGAATATCACAGCTGATCAGTGCCTCATGCAATGGTCTTCATCCCCCTTTTCACTCAACTGCAATAAATATAATGAGACTTTTTTTCTAATACTTATTCCTCTAATCTATCTAAGTTCAAATTTCTAGAACACTTCAGGATTCTTTTATATTATAGCAGCAGCTAATGTTGTAACTGGTATAATTAATTGGCTTTGGAATCAAAGTTCAATAAAACATTCCATTTATAATCAAAGTATATAAAGATTTAGCTTTAATAACAAATCTCGATCAGAAAATTCAATAACAATATTTGCAAAATGTTTTGGCCAAAAACTCACTCAATTGAAATATCGACCTGAGTTCCTTCAATCATAAAAAAAGTTTTACGCAAAACTCCACCAATGTTCAGGTAAAATCTTCCTGAGGGAAGATGCAATGAGACATTATTGTCCTTGTCAGTAAGGTAGGTTTGCCAGTTACTTCCTTCTTTCCGCAATTGAAATGAAGCAACCCCTTCATTTTTCAGTACTAATGATTTTTCAAGATTCAAATTCAATGTCCCAAAAGGAACTTCTTTCGCCCTATTTTTTAAAGACCATGCTTTTTTTGTATATTTTTTTGGAGTACTGGTATTTAACGTTCGGTCAATTTCAGCAAATATTCTGTTTTGAAATTCCCTTTCAGGTAATTTCACAAACTCACTGTAATTAATGAAGCCTGGAGTTGAAATGATTTTTTTCAAAAACTCTAACGGGAAACGCAGATTTCTAGAAATATCAGAAAGCTCAAATGCTAAAGTTTTTCCTTTGCAGTTTTGAAAATTTAAATTTTGTCTGTTTCCGAGGCGTACGAATGATTGATCATAGATCTCTATCCGCAATTTTTCAAACATGCTTCGGATGTCTATAATGTTCATATAATCATAAAGATCAAGGTCAAGATCGGAATATACCTCAGACATAACAATCAACTTTAATGCGGTAAAATCTTGTTTCATGATTGAGGTCATTGCAAGTGCGTGAAAAGCCGCCAAATCGTTAGGAACATAATTTAATATTTGCAATGCCAGATTTTCCATTTTGGCTGCGTTTTCACAGCTATTTTTTCTTTTCAGTAGCAGATTAAGCTTACTTTGCTGACCAGAGTAATTATTTGAAACCTCTGAATTTTCTGCTACCGAGTAAGCAATTAATTCCTCCACAGTCAACTGACGTTTTTCGTTTTCATCCAAATCATTAAGGTTAATCAAAGTTTGTTCGAATGAACTTTGATCTCGCTCAGAAAACGAGTTTTTTGCTTTATCTTTTTCGACACTTAAAGCATCTGAAACATAATCATTCTCTAATTCTGGAATACCAGTTGGAAAATTAAGAATGGAGATATCTTTTGTCAGGTTGCTTAAAGCAATCAATTTTCCGTTTGGACTCAAGGCACTTGCAATAAGCGGTGTGTTATCTCCGTGCAAAATACGCAACATTTTTCCGCTCTTTACTTCCCACAAGCGCATTGTTTTATCTTTGGATATTGAAATCAATGCTTTCCCATCTCCTGAAAATATTACCTGACTTACTATGAAATCGTGTCCCTCAAAATTCATTAGTGGAGTTTTTGAAATTTGAGGCTTAACGCTCCAGATAAAAATATTATGATCTTGGCCTCCCGTTGCTAGTAAACTGCCGTCAGGACTGAAAGCTAGAGTTGTTACAGGCTTCTTGTGTCCTATTAGTTTAGCCAATGGCTCTCCCGTTGGATATTTCCAGAGCAAAACCATAAAGTCACCTCCAGCTGTAGCAAATTTGTCCCCGTCAGGCGAAATGGAGGCTGCTAGTATTTGAGAAGTATGAGCCTGACGGGTCTGAATGATTCCACCCGATTTCAAGTCCCAAAGTACCCAATTTCTGTCTGATCCTGCAGAGAGCAGAACGGGGTCCTTTGAATGAAAACTTAGTGCATTTACTTTACCTTTATGATATTGCAAACTATTCAGACGTTTTCCATCTTCAGCATTCCAAATAATAATTGAACTGTCTGCGCCTGCTGTAGCAAAACTTTTACTATCAGGAGCAAATCGAGCATCCTGTACCCTATGGCTACCGATATCAATACTACGGTAATTGTTCTTTGAATCTACTTTCCAGATCCGAACAGTTTTATCTAATGACGAACTAATGAGAAAATTATTATCATTTGAAAAATCTAGTGTTTCTACAGAGCGTTCATGCCCGCGAAATGTTTTCTTATACAGTGAAGTCCCATATTCCCAAATTTGCACTGTTCCATCTTCTAGTCCGGTTATAATCCTCTGTCCACTACTATCAAAACCAAGACTGATAAGCGCTTGTTGAAATTTGTTTATAGTATGCAACTTAGTTCCCTCTAACAAGCTCCATGTCTCAAGACTACCTCCTGCAGTTCCTAAAGCAATTTCATTACGCACAGGATGGATTATTAGATCATTGATCGGATCTTTGACATCAATACCGAAACGTTGTTTTTTTTCTCCCCAATCCCATACAATCAACTTTCCATCCTCAGAAGAAGATACAAATAGATCTCCCTTAAGGTTAAAATCAAGAGCCGCAACTGCTTTTTGATGTCGAGGCAGCTTAAATTGAAGTTTCATTTCAGGTATGTCTCTGAACTGCAAACTTCCATCTTCTCCTCCGATTGCAAGAATATTCCCATTTGGATGAAATGACAGACTTTTTACGCCCCCTTTTAAGGTAACCTTTGAAGATTTAAGAAGTTTATTTTCATTAATATCCCAGAAAATAACAGTGCCGTCTAAACTACCAGAAGCAAGAATTGATCTGCCAGGATTCATTGCAAGAACAGAAACTGCACTCAGATGACCCCTCAAAACCGCCTTTGAAGTTGTCTGATCGGTTTCCCAAATTCTTACTGTGTCATCTTTCCCCCCTGTTACAGCTAACTTTACTTTATTATGAAGCACAATTGATAGCGCCTTATGGTCACGATTTGTAATAACGCGCTCCCTTTTACCTGTTTGGATTCTGAAAATTTCAATAGATGAACTTCCAGACAAGACTATAGCCTGCTGATCATCTGCTGAAAAAATTGCATCTTTAACCGGTTCATTCCCAATTTTCAAACTTCGTGAAAGCATGTAAATATTTTTATTATTCGTGCCTTCGTCTTCTTTGGCAAAAGTAGGTTCAAGATTGATTTGACAAAGAATGATAAAAATACAAATTAAAATTTTGATATTCATTGAAGAAAATTTAAATTTTAACAATTTATTTGAAAATATTTTGCTCTTCATCTCGCATTCATATCTAATGATGTGAAAACCGTGCATCTATAAGAAGTTTATGGTAAAAACTTCAACTGAAGTTTAATATATAAATTTCAGACATTAAAACATTGCATAAAATGATGTATAAACGTCTGAGAATTATTTTTTCCAATAGCGTAATAACGATAGCAGGTTAAAAGTTGTGTTTAATTTAAAATTAAGAAAAAAGGCTGCAGAACAGAACAGCCCACTTGAAGACCAGAATCATTCAGATGATGTCCCTATGCCCCTTACTTCACATCTGGGAGAACTTCGAAGACGACTTGTCCGTGTAATTATAGTAATATTTTTAGTTTTCGTTGGAGCAACGGTAGTAGAAATGGAACTCAACCAACCAATTTTATCAGCCTTTCGATCACCATTAGATTTGAGAAACATTCCACTTGTTTTTATTCAGCTAACAGAGCCTTTTTTTACATATCTTCGCATAGGCCTTTATACTTCCTTTTTTCTCACATTTCCATACGTTCTTGGTCAAATTTGGTTGTTTGTGAGACCCGCACTATATTTAAAAGAACGTAAGGCAGTCTGGCCTTTTATGCTGCTATCTTATCCTCTTTTTGTAGGTGGAGGACTCTTTGGATATTTTATTGTGATTCCGTTAGGCTATGATTTCTTTCTAGGTTTTGAAAATGAATTTACTCTACCCACCCTTAGTATGGCCAGTTACCTATCGCTTACTATTCACCTTTTATTTGCTTTTGGACTTGTTTTTGAGCTGCCAACAATCTCCTTCATCCTGACCCGGCTTGGCATATTAAATGCCAACTGGTTGCGCACTAACAGAAAATATTCCTTGGTTGTTATTTTCATCGGAGCAGCATTATTGACACCTCCAGATGTTTTCACTCAAACCCTTATGGCAGGGCCTTTGATTATTCTCTACGAAATCAGCATTCTAGTATCACAAATGGCAGGAAGAAGCACTCAAAAAACTAACCCTGCAGCACAAAAAGTACAGCAAAAGCAGTCTGAGGAGTAAATTTTACATAATAATTTTTAAATTGATAAGAAGTAGAAACTTTACGAACTAAAAGTATTAAAAATCTGTTTTTCATTATAAATCAAGCATGTCATTAAGTTCTTTAAGTGAGCAGACGCTGATATCTGTAAGTTCAGGCCATGCAAAATCTCCACTTGGATCAACATGAACTGTTGCAATCTTTGCTGCGCGACCCACTTGTAAATCATAAAGATAATCTCCAACAATCAGAGCTTCGCTTGCGGAAACATTCCACTGGTTCAATAGTTTTGTAATGCCGTGAGGAGATGGTTTAGGTTCTGCACACCAGCGACCAATTACAAACTCCCTTGTGAAATATTCTGTCAGTCCAAGGGCATTAAGAGTTATCCATGCATTCTCTTTAGTATTCAAAGTAAGGATTCCTAGAAAATAATTCTGGCTACTCAGTGTTTCCATCAATTTTTTTAGTCCAGGAGCAGGACTGGCGTTTAATGCCAATATTTCTTCTATATCTTCTAGCTTCTTTTTTTTCTTGCGAGACTCTTTTAAAGGGAGTGACTCCAATGTCTCAATTATTGGCTGCCCCTCTGGAATTCCCAACTCTTTTCTGATAGCATCAAAATCGTGAACAGCAATCGTAAGTGTGCCATCCAGATCAAAAATCCAATGTCTGCGGTTTAACAGATGATGTTTTTTGGACATTGTTATTTTAAATAATTTTTTTAAATTACAGGCTTAACCTATGCATTTTAAAGACACCTCCTAACTTGGAACAAGCCAAAAATCTGAACCTCTGTTGCAGGATAAAAATCTTAACAGCAAAGTTTAAGGCAATTGAATCTGAAGAGATGTCAGATTTGAGTTAAATGTTGGTCAAATGACTTATTATACAAGGGGATTCCCTATAGAGGTAAAATCTTTTTGATGAAAAAAATTACAGTCCTTGATGTGCTTAAAAAAAGACTCTCCGTTAAAGAAGGTTCCAAAAAGTTTCAAAGGTAATTCAATCATAGGACAGGAAATGCCTGAAAACCGCTATAGAATTGGCAATTTCGCACAGCATCCAATATTTCCTGATCAGACAGTTGAAAAGTTTTTTAAAATTGTATTCAACCTCACGATCAACAACAATAAATTTTATGACTGAGGTTAAATCTTTTTGGCTAATACAATTATCTTATTTTAATAAAATCAAAAACAATTTAGATAAAAGTGATTTATCCTTATTTTAAACCCGACATGCCAGACAAAGGCCCGTTGGTGAAACATAGTTTGTCTCTCTTTTCAAATGTATCTAAAACAATTTTTATCTTAAAAGATGTTATTCTTACTGACCTGAGAACAATATTCAGAGCAACCCACCAGATACCCTACGATCTCTTGGGGGAAATTTCCTCATTTATAATTTGATTAAGAGTATTGTATCTCAAATTCTCATTTTCAAAATCCTCGGCAAAACCTCAAAGGTTGCCTCTAAACCTCCTGGGGATTCTCCATCAATATCCAGTATGACCCTCTCATTGCTTGAAGCTTTCAATTTGTAAACTTTTTTAAAAAAAACTTCTGGAATTTTCAAGTGTGAACCCTTATAAATTTTCGGTAAATGCCAGAGAAATTTGGCGAGGCTGATTTCTTTAAGTATAATCAAATCCAGCATACCGTCATCAAGTTCAGCTTCTGGAGCGGCTAACATTCCACCACCAAAATAACGACCGTTTGCCAGTATGCCCAACCTAGTCTGAATATGTTGCTCCTGACCATCATCTATTTGAAATTTTATTAACTGGTTTGGATGACTAAGCACAGATTTTATTGTAGCCCATAAAAAAAGTGGGGAGCCTTTCAAAAAGCCCCTGGGGCGAGAGTGTTCAATAAAACGGTCTACTAATCCGCTCAGCCCAAAACTGGCAATGTTAGCAAAGTATCGAACCTGCTTTGTGTTATCTGATTTTGTGAATGTGACTTTTCCCACATCAATCTGACGTACATGAGCCCTCTTCAGATTGTCAATTGCAGACTGCCAGTAATTGGGAATTCCAAATGAACGCTGAAAATCACAGCCCGTTCCAGTCATTAAAAAACTTATTGTTGCATCGCTGTTAATAGGCAAATCATTTTCAATAAAACCATTGAGAACTTCGTTAAGGTGCCCGTCTCCTCCAACTGCTACTATATTGATTGCACCATTTTGAAGTTCTTGACGGGTTAAATGTTTGGCTTCACCACAACAGGTTGTATGAATTAATTTGAAAGATCCAATGCTTTTTTTTAGTGATGACTCAACGTTCAACCAGATCTTTGCAATTCTACCATTTCCCGCTTGGGGATTTACAATTACAGCTGTTTTCAAATTTTTCCACAAAACAATTTTTTGACAAAAAACTTGCGACACAATTTAGAATTTCTTATATTGCAATAATTGATATGCTATGACTTTCTTTAACTAGAGTAAAATACTAAATGAACTTTATTTCAATCAACCTGCTTTTAGGAACAGTGATTTTTACATTATCTGCGTGCAACTGGAATAGAACAGAAAAAGCACAGCAACAAATTTATGCATCAGGACCGGATGCACCCTCTGCTCTCACTGAAACTCTACAGAGAAACCAAGACTATTTTAAAGTATCTGATGATGAACTTCTTAGGAAAATGCGCTAGTTCTCATAATTTGCAAATTTTTCAAACCTGAAACGTATAGCTTCTACTCTTCTACGATTTACTCCCAAATCCCAATATCCGCTTCTGGATGCAGATCGCACGTGAATCAGTGAATTATATGCATCAAAATAAAACTCTACATCATCAATATACCGAAATATCTTTGTGGTAAATTCCACATGCCAGTATAAATCTTTTTGAGTGATAATTTTTGTATTATGCATTGAATTGATAACTAGGTAGATTTTATTTTTAGCTTGTTCCATCGAATCTTCAAAAGGTATTGGCATAATATAATTTTGTGAATTTTTTTCCTGACTTGAAACACAATTAGGTGTTCTGGGACATGGTGAAAGCAGCTGGTTTTTGAGTCCCAGATACTGAGGTACATCGGCTAGAATTAAATTAGACCCTGAAACCAACAAGTAACAGTTAATTAAGCATAAAAGACTTATTACCTGAAATCTAAATTTTAGAAAAAAAGTGATCAAACTGGAATCAATAATTTAGTTTTAGTTTAATAATATCAAAAATAAAAAAGCCAGTGTGCCTTGCCGTATCAAGGAATCTCAAGACAAAACAATTGATTTTGGCTGGATTCTTGTATTACGAACGACTCATACCAAACTAATCAAAAAAACAGGAACCATGAAAGTATCCTCAAAAATTCCTGCGGCAGTAAATAAGCATAATCCTACAGCAAATAAGGACTCGAAAGAAACTGCTCAGGGAAACGATTCAAGAAAAGCGTCCAATTTACCTGGTAATTCAAAACTGGGTAGTAAAAAAATGCCCCCTAATCCTGAACTGAACAACATTCTCAGGGCTGATACTCATGGTAGCACCATGACTCTACGCCGTTCATACGGAATGGTCGTTTCAGGGTTTGAACATGTTGCAAAAAAACAACAGTTGTCATCTGAGGCTGCTGATCAATTTGCTAAAACTTTGGACATTCGCATTCGAGAATTAAACTCAGAATCAATAAGCAATATTAAAGAACTTCCTGAGTATAAAAGCTTTGCTCTGGATCAAATCAGTGATTTAGGGGATGAAATCAGCGATACGATGAAGGACCCTGAAAACTATCTCAAGGCATTTGCACTTCTAAAAAATCCTATTTTTGCGGAACTGATGGAATCTACCGAAAGCGTGCATCGATCCTTTGCCGAGGTTATGAAAGATAACGGAGAGGAAAAAATGATGTTTGGAATTCTGGATATGATCAAGGATTTTGGTGGCCTCGTCGGTTTTCAGGAATCGACCCAAATCAACCAGAACAACAGCAGTGTTAATATCAGAGCCTGAAGAATATGTAATGTTCTGTAAACAAATTTCAGCAAGGGAAAAATTTTTTAGATTAAATCCTGCTTTTTCACATTTCAGATATGTATCATATACCCCATCCCCCTAAAAAAGATTGTGAATACTATTTAACGGGAATCTGCTAAATAGGAAATTAACTTAAAGATAGAGGTATCACCATTTGTTATCTCAAAAGATCTATTTTCTCCATGCATGGGATCCTAGCTTGCAAGTTCATGATCCATATGGTTGGATAAAAAAAATAAATATTCAATATATTTTGTCTTCAAAAATAAGAGATGAGCTTTTAGAAATTGCCATCAAAATCTCATCAGAATCCTTTGCATATCCCCACCCCATGAATTACATAAAATAACAGAATATGAAAAAACCTGTTATTGAATCCCCCATCGGGATACTTGGTATGGGATTTCTTGGAAAAGTCCTTGCTAATGATTTTGCAGACATTCATAAGTCATGGGGAACCTGGCATAAAAATCCTCCATCTGAATCCTCACTTAAAGTTTTCCCTTTTGACTGGAACAGTAAAAAGTCATGGCCTGATTTACCTGAATTCCCTGAAACACTTGTGTTAACAATTCCACCATTACTAAATGATCCTGAAGATGAAAAAGTCCGCTTAAATGAATGGGGTGAGTGGATGAAAAAAAAACGTTCAAATATAAAGCGTATTATTTACATCTCCAGTACAGGAGTTTATCCAAAGCGAAACGGATTTTGGCATGAGGAATCAGAATTTGATGCAGAGACAAATTCTGGAAGACTTCGTTTAACTACTGAAAAAACACTCAGTAATTTTTTTAAGCTACATGTTATACGCCCTGGAGGAATTTATGGAAACGGGCGTGGAATTGATATTAGATTAAAGTATAAAAAACATATTCCATTTTCAAGAACTCCTGTTCACCGCATACATGTTAAAGACCTAGCAGGAATTGTGTTTCATCTACTGAAAAATCCTGAATCAGCGCGATGCGTTAATGCTGTCGACTTTGACCCAAAACCATCTTGGGAAGTAGCACAATGGCTGATTCAAAACCGTGAAGATTTTTCTGAAGACATGCTTTGTGAAATTCAAGATACCTCAGCTTCTGTTTCTGGCAATACAGAACGCTTTATCTCCAATCAGATTTTGATTGATCTTGGAATAAATCTCAGCTACCCAACTTTCCGGGAAGGAATGTTAAAGACTTTATCAAATCCATAAATCTGATAAATTAGAAATATAGAAAGCTAGATAGTAATTAAATAAACATATATTTCTACTTTCAATAAGAATTATTTTATACAATAAAATTATTTAATATATAGCAATATTTTTTATACATAAAATATTTTATAATTTTGAAACATTTAAAAATTTTTCTTCGATTAATATTCTTTTTCGTTATCATATGGCTTGGAATTCCTGCTAATTTATTTACCTTGCCAATCAAAACTTCAATCTTGAATGACGAAGAACAGAAAGTTGGACAGGCTTTAGTTTATATTGATTACGTGGAACTTCAGGACATAGATGGGACTGCTAAGGGACGGCTAGGATTTGTAAATATCAAGGGGGGATTCCAACTGTTTGTTGTAATAGATGATCGAAAACAGAATCTAATCGGAAGTGCAAAAAACAGAAGACTTTATAATAATGAGGGAAAACTATTAGCTCACTATGACTGGACTACATTCTGGTCCTATGTATATGCACCGGACGGAACGAAGCTTGGTGAAGCAAAGTGCATCGCTTTTCGAGGTATATGTGCTGCAGGAATTGCAAGCTTCCTTACAGGACTTTTAGATTAATAGAGAATATGCGAGATATATGGGAAGATCAGCTGAAATGGATTAATTCTGGAGAGGCTTTCGTGCTGGCAAGGGTAGTCAGTACATGGCGCTCTGCTCCAAGAAAAACAGGTGCTGGCATGCTGATAGGGCCAAGTATGAAGGTAGCAGGTTCTGTTAGCGGAGGATGCATTGAAGGCGCTGTAATTGAGGAAGCACTTGAGGTTCTTGAAACAGGGCAGCCCCGACAGCTAAATTATGGAGTTGAAGATGAACTGGCTTTGTCTGTTGGTCTTTCATGTGGAGGAGAAGTTTCTGTGTTAGTGGAAAAACACTGGGCCTTTTCAGATGATCCAGAAACAAGAAATGTCTGGGACACGCTTCAAGATTCTATAGTAAACAATGAACCAGCTATCCTAATTTCTCCACTGGCAGTTGAAAATGAAAATATTGACGATAAAAAAACGCCTTTACTTTTGCTTCCTGAAAAAAACAAAATTTTTGGTGGCATTCAAAATAATCTGGAAATAGCAACTAAGCTAGCACTAGATTCATATGTTAGGCGTGAAAACAGTATTATCGAAATTGCTAAAAAAAATTTCTTTGTCCAAGTTTTTCCAAGGCAGGATCAACTGCTTATAATTGGTGCCGGCCACATTTCAATTCCTCTTGTAAGTTTTGCAAAGAAACTGGACTTTTTAACTGCAGTTATTGATCCTCGGAGTGTTTTTTCGAATCCGGAACGCTTTGATGTTTCTCCCGACCAGTTAATCAACAAATGGCCTGACCAAGTATTGAATGAATGGCCACTTAATGAAGATACATACGCAATTTTACTAACACACGATCCCAAAATCGATGACCCTGCTCTGCATATTTTACTTAAACACAATCTATCATACATCGGAGCACTAGGCAGCAACCGAACTCATGCTAAACGCTGCGCCCGTCTGGAGAGGGCTGGAATTGATAAAGACTTAATCAAAAAGATCAAGGGTCCTGCCGGAGCAGACATTGGTGCACAGACTGCTGCAGAAATTGCACTTAGTATGATCACCGAAGTGATTGCTGCAAAACGGGGCCGGTTGTAAAGACTTCAGGAAGCAACCCATCCTTTTGCACGTTCTAATGCGCGACCCCAATCCAACATCATCCGTGCTGAATCTTCCCTAGAAATATTTGGAGAGAACATTTTTTCCTGCTGCCACAACTTGCTGATTTGTTTCTGGTCCCGCCAGACTCCAACTGAGAGTCCTGCCAGAAATGCTGCGCCCATTGCGGTTGTTTCAATAACCTTAGGTCGTTTTAGATTCAGCCCTAAAACATCAGTCTGGAACTGACAAAGAAAATCATTTGCTGCTGCTCCTCCGTCAACCCGAAGTTCCTTGATTTCCTGTCCGGTATCTTTGGCAATACTCTGCAACACTTCTGCTGATTGAAAAGCAATTGCTTCAAGAGATGCACGAACAATGTGCTTACGGTTGGTATCGCGGCTTAAGCCCACAATTGTCCCTCGGGCATAAGGGTCCCAGTGCGGAGCACCAAGTCCTACAAAAGCAGGGACCACAAAAACACCACCAGAATCAGGAACAGATTCTGCCATATCCTGAGTTTCTGCAGCATCAGAAAAAAACTGCAGTCCGTCCCTAAGCCACTGCACCAGTGCACCAGCAATGAAAACTGAACCCTCAAGGGCATAAGTAACTTCTTGATTAATTTGCCAAGCTATTGTTGTAATTAGACCATGCTTTGAATGAACCTTTTCGGAGCCTGTATTTGAGATCATAAAGCAGCCAGTACCATAGGTGTTTTTTGCCATTCCTATTTCAAAGCATGCTTGGCCAAAAAGTGCTGCCTGCTGGTCTCCAGCTACGCCTGAAATAGGAGCAGAACCTCCAAATAAATCTGGATCAATCTCTGCAATAATACCACTTGAGGGTTTAACATCCGGAAGGGTCTCACGAGGAATATTGAATCGAGCCAGTATTTCATCATCCCATGAACATGTATCAATATTGAAAACCATCGTCCGAGAAGCATTGCTAATCTCAGTGGCGTGAACCTGACCACTTGTCATTTGCCAAATTAGCCAAGAATCGACAGTTCCAAAACAAAGAGTCCCATATCCTGCCAACTTGATGGCCTCTGGAACATTTTCCATAATCCAGCGCATTTTTGTTCCAGAAAAATAAGGATCAGTTACCAGTCCAGTCCTATTTCTCAGTACATGGTCAAAACCCTCATCTTTCAACTGCTCACAATAATCAGCAGTTCGGCGACACTGCCAGTTGATAGCCGGCGTAATTGCTTCTCCAGAATTTCTGTTCCATGCAATAGTGGTCTCTCGCTGATTTGTAATTCCCACAGCGGCAATGTCTTTCATTTTCAGTGCTGCTTTCTTCAATACTTCCCGAATGGTTTGAGACTGGCTGACCCATATTTCCTGCGGATCCTGCTCTACCCATCCTGACTGTGGATAGTAACAGGCTAATGGTGTGCTTGCTTCCGCAACTATTTCACCTTTTTCACTAAAAAGAATTGTACGTGAACTCGTAGTACCTTGGTCCAATGCCATGACTATTTTTGTCATTTTATAATCATTTTTCTAGTTTTTTGATCTAAGTAGAACTGCTGCCTGAGCGGCTATTCCCTCCTCGCGGCCTGTGAATCCCATATGTTCAGTTGTTGTGGCTTTGACTGACAACTGATCCATATTTATTTTCAGAACAGAAGCTAGATTTTTTCGCATATCCAAAAGATAAGTTTTTAATTTCGGTTTCTCTGCAATGATAATACTATCCAAATTTTCACAGCAATATGCTCTTTCCTCAATCATCTTTTGAACACGACTAAGAAGCTCCAAGCTGTCTGCTCCTTCAAATTCATCTTCTGTATCAGGAAAATGCTCTCCAATGTCCCCGAGTGCCAGTGCCCCCAGAATAGCATCCATAACAGCATGAACTAGCACATCAGCATCTGAATGCCCTAGCAGCCCCTTTGTATGTGGTATACGCACTCCTCCAATCACAAGGGGGTATCCCTCTAAAAGTGAGTGTGCATCAAACCCTATTCCTATTCTGAACATTGAGAGTAAATGTTTAAAATATTGTAAAATTTATACAACATAATATTTATAATACCATGCAATATAGATATAAATATACTTGACCGTCAACTTAATTAGATGCTATATTGTGTTGTTTATCTTGAATAAAATATTAACTAAGTATTTTCTATCCTGCAATGGATTTTAAACAAGCTATCATTGAGAACGCATGGGGAGGATTCAGCGTGGATTATGGATTGCTTCATCTCCAGCTGGCCACTCCTTTCGCAGTATTGATTGTTCTTTTCATAATGATTTATGCTCTTAACAAACTTCTGTTTCAGCCTGTTTTACGAACCCTTGACAATAGGACTGACTCCATAGCAAAAAGTGAGCAGAATATTATTCAGGTAAGTGAAGAGGTTGAAAGTTTAAAGCAAGACTTTCAAAAAAAACTTGATTCAGTGCGCCTAGAGGCACTTCATCTTAGAAATACAGGACATGAAGAAGGTTTAGCTGAAAGAGAATCAATGATTTTGGAAGAGAGAAAAACACTGGAGAATGAGATTGAAAAAAATATTGCAGAACTGGAAGGAGAAATTAAGTCTACCAAAAAATTTTTCTCAAAGCTCAATCAGGAGCTATCAGTATCAATAAGAAAACAACTTCTAAACTAGATTTAAATTCGAAATCACATTTAAGTTACACAGCCTAATTTGGATTTATTATTGTAAAACGAAAATTATGCTTTTAAAACCCCCTCATTACTTGATTTGTATTAAGAAATATATTCCAGCAATTCATGTAACACGAATTTTTATTTTAACTGTTTTTTTGATTTACATGAATACATACTTGTTTGCTGCAGAAAATGAAGGTGGCGGCTCTCCGTTAATGGATTTTATCTGGAAAGTTTTAAATGTAGCAGTGCTTGTAGCCATAATATATAAATTTGCTAAAAAGCCTTTGGGAAATGCGCTTAGCAACTCTGCTGAATCAGCAAAGAAACTGATAATGGATGCTAGGGAAGCAGAAGAAAACCTTAAAGCCGAGTTAAATGATATGCGAAGCAAAATTGTTGGGCTTGAAAAGCAAGCAGAACAAATGGTCAAAAATGCTAAGAAGGATGCTCAAATTGAAAAAGATCGGATTATTGAAGAAGGCAGACATGAAATAGAACGCATGAAAAGGCAGGCCAGTTTTGCCCTTGAACAAGAAAGCAGGAAAGCAGAATCTGATCTTAGGTACTGGGTTGCTGAAGAAAGTGTCAAATTAGCAGAAAAAGACCTGAAACAAGAAATGAATCAAAATCAGCAAAATAAACTTGCCGAAAAATATATGGATGAATTAAGCCGGACTAAAGGAGCAACATGAGTCAGGGCATGATCGCAAGGCGTTATGCGAAGGCCTTGGTAAATTTAGCAGAGAATGAAAAAGACCTGGATAATACAGGAATTCACCTTCACTCTATAACAGAGGTTTATTTAGAAAATTCAGAATTGAGGCAGGTACTTTCAGACGCTAAGGTTTCATCCGGGGTAAAATTAGAAATTATCAAAGACGTACTAAGTAAAATAAAAGTTTCAAAACTTGTTGACACATTTATCCGTTATATACTGGCAAAGCGACGCATTGATTTTTTGCCAGACATCGAAAGAGCGTTTAATTTGTTATTACAGGAAAGACTGGGACGAATCGAAGCTAAAGTGACTACTGCCTCAGAGCTACCAAAAGATACTGTAAAAAAACTGGTTAATGCTATTTCCAGCTATTCAGGTAAAGAGATCGAAGTAAATGTAACCATTGACCCTTCTATCATTGGCGGCATAATAACACGTATCGGTTCAACGGTTATTGATGGGAGTATACAAACCTATTTAAATCAGATAAGAAAATCAATTATAAGAGGCTGAAAAGTTATGAAAATTAGAGCAGAAGAAATCAGTAAAATAATTCAGCAGCAAGTTGAAAATTTTGACAAGACCGCAACTAAATCAGAGGTGGGAACTGTATTGGAAGTTGGAGACGGAATAGCTCGTGTCTTTGGACTGGATAATGTTCAAGCAGGAGAACTCGTTGAGTTCCCAGGCAATGTGACTGGCATGGCACTAAACCTTCAGGAAGACAATGTAGGAGTGGTTATTTTTGGAGATGACCGTGGAATCAAGGAAGGAGACGAGGTCAAGCGTACCGAGAGAATTGCCGAAATTCCTGTGGGAGAGGCCTTACTCGGAAGAGTAGTGGACCCTCTTGGCAATCCCATTGACGGCAAAGGTCCTATTGAATCCTCAGACACTAGACTTATTGAAACAATTGCTCCTGGAATTGTTGCAAGAAAATCAGTACATCAACCAATGCAAACCGGACTTAAAGCAATTGACTCAATGGTCCCAATAGGTCGTGGTCAGCGTGAATTAATCATTGGAGATAGACAGACAGGAAAAACAGCAATTGCGATAGATACTATCATAAACCAAAAAGGTGGTGATGTGATCTGCATCTATGTTGGAATTGGCCAGAAGCGCTCAACCATGGCCCAGATTGTTCAAAGACTGGAAAACGAAGGTGCGATGGAACATACAATCGTCGTTTCCTCAACTGCTTCTGAGCCTGCACCACTGCAATTTTTAGCTCCTTATTCTGGGGTAAGCATCGGAGAATATTTCAGAGATAAGGGTGGACACGTTCTTTGTGTCTATGACGATCTTTCAAAACAGGCAGTAGCTTATCGACAGCTTTCACTTCTATTGAGACGTCCACCAGGACGTGAAGCATATCCGGGTGATGTTTTTTATCTACACAGTCGCTTACTGGAAAGATCCTGCAAACTAAGTGATGAACTTGGTGCAGGCTCACTGACAGCATTACCGATTATTGAAACCCAAGCAGGAGATGTCTCTGCATACATTCCCACAAATGTGATTTCAATTACTGATGGACAGATTTTTCTGAGTACAGACCTTTTCAATTCTGGAGTTCGTCCTGCAATTAACGTTGGTCTATCAGTTTCTCGCGTAGGAGGTGCTGCTCAAGTTAAAGCAGTGAAGCAAGTTGCCGGAACCTTACGTCTTGATCTTGCACAGTATAGGGAAAAAGAAGCCTTTGCCCAGTTTGGTAGTGACTTGGACCAAGCTACCCAAAAACAGCTTCAACGTGGGCAACGCCTTGTAGAAATTCTAAAGCAACCACAATATCAGCCAATGCCTTGGGTGGATCAGGCTATTTCCATCTTTGCTGCAACGAATGGATTCCTTGACGATCAACCAATCAACAAGCTAGGTAAATTTGAGTCTGAATTATTAACATTTATACATACTAAAGAAGCTGATTTACGTAAATCGATCGAAGAAAAAGAAATGATTGATGAAACCGCGGAAACGGAATTGAAATCAGCATTGAATGAATTTGCAGAAGCTTTTTCTGCAGAAAACAGTTCCACTTAATCAGGAATGTCTAGCTTAAAAGATATACGAAAACGCATTGACAGCGTTAAAAGAACTCAGAAGACCACAAGTGCCATGAAAATGGTTTCTGCTGCAAAACTAAGACGTGCGGAAGACCATATACGGGAAGCGACACCCTATTCAAAAAAGCTGAAAAGCATTGTCTCATCTCTGAGTACACGATTTGAAGGTGAAGAGCAGGATACAGGCTTTGGTAGTCTCTTCCGGAATTCCAGCGGAAAAAGAACTGGTGTTATTTTAGTTACTAGTGACCGAGGACTTTGCGGTGGTTTTAATTCAAATCTTTCTAAGGCTTTACTTCAACAACTTATTGATGAAGAAATCGAGTGTGCTGAGTTTGCAATCTTTGGACGAAAAGGGAATGATTTTTTCAAAAGAACTCCACATAAAATTCTCATCAATCATGCAGGAACTCCCCCAGATCAACATCTTAACCTAGTCAATGAAGTTGTGAGTGACTTTACTCACCGATTTGAGAATGGTGAACTGGATCAGGTTCTTCTCGCATACAATCATTTTGTAAGTGTGATTTCTCAGACTCCGATGATTGAACTGCTTCTACCGATCAAACCTATAGAAAAAGAAACAGCTGATAAACGCGAAATAGTGTTTGAACCCTCACCGGAAGAAATACTACAAACTCTTTTGAAAAAATATGTTCAAAACCAAGTTTATGTTTCCTGGCTTGATACAATAGCAGGAGAGTATGCGGCTCGCATGACTTCAATGGACGCTGCCACAAAAAATGCTGGAGAAATTATTGATAAACTCCAATTGCACTATAATAGAACCAGACAGGCAGCAATTACAGGCGAACTGATTGAAATCATAAGTGGCGCAGAAAGTTTATAATTACAATTATTTTACCCAACAGCAAGAAAAAGGAAAAAATGAGCACAGGCAAGATCTTACAGATAATGGGACCGGTTGTTGATGTGGAATTCGAGACAGAGGATCTCCCTGAAATTTTCTCAGCACTTGAAATCAAATTGGACGGAGAATCTAAACTGATTTGCGAGGTACAGCAACATCTCGGTGAAAGTACAGTACGCACAGTATCAATGGGATCAACTGATGGTCTTTACCGAGGTATGGATGTAAAGAATTTAGGTGAAACTATCTCTACACCTGTCGGAAAGGGTGTGCTTGGCAGAATTATAAATGTTACAGGAGATCCAGTTGATGAAGCCGGACCAATAAAGACAGATCAACGATGGTCAATCCACCGTGAAGCGCCTACATTTGCTGAACAAGAAACAGATGCACAAATGTTAGTCACTGGAGTAAAGGTTATGGACCTACTTTGCCCATTTCTCAAAGGAGGAAAAATTGGATTGTTCGGTGGAGCTGGGGTTGGAAAAACTGTTGTGATTATGGAACTGATCCGAAATATTGCAGCAGAACATGGCGGCTTCTCAGTATTTGCCGGAGTTGGAGAGCGAACACGTGAAGGAAACGACTTATGGAATGAGATGAAGGAATCCGGAGTACTGGACAAAACGAGCCTTGTATATGGTCAAATGAATGAGCCTCCAGGTGCACGTGCCCGGGTGGCACTGACTGGCTTAACCGTTGCAGAATATTTCCGAGATGAAGAGGCCGCAGATGTACTAATGTTCATAGACAATATTTTCCGATTTACACAGGCCGGATCAGAGGTTTCTGCTCTACTTGGAAGAATTCCTTCTGCTGTTGGTTACCAGCCTACGCTTTCCACCGAAATGGGTAATTTACAGGAGCGAATTACCTCAACGAATAAAGGTTCGATAACTTCTGTACAAGCGATTTACGTCCCCGCTGACGACCTGACAGATCCCGCACCTGCAACTACTTTTTCCCATCTTGATGCAACAGTCGTTTTAAGTCGTGCAATCACCGAACTAGGTATATATCCGGCAGTTGATCCGCTTGATTCAACATCACGCATTCTTTCTGCGGATGTTTTGGGTGAAGATCACTATAATGTTGCACACGAAGTGCAAATACTCCTGCAACGCTACAAGGACTTGCAGGATATAATTGCTATACTTGGAATGGATGAATTGTCTGAAGAAGACAAAGTTGTAGTGAGCCGCGCAAGAAAAGTACAGAGATTCCTATCCCAGCCTTTCTTTGTAGCAGAGACTTTTACTGGGACTTCAGGTGAATATGTCGATATAAAAGACACCATTAAGGGATTCCGTGAAATTATTGATGGAAAACATGATGATCTTCCTGAACAAGCATTCTATATGGTGGGAACCATTGATCAGGTAATGGAAAAAGCAAAAAAACTGAGTAACTGATGGCAGATAAACTAAGTCTTGAGGTAGTTACTCCCTTTCGAACAGTTTTGAATGAGGATGTAGATTCAGTCACGCTTCCTGGAATTGAAGGTGAGATGGGCATTCTTCCACAGCATGTTCCCCTGTTGACCATACTTGATGCTGGAATTATGTCCTACTTAAACGGCGACGGAAAAACAGAAGCAATTGCTGTTCACTGGGGATATGCCCAAGTTGACGGAAACAATGTCAGGGTATTGGCAGAGCTTGCTGAAACCGCATCTGAAATTGACCTGTCACGTGCACAAGAGGCTGAGAAAAAAGCTAAGGAACTCCTTCAATCTGGGAAACAATCTTCTTCTGATTGGGAGGATGAGGAAGGCCGGCAAAATATATATGAGAGAAAACTTCAACGTTCACTTGTGCGCCAGAAAGTAGCACAATTATAGTTAAATTCCAAAAAACGAATTAATCTTGGTAATCTCCTATTTTGAAATCCCTTATACTTAGTTTTTCTAAAAAATCTTTTCGAAAAGGCTAAGACTTTCAGAAAATTTCTTATAGAGTTAAACCTACGAAAACCAGCTTCTCAGAAAAGATAATTCCCCATCAGGACCACACTCCCCATTCTCAGTGAAAATCACTCAATAAATTTTATAAAATATTGATATAAAATATTAAAATAAGACCATATTAAGTCTGTCATGCTTCTTGCACCTATATCATATGTAGTTTTTAAGACTTAATGCCAATTAAAAAAAGATAAAAATATCATGCTGGAAAAGAAATCTAATTCACGACCAGCCAATAGAAGCTTCCACGAAAACTTAATAAAGAGGCTTGGACCATACGAAGGTAGGGCTCTTGAAGCACTTGGTCAGGATTTTTTCTATCTGGTCGATCATCTTTCAGCAGACCTGCATAAAAATCATTCTAAAGATGCTCCATTACTGGATTTGAGTGAGTCAGAATTTCCTTGGGAATTACAGGTTTTCACGAACCAATTTTTGCGTGAATGTGTAAAATCAAGAGGAGAACTGACGAAATTTTGCTTTGGCTTAAGAAAAAAACTTGAGGAAGAAGAGTTTAGAAAGGAATTCTGGAAAATACTTGATGCAGCATATCAACAACATTTTTACATAACAGATAGTAAAAAGCACTTTCTTATCTGAGTAAAATCTTACTCACCATGATCCAAAATCCAGCTGAAACTGAAGAAAAAACCCCAGCATCACAGACTAAACCTCCAACATGGAAAGAAGCTTGGTTGGCCACTCCAGGACCAATTAAATCTTCCGATTACATAATACTTTTTTTAAAAGGTATGTGTATGGGAATTGCTGATATTGTTCCTGGTGTTTCAGGTGGAACTGTTGCCTTTATAACCGGTATTTATTATTCAATGCTTACAGCAATCTCTTCCTTCAACTGGAAAACAATTCTGCATGCACTTCGATTTAGAGGGAAAGACGCACTTTCAGAACTTCACATGCGTTTTATAGTTACACTTGCTTTAGGAATTGCTTTGGCTTTAATTACTACAGCCCACCTAATGCATTACCTACTTACCAAACATGCAATCATGACATGGTCTTTATTCTTTGGTTTGATAGCAGCTTCAATCATTGTAGTAAGCCACTCAATTAAAAATCGAATTTCGAGTTTACCTATATTATTATTAAGCACTCTTATAGCTTATGGTATAACTGGCCTAATTCCACTGCATACCCCAGAAGAGCCTTGGTTTATATTCTTGTGCGGGTTTGTTGCAATATCCGCAATGATTCTTCCGGGACTCAGTGGTTCATTTATTCTTCTTGTTTTGGGAAAATATGCTTTCATTACAGCTGCACTGAGAAATCCATTTATGATGGAAAATATTCAAATTCTTTTGATTTTCATTGCTGGATGTTTAGCTGGGATATTGGGATTTTCAAGGATTATCCGCTATGGACTTATGCGCTGGCACGATTTCACGATAGCATTCCTAACTGGACTTATGATCGGAGCTATGCGAAAAGTTTGGCCTTGGAAAGTTGCTTTGGAAAGTCAAATTATTCGTGGAAGGGAATATGTGATAAGGGAAGAAAATGTCTGGCCCATATTGGATGGCGAATTTGTGATTGCAATACTTTTAATGTCCTCTGGTTTTGTGATGGTTCTTACACTAGAGAAAATTTCAGTAAAAAATTCTGTCAATTAAACTTATTCTCGCAAACCTTTTAAAAATTGCTTTACAGAACTAATTAATATTTCACGCATCTTAAGCTCCTCTTCTGGATTTTCACTGCCGGCAAACCTCTCAAAATAATCAGTAACTGTTTGCAAAGAATCTTTTAGTTTATCAGGTGTCATTCTATATGTTCTCAATGAATAGTCTTTGCCCTTTTTTATTTTTGAAGATCCGTTTTGCTCCAGCAAATTCCTTTCACGAACGAGTTTAAGTGTTTTCCTTAGTTCCTTAATACTTGGTGCATTTTTTTCTCCTCTTGCTTGATGCCAAATCTCTTCTCTTTCTTCATGAGTTCTGCAGTTACTCAGAAGGTATGCCCCTGAAGCTGTGTAGCGACTAATAAGCTCAGGATTTTGCTCATATACTTGAGCCACCTTTCGGCATTGCATGGCCGATGAGTAAGGCATATTAATATTTTCAGCATACCAGGATTTTATCTGCTCAATTGTGAGTTTTGATTCTCTTAACAATGAATGCAGGGAAATTAAGTGAAGTCCCAGTAAAAAATAATCATCTGCTATATTTTCAATGTACTTATTTATCTTGTTCACCACAGTCTGTACTTTCGGATAACCCTTTTGAAGAGACTCTTTTGCAGAATCTATATTCAATTTAGGAATAAAAAATTCTTTTTTTATCCTTCCTATTGGAAGTGACGAACCATCTCTGGTCAAATAATTTTTATTAAAACCTTCCTGCTGAATCTCACGCTGAGAATTTAGGTTTATTTTAAGTTTTTTATTCATAACATTTCTTCATCCTTGAAGCTTTTTATAATAATAAAAATTAATTTACTAAAGTATTTCTTGCTAATAAACCATGTTCAAATACTAAATGCATTATTAATTTAATTTTACATATTTTTAAGAAAAATCTGAATATATTGTCCTTAAGCAAAATAATCGCAAAAATTGTGTTTTTAATCATTTATTTTTTTCTTTGCTTAACTATCCTCCGCATAATTTCTCTACATAGCAAATCGTACATTCCAGCACCACGGGTACAACCATTTTTATAATCAAAAATATTTTTCTGAAAGGCTGGAGCTTCCTGAATAGACACGGATTCTTCTATAATAGAACTAAAAATCAAATCTGGCCATCTTTCTTTAAGTCCAATAGTAATTGTTCTGGCAAGCCTCGTACGTGGTTGAGTTCGAGTTATAGCAATACCCAAGACTTCGGCGTTGCACTCACCCAGCTTGCTTTCCTTAAAGTCTTCAATGTATGACATTATCTGATCACAACCACTGTATCCAAGATAATCAGTAACCACTGGCACTATAACAAAATCAACAAACATTAGAATATTACGACTGATTTCGTTCCAGCTTGGTGCAGTATCAATTATGACTATATTATGATTTATGGTTGAAAGTAGATTTTTTAGCAGATCATCTTTGAACTGTGTGTGACTTAAATAGCTACAAGCCTCGACCATTGCTTGTCCTCCAGAAGGCAAAAAGGAAAGACGCTCGGCTAACTGGATAAACTCAAAATTACCTGCTTTACCCAAAATTATGTTGGCAAGATTACAAAAGTGATCTCGCTGAAAAGTAGTTGTAATATTAGCCTGAATATCAGAGTCAATTAAGAGAACATCACGTCTGGCCTTAGCAATGCGGCTAGCAAAGTTTATTGCAAGAGTTGTTTTTGCCTGCCCACCTTTCATGGTCATGACTGCAATTTTAATACTCACGCCTTCCCGATTTTATTCATTAAGATTATAAAATTCAGCTGGGAGTTGCCAAAAAAGGTTTTGGCAGATATGCTTGACAAGCAAAAGGCAGTCTTACTCCTTGAGTTTGTAAATAACGAAGCCTATATAAATATGCCGCACCAATCATAATATGCCATGCCACTTCAACTGTTTTACGTTGAGAAACATCCTCTAGATATGTACCTTTTACCCAGTTGTTGAAAGCTCCAATTGCTGGACCTGCCCAAATCTGATAATCCGTTTCACGCCCTTTCTCTCCAGTGTTTGACCATTGTGAAGTTAATCCTAGGTACCAGCGAAAGATTAAAGCCATCTTTCTCTTTGGATGATCTGTTGCGCGTTCAATTTGATGAGGATCTCTTTCATAAAAGTATTCTTTTGTCTTATTCCAGATCTGATCAAGTGAGTTGTGAAAAATTTGTTTCTCCAGTTTTTGCCGATCAGGCAAAGGTATTTCTTCGATGCTTTCATAATTCATATAGAGTTCATAAAGTTTTTTAGCCCGCATTGGGAATAAAGTTCCTCGCTTGAGAACCTGAAGTTCGACACCCATTTCAAACATATCTGCGGCAGGAGCCATTATTACATCAGACATCTCTGCCTGAGCAAGAAGTCCTTTACTGTATTCAGAAGCCGCTGCTTCAACACATGCCTGGTTTACTGAACCTGTGACTACATATGCAGCACCCATAATAAAAGCTGCCAGTGCAGATGCAGGAGTTCCTATTCCACCTGCCGCACCCACGCGGATAGTTCGTGAATATCTATATTTTTCCTGAAATTTTTCACGCAATTCTATTATGGCAGGAAGGAGAGACACTAGTGGACGATTGTCAGTATGTCCTCCTGAATCAGCTTCAACGGTGATATCATCCGCCATAGGAACTGCTGCAGCAAGCTGAGCCTGTTCCCTTGTAATACTTTTTTTCTCAACCAAATTATTTAGTATCGCTTCGGGAGCTGGAGCCATAAATTTTGAAGCTACTTCCATTCGTGAAATTTTTGCAATTACTCTATTTGTTATTTCAATCTGGTTTTCAGAATCCCTGCGTAAGCCTGCCGCTCTATAACGAACAATATTGGGAGTTAAGCTAAGAAATGCAGAGGCTTCAACTGTTCTAACACGATATTTCAAGTATAAGTCGACTGCAGCGCTTTCAATTGCTTCTTCACTTGGACTGTGAATCAAGTTAAAAGCATAAGGACCCTGCGGCAAAGCCTTCTGAATTTTGATTATTGATTTTTCAATTATGGAAGGAAGTAATCCTGCGGAACCAAAAGAACTTAGCAAACCGGCCTTACCTGAAGAAATAACAAGATTATCTGAGGCTATTCCATTTGCCATAGATCCGGTCATATAGGCCATTTTTAGACCATAAAACTTGATGAATTCAGGATCTCCAAGCTGGTCTATTTTAAGAGGTCGTGATTCTGCCAGAAGTCCCATTAATGGCCCAGAAGAAGACTCATCCACTTCCTCCTTCATACAAACTCCAACTGAATCCCCATTTTTGACAATATAGCATGTTTTTTCTAGCTGGAGCAGCTTTTCACATATTTCTTCATCAGTATATGATACTAACTCAGGAACAATTTTCAGTTTTGTAAAATTATCTTTAATTTCTGAATCCAAAAGAACTTTTTTCATTAATTTAGAATAATTTTATTCGATTATTTTCAGCGTTCAATTTTCAGAACAGCCATAAATGCTTCCTGAGGGACTTCGACTGAGCCGACACGTTTCATTCTTTTTTTGCCTTCTTTCTGCTTTTCCAGCAGTTTTCTTTTTCGTGTTATATCTCCTCCATAACATTTTGCTGTTACATCTTTGCGCTGTGCACCCTGCGTTTCGCGGGCTATAACTTTAGCTCCAATGGCCGCTTGAATTGCAACTTCGTACATCTGTTTTGGAATAAATTCTTTAATTTTTTTTGCCAGCTCACGACCCTTAAATTGAGCCTTGTCACGAGGAACAATCAAGGACAATGCATCCACTATATCGCCATTTAGAAGTATGTCCAGTTTGACCAATGCGCCTTTACGAAAATCAACCAGTTCATAATCTAAAGATGCATATCCCTTAGAAATTGATTTTAGCTGATCATAAAAATCTAATACAATTTCATTTAAGGGAATTTCATATTCAAGCATAACACGATTTGGGGCAGGATACTCCATAAGGCTCTGAAATCCCCTCCGCTCCTGTGCAAGTTTCATAATTCCCCCAACATATTCCTGAGGAGTCAAAATCCGGGCACGAATATAGGGCTCTTTAATGTGATCAATTTCAATTGGAGATGGCAGTTGAGAAGGATTATCAATCGAGATGACTACTCCTTTTTTAAGATGAACCTCATATACAACACTTGGTGCAGTTGTAATGAGACGCAGGTTAAATTCTCTCTCCAATCGTTCCTGTGCAATCTCCATATGTAAAAGACCTAGAAATCCACAACGAAAGCCAAAGCCAAGTGCGGCAGAAGTTTCCATTTCATAGCTAAGAGATGAATCATTCAAAGACAATTTTCGTAATGCTTCTTTAAGTTCTTCATACTGTGCGCTTTCTACAGGAAAAATTCCACTGAAAACCATAGGTTTTGCCTCAGTGTAACCAGAAAGTGGTTCGGTGTCTACATTACCAACTTTAGTAATAGTATCACCGATTATTGTGTGACCTATGGTTTTTATTGATGCACTCAAAAAACCAACCTCACCCAGTTTAAGTTCTTCTCGTTGTTCGGGAAATGGAGTGAAGACACCGAGTTGGAAAACTTCATATTCCTTTCCAGTTGCCATAAATCGAATTTTGTCCCCAATTTTTACGTCTCCGTCTACAATCCTTATCATCAGAACAATGCCTAGATAAGAATCAAACCAAGAGTCAAAGATTAGGGCGCGTAGAGGAGCTTCAGAATCACCAGATGGAGGAGGGATATAATCCACGATCTGTTGCAGAACCTCAGGAATTCCAATACTTTTTTTTGCGCTTACCCTAGCAGCATTGCTGCTATCAAGACCGATAATGTCTTCAATTTCTCGGCAAACCTTATCTGTCTCCGCAGAAGGTAGATCTATTTTGTTCAACACAGGAAGAACTTCCAAATTATTATCAATTGCCATATAAACATTAGCTAAAGTCTGGGCTTCCACACCCTGAGCCGCATCAACAACAAGGAGTGCCCCTTCACATGCAGCAAGTGAACGGGAAACTTCATAGGTAAAATCAACATGTCCTGGAGTGTCTATAAGATTTAACATGTATTCTCTGCCGTCTTTTGCCCGGTAATTTAAGCATACCGTTTGTGATTTTACAGTAATGCCCCTTTCCCGTTCAATATCCATTTTATCAAGAAGTTGTTCTTGTGCCTCCCTTTCAGTGACCGCTCCTGTTTCTTTCATTAAGCAGTCTGCCAGTGTCGACTTTCCATGGTCAACATGTGCAATTATTGAGAAGTTTCGGATCAGGCTGGATTCAGGGGGGTTGTTTTTCATGTATATGTACAAAAGTTTTTGTAATATAACAAGTTGTTGGCTATGATCATTTTTCGTTTGGTGTCTATTTTAAAAAGGATTAGCACATACTTTTTAATTAACAAATTAATCTAAATTTTATGGTTGAATAGAAATAACTTAATTAAATTATTTTCAAGAAGTTTTTTGTTAAATTATGACACAATTCTATAAAAAAATCGAGATATGACTGCTTTGCTCGTAGCTTAGATCTTTATTAAATTTCTAGAAGAGAAAAAGTTTTCAGGTTTTCATACAGTTCTTAATCTGCTATCTTTTTCTCTTCACCTGACCAATTTGAACAAAAAAATGTTTGAAACTAAAAAAAACAAATTTAGTAAGGGATCTCTAAGATTTCGTCATCGTCTTGAGTATTTAATTTTCAGCAGTCTAAAACGGTGGGGAGAATCCGCTTCAGAAAAATCACTAGAACGTGGAGCTTTAATGCTTGATTTACTTCTTTTTTATTTACTTCGTATCTGCCGAAAAATAGTGAAAATAAATTTAGAGTTTGCTTTTCCAAACTTAACATCAATGGAACGCAAAAAAATAGCTCGTGAAAATTATAGATGGTTTGCGCGTTTTTGCATTGACGTCCTTCATATGGACGCATGGAAAGATCGCACATCAGAGATAATAGACTTTAAAAATCCTGAAATACTGGAACAGGCTTTGTCTGAAAAAAAAGGGGTTCTTCTTATCAGTGGTCATTTCGGAAACTGGGAAATGATTGCCCCAGCATTAGCTGAGAAGGGATATAAACTTGTAATGTATGTCGGAAGACAAACCAATCCACTCACAAATCAGCTTCAAAATTCTGCTCGTGCTAGTTTTGGTGTGGAAACAATCGAAAAAGGTAAAAAAGCAACATTACAAATGGGAAGAGCACTTGCTGGTAATAAAATTATTGCTATGCTAGTTGACCAAAATGATAATAAAACAGAACTTTTTGTAAATTTTTTTGGTAAGCTTGCATCATGCAGTAAAGGTACCGCTGCATTCCATGTACTGCGTAGAAGTCCTGTTGTGCTTGTGACTTGCCCTTATGTTGGTAATCGTTTAGAACTTAATTTTCAGCATATTCCTTTTAAGCTGACAGGAAATCAGAAAAAAGACACCCAAGAAATTACCCAGAAAATAACTTCAGCACTTGAAACAGTAATACGTCAATATCCAGAACAATATTTCTGGATGCATCGCCGTTGGAGGGCCAGACCTCCTCAAGAACCTGAAAAAATATACTAGTAAAATCTTTGAAAAAATGAAAAAAATGAATTTAAGGAAACTCAAAATATACACAGAAAATTGGAGTGAAGAACCATTCTCTATATCAAGAAGCTATGAAGATAATTTCGATGTTGTGGTAGTTGAGCTGGAACAGAATGGAGTTAAGGGCTGGGGTGAAGGGTCACCAACTGAACACTACAATGAGTCTGTTCAACAAAATAAGACACTTATAGAAAATTTTAGGGAGTTACTTGAAAATGGGATGTCACGTCAAGAACTTAAGCAGGTATTTCCAAAAGGTGCTGCCAGAAACGCGGTAGACTGTGCTATTTGGGACCTTGAGGCAAAACTTGCAGGTAAAAGAGTTTGGGAATTACCAGATATTGCAAAGCATCTGGCAGTAAACGGGAATTCTAAGGTAGAAAATGTTAAAACTGTTTATACGCTGAGTCTAGATACTCCAAAAAAAATGGGAGAAGCTGCTGCAAAACATGCAATTCGACCGTATTTGAAAATCAAACTGACTGGTGATGGTGATCTAGAACGCCTAGCTGCTATATCGAAGAATGCTCCCAACTCCCGTTTGATTGTTGATGCCAATGAAGGATGGACACTTGAGCATTATCAGCGTTTTGTGCCTGAATTAAAGTCTCTTGGAGTGGAAATGGTTGAACAGCCTTTCCCCGCTAACAAGGACAGTATCCTGAAAACACTGGATAGACCCCTTCCAGTCTGTGCTGATGAGTCCTGCCATGAGACTTTAGATCTTGAACGTTTAAAAGGGCTTTACGACTTTGTGAATATAAAGCTTGATAAAACAGGGGGACTTACGGAAGCTCTAAATTTGCAGAATCATGCAGAAAACATGGGATTCCAAACCATGGTTGGGTGTATGTCCTCAACATCACTTGGTATCGCACCTGCATTTTTAATAGCTCAGCGCGCCCAAATTGTTGACCTTGATGCCCCACTTTATCTTTACGAAGACAGAGCTTCACCCATGCAATATAACATTAGTGAAGTATCCCCCCCTAAAGCAGAATTGTGGGGATGATCTAGTAAAAAATGTTACCATCCTTTTTTTAGTTTGAAAGTTTATTTCAACTCACATGCTGAGCTTTGAAATCTATATTTAAACCTAAAAAAATATCTTTTTTTTGCAACCTTAGGAAAACAACATATTTGATAAATCTAAAATTTCTTTAAATTTGTATTTAAGAAGTATTTAAGAAGTATTTAAAGTTGAATTTAAGTCTATATGAAAAAACCCTCCAAGAAAATACCAATAATTATTCTCCAAAGATTTAAGATTATTTTCCGACCTAATGGACCTGTTTTTTACGGATGGTGGATAGTAGCTGTTGCATCTTTTGTTATGTATTTGGGATCCCTTTTTTGGGTACAAAGTTATGGTGCCTATGCAGTAATATTTAATCGTGAATTTGGATGGAGTATGACTATGCTTGCAGCCGCATACACTTTGACACGTATTGAAAGTGGACTTCTTGGTCCGTTCCAAGGGTGGTTGACTGATCGTTATGGACCTCGTCTTATTATAAGTATTGGCCTGCTAATGTTCGGAATTGGACTACTTTGTCTGACTCTCGTCAAAACAATTCAAATTTATATTTTAGCGGTTGTTATCATTTCAATTGGAATCAGTCTAGGAGGATATCAAACATTGATGGTTGCAATTGTAAATTGGTTTCAACAACATCGCACGAAAGCTATTGCTCTAACTCAACTGGGGCACAGCTTAGGCGGGCTAAGTGTGCCAATTTTGGCATACGGGTTGGAGGAATTTGGTTGGCGTACAATAGCTCTTACTTCAGGGTTCGCATCAATTTTCCTTGGCATACCTCTAGTTCAACACATACGTCATCGACCCGAAGAAAAAAATGAAGTAGTAGACGGTAAGATTATAGGAGAAAATTACAATGACCGTTTGGAAATAAAAAGTGATATTGTATCTGCAAGCTGGCAGAATGCTTTAAGAACTCGAGCATTCTGGTTTATCTCGGTTGGGCATGCAATTGCTTTACTGTCAGTTTCAGCAGTACTTGTACACCTTATCCCGCACCTGACTAACACCCTGAGAATGGAACTGACTGAAGCTGGATTGGTATTTTCAACTGTAAGCATCTCTCAAATTATTGGACTTTCTTGCGGAGGTTATTTAGGAGATCGTTTTAGCAAGCGGATAATCTGTTCTTACTGTATGATTTTTCATGGCAGTGGAATGTTAGTGCTTGCGTTTTTTGATGATTACATAATGGTTCTTTTGTTTTCTGTTCTTCACGGAATTGCCTGGGGTATCCGGGGACCTCAAATGGTAGCGATTCGTGCAGATTATTTTGGAACCAGATCATTTGGAAAAATCTTTGGGATTTCATCAATGGTGGTTATGTTTGGAACAATGTTAGGACCTCTTATATGTGGGTTGGTTGTAGATCATTATGGAATATATCGAAATGCATTTATAAGTTTTGGTTTGATAAGCTTTTTAGGAGCAGTTCTTTTTTTCTTTTCTCAAAAACCAAATTTCAATGCTCAAAAGATTCAGAAGATAAATTCAAACTAAAGTTAAAATTTATTTTTTGAATATAATATTCCTAAGGGTTGGTTTGAAGGCCCCATAGAAACCTTAATACTTAAATACATAATATGTAATTAAATCATTGACGAATGATTCCCGAATTATTCAAGTGTAATTCAGCAAGGTGGGAGTGTGTACCTTTATTTTTGGTCAACTCAATTCCACTATGTGTCTTTACACTGCCACTAGCCATCTCAGCAATGGTGAACTCAAAACCATCTGGAATTTCTATTCTCGCTCTATGCTCAGCGCCTGTAACTGCATTCTTTATCGGTTCCACATTAAGTTCAAAAACACCGTCAACTAATACTAGGCCTGTGCGTGCCTCCATATCAGCTTCTATTTTGATAGGTAAGTAAAGTGTTTTATGACGAATAGTAGTCATAGCATTGATAACCCAAAAGATAGTCGCAAGTTCCACAGTATCTTCTCCAGAAACAATTTTTTCTAATGCATTTCTCTGATCTTCAGTAGCATGGTCATCAATAATTATAAGCCGCTCACCATTACCTTCATGAATAGGTCCTGGCCACTTTGCCAGCATACCTACATTCAAATTATCAAGCGAAACTCCTCCGTAAAAACCTTTTTCAATCCGAAACCCGTCTGCAGCTTCACAAGTGCCATAAGTAGGCAAGGCATCAAATTGACAAGGGCAGCCGTATGCACAGTTACAATTTGCAACTAGAACTGCATGTATCTCCCAAGGTGTCATTTAGTCTATTAACTTTATGATTTATTAAAACCAGAACAACAAATTAGTACACTCCTGAACGAAGAATGTAGTAAATTTGAACAATACCAATAGGACGGTTTTCTTTATTAGTTACAACTAGGCAAGTTATCGAATGTGTTTCCATTATATGCAGAGCTTTGGCTGCCAGTGCATCCGGTGATATTGTTTTTGGCTTCGGACTAGCATAGTCCTGCAAAGGCTGGTCAAGAAAATTATTCCCTTTTTCAAGTAGGCGCATTAAATCACCCGTGGTAAAAACACCACTGATTTTTTCATCCTGATTGACGGCAACTATTATTCCAAGGTTTTTGCTTGACAAAACGTTCATTGCCTCACGCATAAGAATTTTTTCAGGTACAATTGGCAGCATTTCACCTTCAATCATTACATCCTTAATTCTTATAGTAAGCTTGCGTCCAAGACTGCCCCCTGGATGAAATACTGCAAAATCATCTTGACTGAACTGACGTTTTTCAAGCAAACACATCGCAAGAGCATCGCCAAGTGCCAGAGTTGCTGTGCTACTTGCCGTGGGTGCTAAACCAAGCGGGCAAGCTTCCTTTTTAACTGCAACTGAAAGATGAACTGTAGATGCCTTGGCAAGAGTGGAATCAGAGTTTCCAGTAATTGCAATCATAGGAATTCCCAGCGTAGTGACGTGTCCAATCATCTGCAGTACTTCAACAGTTTCACCACTGTAGGAAAAAGTAATAATTGCATCCTTTCTAGAAATAATTCCCAAATCTCCATGTGAACTTTCTCCAGCATGAAGAAACAGAGAGGGTGAACCAGTACTGGTAAGTGTTGCTGCAATTTTTTGGGCAATCAATCCACTTTTTCCCATTCCAGCAAGGATGATTTTTCCCTGGCAGTCATAAAGAATATTTACTGCATGCTCAAAGTTATAGTCAAGACGTTTGTTGATTTCTTCAAGGCCAGCAATTTCAATTGTCAGTGTTTCGCGTGCGCGCTTCAACAATTTTGACATATTTTAAACGTACAAAATTCCTTGTTTTTCAAAATGCCGCATTGTAGCAGAATCTCTTAAATCACCTGCTTTAAGAATTATGGCATCAGTGTTATGAGTTCCATTTTTATTGGGAATTGAGCCTCCTACTGCGAGCCTGTAAGGAGGAATAACTGGCAGCAGAAACAATTTTTCTCCCACCACGCATTCCATGGGAGCTACAAAATCTTTAGTGTCCTCATCATAAATTTTCTTACCCGAAGCCATTATTACACCACTGGCAATAACTGATCCTTCTCCAATAATACCTGTTAATTCGCACATAGCTCCTATTTTCACGTTGTCTTCAACAATTGAAGCCAGTCTCCCTGCAGGCTCAAGGATACCCTCAATACCAGAACCTGCTCCATATTTGACGTTTTTTCCAATCTGTGCACATGAAGCCACCCTAGCTCCTCCGTCAATCATACAACCTTCTCCAGCAATATATGCTCCAATATTCACAAATGCTAGATTCATTACAACTGTTTTAGGACCAATATAAGTACCCGTACGAACCATAGAACCTGGTGCATAACGAACTCCACCCTTCTCAAAATCTTCATCAGTATAATTTGCAGTTTTGAGAGGTATCTTATCCCAATATTTTCCTTCTATACGCTCACTGTCATGAGTACCAAAATAATTTAATACTCCTTCAATTACATAAGGCTGAGGCTCCCATTTATTATTCACTTTCTCAGCAGCGCGTATATTTCCCTGATTAAGTAATTCGATGAAGACTTTGCACTCTTCAGCAGAGGCTACTTGGCCAGAAAGATTAACCAGCAGATCCGGACATGAACATTCAACATTTTCTATCCGAAGAGTCTCCCTACTTTTCATTCTCATTAACAATTCTAGCTTCTGATGCTTACCTGGATTGTTGCGTGCATCTTGAACTTTTTCCTCAAAGATCCTCAGTCCCTCTTTTGCTGCTTGGAAGTCAATTAACCCTTTATTGTCAGCAATATGTCTGAAAACCCTTACTGATCCTTGTCTTCCAGGAATATTTGGAATAACGGAAACAAGTTCATCACTCTCATTGTATAACCGAAGCAATACGGTTTTTTCAGCAGTTGGAAGAGATTTCAAATTTTCTTCAAATGTATTCATAGTCTAGATATATGTGGTCAATAGTTGACAATTAAATATGCTTAAGTGGAGTTTTACCTAGCGGAAAAACATTAAAACCAATTTTATAAAGCTTCTCATGATCAAGATGGTTTCGACCGTCAAATATGAAAGCTGGTTCAGCCATAGACTGAAAAATTTTTTTGTAATCCAGATTCCTATATTCATCCCAATGCGTAACCAAAGCAAGAGCATGAGCACCATCGGCAGCTTCATAAACATCCTCAACAAATGAAACTTCACCATTAATGTTTTTTAGTTCAATACGAGCGTTTTTAAGGGCTTTTGGATCATGAATTCTTACCCTTGCGTTTTCGCCCACCAGTTTTTTGCAAAGCGGAATTGCAGGAGAATCACGTGTATCTCCTGTATCCTGCTTAAAGGCAAATCCTAACATAGTAATTGTCTTACCTGACAGAGTATTGAAAAGCTCATGCAAAATATTCTGAAAAAAACGATTAGTTTGCCATTCATTAATATCTACAACGCTAGCCCAGTAATCGGCAACTTCTGGAAGTCCATAATATTCACAAAGATATGACAGATGCAAAATATCCTTTCGAAAACATGAGCCACCAAAACCAATACTGGCCTGTAAAAATTTTGCACCAATTCTTGAGTCCATTCCAATTGCTCGAGAGACTTCCGTAATGTCGGCCTCAGTACGTTCACAAAGTGCTGAAATACTGTTTACTGAAGAAATCCGCTGTGCTAGCATCGCGTTGGCAACGAGTTTTGAAAGTTCACTGCTCCAAACACTGGTCAACAAAATTTGTTCTCGTGGAACCCAATGAGCGTAAAGTTCTGCAATTTTGTTAGCTGCTTTATGCCCATTTTCATTTTCTTCTCCACCTATCAAAACACGGTCTGGATTTGCCAAATCTTTTATAGCAGTCCCTTCAGCCAAAAACTCTGGATTAGAAACCACAGAAAATCTAGTTTTTTTGTTTGAGGATTTAAGAATTCTGGACATAGCCTCGGCAGTTCGTACTGGTAAAGTGCTTTTTTCAACAACTATCACTTCTGGCTTAAGACTATTCTGCAAAATATCACGTGAAGTTTTTTCCCAATACTGCAAATCTGCTGCTTTACCTGCGCCTTCGCCAAATTTCTTGGTAGGAGTATTTACAGAAACAAAAATGATATCGGCCTCTGCAATTGCTCTTGCGATATCAGTATGGAAAAATAAGTTTTCACCACGTGTCTGCTTGACCACTTCCAGCAATCCAGGTTCAAAAATTGGCAAATCATCGCTGTTCCAATTCTTTATTCGTTCCTGATTAATGTCCACAACAGTTACTTTGTGTTCCGGACAGAATTTGGCTATCATTGCCATTGTTGGTCCACCTACATAACCGGCTCCGATACAAAGGATATTGCTCATTTAACTAAAACTATATTTTCGAATTATTATATATTTGTTTATTTATGCAAACAACGGGGGAGCAACATCATCCGGCACAGACTGACCTAATAAAATAAAATTTGTTGCCGCCACGTTACTCAAGTTGTTATTAAAATTCTCACCAAATGGTTTGAGATGATAATCACCATTGTACAAAGGATCAAATAGAATAAAAGGCACTGGATTCAGAGAATGCTTGGTACTAATCTCCATTATTCCATCACAGTTCTCAAAAAGCATCTGGTCAGCATTTCCGTGATCTGCAGTAATCACCAACAGACCTTTCATTTCAACAATTGCACTTACAATTAAGTTGAGTGCAACATCAACAGCTTCAATTGCTTTTAATGCCGCCTGAAAGTCACCCGTATGGCCAACCATATCAGCATTGGCAAAATTTATCAGTCCATATTGATATTCACCTGAAAGGATGAATTCAACTGCTTTCTTACTTATTTCTTTAGCCTTCATAAGTGGCTTACTAGCAAAGGACGGAATTTTATCAGATAAAATTAGATGATAATTTTCCATGGATGAATCAAGCGGTTCTCGATAACCTCCGTTGTAGAAAAAAGTTACATGAGGATATTTTTGTGATTCTGAAAGCCTGAACTGCTTCAAACCTAGTTCCAAAATACGCTTACCAAAGGGGTCCTCAACCTGCGGTGTCCCGACTAGGTAATTTTTTGGTATTTCATCATCCTCATCATACTGAGTCATACCGACAAACAAAACTTTGGGACGAACATGACGTTCAAAATGTCTAAAATCATCATCCAAAATCGCCCTGCTAAATTCAACCGCACGATCCCCACGAAAGTTTGTAAATATTAAACCATGATTATCCTCAATTGGCGCTATTGCCTTCCCTTTGCGTATAAGAACAAACCCGGGAATATCCTGATCAATAATACCTGGATTTTTAGTTCTAAAATATTCAATTGCATCCCTTATACATGAGAAGCTGTTTTTTGAATTTCCTTTAACATGAATATTCCATCCAACCTCTACTTTTTCCCAGTTATTATCACGGTCCATGGTAATCGCTTCTCTCCCGCCCCCACTAGCGAAAGCATAATCAATTTCTGCTCGCTGCCTCTTAAGTTCTGAAAAGAGTTTTTCAAACTGTTCAGTATAAGTGAGTGCGGACTGAACCCCTACGTCCCTACCGTCAAGCAAAGCATGGACATAACAACGTCTAATTCCTGCCTCAAAGGCATGACAAATAATGGCCTTCATATGATCCTGATGGCTGTGAATATTTCCATCTGAAATAAGACCAAGCAAATGCAATGGAGTATCGTTATTCAAGCAGTTTTTAATTATCTTCTTTAAAACGGGGATTTTAAAAAAATCTCCAGTTTGAATTAGATTCTTAATTAGAGTTGGACCTTGCTGCTTTATAACCCCTGCTCCCATTGTCATGTGTCCAACCTCCGATCCTCCAAGGTCATTTTGACTTGGAAGACCTACATATTTTCCATGAGACCAAAGCTGTGTATAAGGACAGTTGTGCATGAGACCATCCATAACTGGGATTGATGCCTTGTGGATTGCATTAGTTTCATCAGGTGCACCAATTCCCCAGCCATCGAGGACAACATTAATCAATGGACCACGACCTGAAAAATTATACCGGAGACTTTTAAGAGATTTCATTAACAAATTTAAACTTTTTTAATTTATTCTTAGAATACTTTCATCTCTTAAAAGCTCACACAAAAAATCACATGCCTTTTGCAAATACTCTTCGTCACGGCATTCAAGAGTCAATTTAACATTATAGTCTGATCCAGAAATTTTTGGATATGAACCAAGCTGTATTTCCGGAAATACTCCCTGAGTTTCGTCGAGTGATGCGGCAATATCTCCTTCATCAGCCTTAAGAAAAATTTGTTTCATAACAATTGGTGTTGTCCTGAAACGTTCCCTTATACCGGAAAACCGCATTTTTAGAAATTCTGGAATTCCTGGAAAAATAAAGATATTGTGAAACTGGAGTTGTGGTGGACGACCTTTTTTATATTCAATCAACTCCGAACCCTCAGGTATCATGGCCATTCTTCGATGGGCATCAGTCATATTTTCACCTCGATAACTGTATATAGCTTCCATAATCTTTGGCGATTCATAAAGGTTAGCTCCGAAGGCATTAGCGATTGAAGCAACTGTTAGGTCGTCAAGTGTTGGGCCAATTCCACCGCTGGTAAATACCCAGTTAAATCGTCTTGAAAATTCCATTACAGTCTTCCCAATCACTTCTGGAGTGTCTGGTATAGTTATGATCTCCTTGACTTCAACTCCAAGAATCCTAAGTTCCCTGCAAAGATATGGGGAGTTTTTGTCAGTAACCTTCCCCGACAAAATTTCATTTCCTACGATAATGATTCCTGCATTTGACAACGATTTTCTCCATAATATTATTTTGTTCGCTTAATAATATGATATCCGAACTTAGTTTCAACAACCTCACTTATAGCACCCGTATCAAGTCTAAAGACTGCCTGATCAAACTCTGCAACCATTTGACCTCGCTCGAATCGTCCTAGGTCACCTCCCTTAGGACCAGAAGGTCCGTCTGAATGTTCACGAGCCAGATCAGCAAAATCTCTCCCATTTTTCAACTCTTTCAAAATTTCCTCAGCTAATTTTTTAGCCTCTTTACGATCACGATTTATTTCTGAACGCAGAGCCCCCTTGTATGTGATAAGAATATGGCTGGCTCTTATTACATCTATATTTACTCGGTTAAAAATTAAAAATCCATAAGGTGAATCTACAGGATCACTAATTTGTCCAATTTTAAGCATCATTGCAGGCTTCAAAAATTCACTCAAATTATTTCTTGCTGACAACAGAGGAAGTTTAGTTTGCTGGGGCAAATCAGAAAAACGCTTTATCAAATCAGAAAAATTGATTCCCTTTCTTCGAGCAAGATCTGCCAATTTCAATGCAGCTTTTTTTGCACCAGACTTATCATAATAAATATTCTGCTTAGATGAATTTGCACCTTTATAAGCTATCACAAGAAGTTGAGCGCTAACTTCTTCCGAATAGGCCTGTGATGAATTGGGGACTTTTAAAGGATCTATATCGGATGTTGGTTTTGGAATAATTTTCCTGTTTTTTTCAGCAAGTTTCCTGTTTTTTAAATTAATTGTTTTTTCTATTGATGCAGAATCAAAAGACTGTGCCGATTCTCCTTTACTGATTATGGTTACTGTGTTGATGAGATCTCCTTTCACAATTGAGTTTACCACATTCATGCCATCAACAACTTCTCCAAAAACAGAATGTTTATTGTCAAGATGTGGGGTAGGAACATGCGTTATAAAGAATTGGCTGCCGTTTGTGTTTGCTCCTGCATTGGCCATTGATAAAATTCCACCCTTATTATGTTTGAGATCAGGATGGAACTCATCTTGGAATTTATAGCCCGGACCACCAGTGCCAGTTCCCAGTGGATCTCCGCCTTGTATCATGAAATCATTAATCACCCTATGAAAACTCAAGCCATCGTAATAACGATTTTTTCTGGCCTTGCCTGTAACCGGATCTTTCCACTCTTTTGAACCATCAGCAAGACCGACAAAATTAGCTACAGTCACTGGTGCGCGTTTGTAAAAAAGTCTTAATACAATAATCCCTTTTGAGGTGTCAATTTTTGCATATAAGCCATCAGAAAGAGTTACTGCAGAGACTTTTACAGAGAAAAATAAAAGAGTCATCACTATCAAAAGATTTTTCCTAAAAACGGAGAAAACTAGCAATATGGTTTTAAGGAAAAAGGAATTGTGATTCTCTTTAATGAGCGAAAAATAAGTACTTGAAAACATAAAATTGTTATTTGAATAGGAGGAAAAGAAATGTCTAAGACTAGCTTGTTTACGATTATTGTCTCAAGTCATTTGTGTGAAAAGAGAAGATCATTATATGATTTAACCTAAAAATTAAGTTTTAATTTTTGAATCAATCACTATTTTTGAGCAAAAAATCAACTGCACTCCAAAGATCGTCCGACCAGTAATTAGGAAAAACAGACGTCTTACCATCCTGTCCTCCATTGCCAGTGCGAACACCGATGGAACTTGTCCCCCAATCTGCAGCAGCCACAAAATCAGTAGTAGTGTCGCCAATAAAAACTGCTTCTTGTGGAACAAAACCATGATCAGAAGAAGCTTTTTCTAACATCCCTGTTCCCGGTTTTCTACATAAGCATGGTAGCGAATTTGTTTGTCTCCTTCCGTTTTTCCAGTCAGGATGATGCGGACAAAAATATTGTCCATCAATGTGTGCTCCTACCATCTGAAGTTCAAGGTGCATTTTTTTGGTTATTTGTTCGAATACTTCCTTAGTTAGATCGCCTCTTGCAATGGCAGCTTGGTTTGTAATAACAAAGCATTTCCAGCCTTTTTTATTGATTCTTGCTACTGCCTCAGCGCTTCTGGGAATCATCGCAAATTGATCCGGATTGAGAATAGGCCCCGGTTCTTGATTGATTACACCATCCCGATCTAGCAGTATAACACGTAATCTACTGAAAAAACTTTCATTCATTGGACCTATCAGTTTAAAAAAGATAATCGATGATTGCGCTCTTCTGGTGACTTTTCTGACAATTCCCTTACTACCTTTAAAAACTTTTTCCAGTCTTTGCCCTGCTGAACAAACAACCTCTTGAATTGTTCAACTTTGCTATGGTATCGCTTTACACCTAACAAATGAGTGTTATTCAAGTCTTTTTTAAACCAATTATCATAAGATAGCACTCTAAACTCATCTTTAAATGTTTGATAATTTTCTCGCAACTCATCAAACAACTTTTGCTTTTTTTGCAGCTTCTCAGCATTTGTAATTTTTGAAGAAAACAATTTTTCCAAATCATCAATAGCTGAATTAATAATGCGCATAAATAATTTACGATCTTTGCTAGCCTTCATATACCATTTATATAGTTCTAATCTGCCTTTATCAAAGACTACTTTTTCATCAGAATGGTTTATAAATTGTCGCAAACCTTCCTGTTCAACAAAAACTGCGAATGATTCATTAAATGATGTATCGTCTCTGACATAAACCACCTGATGCGCGAGTTCATGAATCAGTACGGTAATTAATTCTGCATCATTACGGCGCAGAAATGTACTTAGTACAGGATCTGAGAAAAAATCAGGCATCCAAGATTTGTTTAACCAGCCAAGAGTAGAGTAGGCGGTAACCTGACTAATGGATACATCCAGCTCCTGGCGTTGCAATTCCTCAGCAAATATTATTGCTTGTTCTTGATCAAAATACCCACGATATTCCTGGCATCCAATGAACCAATAACACCATTTGTGTGCTTTTAATTCTAGTTTCGGTGCCGCTGTTACTACCATAGTAACATATGGACGGTCAAGTTCGACGAAGCCAGAGTAACCTTCATTTTCAGGAATATCCAATTGTTGAATTGCAAATTTTCTAACACTCTTGACAAGATTTAATTTCCGCTTTAATTCTGGTGCAGTATCAGGTGAATCAATTAGTTCCTGTATTTCCTTTTTTCGGCTAAGCAAATCCAAATGTCCTGATGCCGCTTGCCAGTAATAACCTAAATCTGAGCAACCACCAGAGAAAATTAATCCTCCAAGGATGAAAAGTAATATGGTCTTAAAGCTCACAAAAATTTTTGGTATTATCAATCCAAGAATTGCAGAAATTTTTCAGCAGGTTCTATGATTCCAGCCTGTATGGCAATTACATTATCATTTGTATCGAGAACTACATATAGCGGCAGAGCTACAGTTTGAAATCTACTTATTTGAATTTGCCGATTTTCTCCAGCCTTATCTCCTCCATCAGTAAAAAGATGTACTAGCACAAATTTATTCTTAAACCGATCAATTACTTCGGGATGTGAGAAAATATTTTTTTCCATCCATCGACAATTAACACAAGTATATCCTGTAAAATCAATAAAAATATGCTTTTTTTCAGATTTTGCCTTCTCCATTGCAACAGATAAATCGCTATGCCAGAAAAGTGAATGAGCTTTAATTTCCGAATTGAAGTCAGTGCCTTGTGAAAATGCCAAACTGTTTTTTCCTAAAATCTGCAGATCTGGAGGTAAAAAAGTATCAACCCACGGATTTAACTGGATACCAGCTAATCCACGAACCAAGTAAATACCAAGCACAGCAAAAACAAAAGCAGCAGCAAATCCAACACTACCTGTTTTGACTATTCGTGAATGATGGATTTTCAACAATCCTAGCAAATAAAAAGTTCCAATTAGGCAAATAATTACCCATGCAACAAGTACAAATTCCCTATTAATAAGACCCCACTGCCAAACAAGGTCGGCATTGCTAAAAAACTTAAAGGCTGCTGCGAGTTCAAGCAAACCTAGAATTATTTTGAGATGATTCATCCAGCTGCCTGACTTTGATTGCATTTTCTGAATGAGGCGCGGAAATAGGCCAAGCAGAAAAAATGGAAAAGCAAAAACAGTTGAAAATACAAGCATTCCGACTATAGGCCAGAACCACATTCCCTGTGAAGCCGCAATAAGCATTGTGCCCACAAACTGAACTGTACAAGTGAACGAAGTCAGAGTGAAAACCAGACCCATGGCAAGCACTCCAAATGTTCCTCTCAATTGCCGCGACCAATGATCAACAATGTTTGTAAAACCACCAGGAGCATTCAACTGTAGAAAGCCCATCAAACTTAAGGCAAATATTGTAAACATCACACCTATTGCCAGGTTTATCCAACCATTGGTAGCGAATTGAACAGCACCAGCTGCGCCTAGGACTATTGAAAGGAGCATACCTGTAACTGTATATGTGACTACAATTCCAAAACCAAACAAAGCAGCAAGGCGCAATGTTTCTCTTGTTCCCGTATGACTTTGTTTAGTAAAAAAAGCAACCGTTACCGGTATCATTGGAAAAACACAGGGTGTAAGCAATGCCAAAAAACCAGCAATAATTGCCAGACCTATAAATCCAAGGAATCCGGTACTAATAACCATATCAATTTCTGAAAGATTCTCTGGGGGTTTGTCAACTGCAAATTGTGGAAATAAATATTTCTCTCGAACATTTCCAGTTCCAATAGAAATATCTAAGTTTAACTCTTCTGTTTTAGGTGGAAGACAAATTCGGTCACTGCAAGCTTGATAAGTTAATTTAATGATATTTTTCAGTATTTTAGTACCTAATAAGTTCTCTGGAACATTGATGTTTTGAAATAATTTAGCTGTTTTTTTGTGAAAGCTCAGAACCATTTGCAGAACTGGGTCTTTGGCATTAATCGGGTTGCTTTCGTACACAGGACCGACCATTACAAACAAATCATTTTCAAAAGTTAATGAAGTCGGTATTGGGGAAAACTCTCCCTTATTCGGAATTACTGAATATATATGCCAACCAGAATGAATATCCAATTCCACAATAATACGAGCATGCTCTCCCGGACGAGGTTCGTTTGGTTCAAGCCGATATTTAAAAGTTATGATATTTTCAGGAATTACAATTTCATCATCAAACTGCGAGCTTGCCTCGCATGGTAGCAAAAAAAAGCATGTTAAAGCAACACATACGCATTGTCCAAGCTGGTACAAGTAACTAAAAAATTTCCGACCTGAATTATAGTGGGACGACATTGTTTGGAAATAAATTATATAGCAGTAAACAGTTTGGAAATAAATTATATAGCAGTAAACAGTTTGGAAGGGCTCGCAAAAAGATATTCAAGAGTGAAAATCAATTGAAAAAAGCTTGGTTTTTAATGCATCGAAACACTTTCAAATGTCATTCCCCAAACAAACGGCTTACACTCTCATTGTCATGCCTCCGTTCTTTGGTCTCAGACAAACATGCTAAAAATCAAACTGTTCACCTTGATAGTCTGGAAATTTCTTCCAGAGATTTAATGTCTCTAGAACTAAACTCAAAAACATTGATCTGAGATTCGAGAGATCTGGTTAGCAGTAGAATCTTGTTAGGATTATAAGGGTATTGCGCCTGCAAAATAGAGCTAATTATGTCTACATAGAGTCAGAGTGCTTTGCTCTTTTCTGTATCTCAAAAAATTTCACTCAGTAAATAATTTTTATAATTCATAATTTTAACTAACAAGATCTTTTTACAAATTTTCTGGACGAAGATTACGCAGCACTTTCCCTGCTTGCCACATTTCTTGGTTGCTGACATCCTTTAGTTCTTTTTCCAGCTTTTCACGATAATCTTCACTCGAATTAGAATCTATCGCAATTTTAGCTTCATTTCCGTTCAGTACACTTTGGTAACATTCTTCTATAAGAGGTTTAATTACATTACGAAATTTAGGTGCCCAGTCAAGTGCTCCTCTCTGTGCAGTGGTTGAACAATTTGCGTACATCCAATCCATTCCTTTTTCAGAAACCAGAGGGTAAAGACTTTGAAGCGCTTCTTCTATGGTTTCATTGTAAGCTTCTGAAGGAGAATGGCCATGTTCTCTTAGAACTTCATATTGTGCTAAAAATGCACCTTGTAATAATCCCATTAATACACATCTTTCTCCAGTTAGGTCACTGTGAACTTCATTCTCGAATGTAGTTTCAAAAAGATGGCCTGATCCAATTGCAAAAGCTGTTGATATGCAACGATATCTTGCACGCCCTGTAAAATCCTGATTAATCGCGAATGAGGCATTAATTCCTCGTCCTGCCTGAAAATGAGTACGAACTGTCAGACCACTGCCTTTGGGCGCTACCAGTATCACATCAACATTATCTGGTGGGACAATTCCCGTATCTTTGTGAAATACAATGCCGAATCCATGCGAAAAATAAAGAGCATCGCCTTCATTTAAACTTGATTTAACCATTGGCCATGCTGAAATCTGACCGGCATCTGAAAGTAAGTATTGAAGAATAGTAGCTTGATTGGCAGCATCTTCCGTTTCAAAGAGAGTTTTTCCCTCAACCCAACCATCCTCAAGAGCCTTTTCCCAACTTCTACCTTTTCTTAATCCCAAAATAACTTTGAAACCTTGATCACGCATGTTTAGGCTCTGTCCCCTGCCTTGTGGCCCATAACCCAGTATCGCTGTTACTTCATCCTCCAGATTTTCCTTACATTGTTCAATCGGATAATCCGAACGCTCAACTATGGTTTCTTTAATTCCGTTTATTTCAATTTCCTTCATTATATCTCCGCAAGTTTAATAACTGATTTTTAAAAAATGTCGCAATTATTTCACGACACAATATGTGAGAAATAGCCTCAAAAGTCAATTCAATCAAGCTTTTGATAAGAAACCTAAGCAACTGAAGTAAGCTTGCTTTCAGGCAGCTTGTTTGTTCTTAAAGGTGAGTTCATTTTGGGAAATCAGAACAACTTCTGACTCCTTTTCAGCGCCATGCTTTGTAACATTTTCTTTGGCCTGTGTTTTCAATTCTGTCAGTCTGCTAAGGATTTCTTCTGCAGTAGCAGGAAGGTTCAGCTTAGGACATTTACCTTTTTGTACTGAGGATAAGGCATGCTTAACCGCTACCCATACTGACAAGCAAAGCATTAAAGGGGGTTCTCCTACAGCCTTGCTTCGTCTTATGTTAATTTGATGGTAAGGATTAGTGATAGTTTCTACGTTGAATATATCAGGTATGTCCTGAATATTAGGAATCTTGTAGGTGGTAGGAGAAAAGGATAGTAGTTCACCTTTGTCAGAGTAACGAAGTTCTTCATTAGTTACCCACCCCAATCCTTGAATGAAGCCTCCGATTATCTGACCACGATCAATTCCTGGGTTAATTGATTCACCAATATCCATCAGTAAATCCGATCTCTCCAGACTTAGCTGTCCAGTAAAACGATCTATTAGAACTTCTGACACGGATGCTCCCATAGTGTAATAAAAAAATGGTTTGCCCTTCTCTGTATCCCGATTGAACTCAATTTCTGGAGTCTTATAAAAACCTCTCTCGCCCATACTTACTCTCTCCATGAATGCTAGCTGCACCAGTTTTTTGAAAGAAAGTTTGTTTTTCCGGTTGCGCTTATCAAAAACACTGTTGTTTTCAAAACAAATTTGCTTCGCAGAAGACATGAGGCCACCCACTTGATTTTCAAAGTAATTACTGGCAACCACACACAAATTGCTACGTATTTTCCGACATGCATTTACAGCGGCAACTCCGTTCAGGTCAGTACTCGCAGAAGCTGCAGTTGGAGGAGTATTGTTATTTTTCTCTGTTGAAGTAATCATCAACTTTACATCATGATAAGAAATAGCAAATTCATCTGCTACCAGCTGCCTTATTTTAGTGTTAAGCCCCTGGCCCATTTCAGTACCTCCAGTTGATACCTGAACAGTACCGTCCCTATAAATATTGACCAGTGCGTTTCCCTGGTTGAGAAATGTTGTGGTAAATGAAATCCCAAATTTCATTGGGGTCAATGCTAGACCGCGCAGATGTGTTTGTGACTTGCGGTTAAACTCCTCCACTTGCTTAATGCGCTTCTTATATTGAGAAGTTTTTGCAAGCTGATCTAAAATTTCTGGAAGAATATGGTTTTTTACAACCTGTCCATAAGGTGTAATATTTCGACCACGATTAGCATAACAGTTCAAACGTCTTATCTCCAAAGCATCCTTCTTCAGAAATATAGCAATTTCCTGAATAACATTTTCAATATTAGCCATTCCCTGTGGCCCACCAAATCCTCGGAATGCTGTGTTTGGAGGAAAGTTTGTTTTGCATACAACACCATTAAAAATTAGGTTAGGTATATAATAGGCGTTGTCAGAATGAAACAACGTTCTTTCCAAGACTGAACTGGATAAATCTGCCGCTGCTCCACCGTTTGAAAAGATATCAAACTTTACCCCTGTAATTTCTCCCTTAGAAGTGAAAGCTGCTTTATAATGAATTTTATATGGGTGCCTTTTCCCGGTACAGCGCATATCATCATCTTTTGTATATGCGACCCTTGCAGTTCTACCGGTTTTAGAAGCTACTAGAGCAGCCATTACAGCAGGAATTGCTGCCTGAGTTTCTTTCCCTCCAAAGCCTCCGCCCATTCGCTTACATACGCAAACAACCTGATGATTACCAATGCCTAACGCTTCTGCAACAACTGTTTGTAGTTCAGATGGATTCTGGGTTGAAGAATGAATGTGAATATCACCATTCTCTTCAGGGTTGGCTAAAGCTGCTTGAGATTCAAGATAAAACTGCTCCTGTCCATTACATAAAAATGTTCCTTTCAAAATATTCTCTGATTCTCTCCAAGCCTTTTCAAAATCCCCCTGTTTGAATGTGCGTTTTTCTCCAATAAACTGTTTTGCAAAAATTGCCTCATCAACTGTGAATACAGGCTTTAATTCCTTAATACTGAGTTTTAACTTTTTTTTAGCCTCGCGAATAGCTTTATTGGATTCACCAGCTATAATTGCGATGGGCTGCCCCACATATTGAACAAAATCCTTTGCCAGAATTGGTTCATCCTGAACAACTGGGCCATAAAAATTTTTCCCAGGAATATCAGTATGTGTGTATACTCCAGCTATTCCATCCTGCTGAGCAAGTTCCTTAGAGTTAAGACTTTTAATCTTTCCATGAGCTACAGGACTCGAAATGAAATCAACAATTAATTCATTTTTTGTTGGAGTAATGTCATCAACAAATAAAGCCTCTCCAGTTACATGTCCAAGTGCTGAATCGTGTGGAATCTGTTTGCCCACTAATTTGGATTTATTCAAATCTAATTCAGGCTGATTAAAAATTTCTAAGTAAAGACTATTTTTACTTAAAGTACGATCTTCCATTGCTATCTTTCCCTTAATTTCACTGGTAGCTGGTGACTTTTTTTCTGGTCTTTTTGTAAGAGATTTCATGCAGCCTCTTTTTTATCTTGGTAATTATTACAGCATTCATGAAAAAACTTGATCAAAATATTTTCAGCCAATTGTTTCCGATAATTTGTGGATGCACGAACATCTGATATTGGTGAAATTTCATCAGAGGCAATTCTGCCTGCCTGCTGAAAAACTGATTCCGTAACCGGATTATTCTCAATGAATTTCTCTGTTTCAGGTAAACGAAGTACAATAGGACCAACTCCGCCATATGCCAAACGTGCCTTTTTTACTTTGCCATGTTTCACCCTTAACATAATTCCTGCAGTAAAAGTAGATATATCCAGATCCTTGCGTTTTGAAACTTTATAAAGTTTTAGGATGTCTGAGGAATCAGGAAGATTCCAGCGTACGCTTGTAATCAGTTCACTTGGTTTCATTTCAGTTTTTTTATATGCAAGAAAAAACTTATTGATATTGATCCATCTTTTACCCTTATTTCCTGATAATTCTATTTCAGCATCAATCACATGAAGAAAGGGTAGAGAATCTGCAATTGGCGAAGCATTGGCAATGTTACCTGCAAGCGTCCCAGCATTCCTTATTTGTCTAGAAGCAAATAACGAGATAATCTCGGATAGTTCAGGTAGTTTTTGTTTACAGAATTCTCCAAGCTTTGTCCATGTCACATTAGCTCCAACCTTCACTTTACTATTTTTTACTTCAATAAAATTTAGTTTTTTCAAATTTGTCAAGCTCATTACACATTTTGGCTCAATATACTGCTTGTTTATCTGCACAGAAATATCTGTTCCTCCCGCTACAACTGTAACGTTTTTGTATTTTTGCTTGAATTCAATCGCTTCTTTTATTCTAGACGGCACAAAAATTCTTGCCCTATTTGTTTCTCCATTCCAATTTTCCACATATTCACAAAGTAAAGGTTCTGAAGCATGTTTTTTAAAATCTTCAACAACTAAATTTTGGTTGAAAATTTTTGATGGAAGTTGCATTACTGAAGATGCTTTGCTGAGTTTTGGAAGAGTTAGTGCCGCTTCAATTATTTGTTCATAGCCCGTACATCGGCACAAATTTCCAGTTAATCCGTCCTGTATAGATAGTCTTGTCAAGGACTCCTTAGTTTCCAGCATGGCAGCCATCGACATTACAAAGCCAGGTGTGCAATACCCACATTGCGACCCCATTGCATCCACCATCGCCTGCTGAACAGGATGAATTTGATTATCCTGTTTTAGACCTTCAACACTTATAACATGTGTACAGTCAAGTTGATAAAGATACTGAATACAGCTGTCTAGCCCCTCAAATTCTAGCTTATTATTACGAAAGCGCCCCACCAGTACAGAACAAGAACCGCAATCTCCTTCAGCACAAACTACTTTTGTACCAACTAACCCAAGATCATGACGCAAAAAATCAGAAAGTGATTGAAAGCATCTTTCTCCTGAAATCTGGTGACGACGTCCATTTACATATATCAGCAGATAGTTACGCATAATCAAAATTTTTTGCAGAATCAGATGAGTTTATATTTTCCATTCCAGTCATCATCTGTCCAAGTAAGTTTATTGAGGCTTCTTCCTTAGTCAATATTCCAACTATACGACCGTCAAAAATAACAGCAATGCGGTCAGAAACCATTAGTAACTCATCAAGATCCTCTGAGATCCATAGAACCGCCAGCCCCCTATCACGAGCCTTACATATTTGTTCACGAATGAAACTGGTTGCATGAATGTCAAGGCCTCTTGTAGGCTGAGAAGCAAGCAAAAGTTTCAATGACCTTGAAATTTCACGTGCGAGTATTACTTTTTGCATATTACCACCAGAAAGTAGGCCAATGGGAGTCTTCTCTGATGGAGCTCGAATATCAAACTCCTGTATTTTATTGCTTCCATAATCAAAGATATTTTGGATGTTCAACAAATGATTTGAAATGAACTTAGGATTATTGAAATCACGAATTAAGAAATTATAAGCAATAGACATTCCTGAGGAAATACCAAACCTTTTTCTGTCCTCAGGAATGTAGCCCACTCCTTTTTCAATCATTTCATTTACTGTAGGATTTTCTAGAGGAGTGTCTTCAAAGATGTATGAACCTTGAATGGGCCTGCGCATGCCACTCAACAAATCTGCGAGTTCAGGCTGCCCATTACCTGAGACACCAGCCATACCCAAAATTTCTCCAGCATATATATTTAGTGAAATCCCTTTAAGAGTAGGTTGTCCTATATCATTTGCTGCATGTATATCTTTTAGGGATACAGTTAATTTACGTGATCTATATTTTTTTCCTTCCGAACAAGTGTTATAGTTCTCATTTTTATCAATCTCAGTTTCTTTAAGGAGTTCAGAAACTTTTATAGACTCCTTTGCCTCTAAATTACCTATCATTAAATCTGCTAATGATTCTGGATCCGTATCTTCTTTATTCAAGGTTTTCATTACTTTCCCGCGACTCAAAACCGTTATCCTATGAGAAAGATTCATTACTTCCTTCATTTTATGGGAAATGAAAATAATCGAATGTTTTTCATTGGCCATTCTCTGCATAATTTCATATAATGCTTTTGATTCCTGTGGAGTTAGCACAGCCGTTGGCTCATCAAGAATCAAGATTTTTGCACCTTTGAAAAGAACCTTAACAATTTCGACACGCTGCTGTTCACCGACTGAGAGTTCCTGAATTTTCTTAGCAGGATCAACAAATAAGTCATATCTTTCACTTATCTCCCTAATTTGTTGATGGACTTTTTTTAGTTCAAGAGCAGCCACTCCTGGCATGCCTAAGATAATATTTTCAGCAACAGTATGATTTCGCACCAACATAAAATGTTGGAATACCATGCCAATACTTTTTTGAATCGCCTGACGCGGATTAGTGAAATTAACAAGTTCACCAAACACTCTTATTTCTCCTTCATCAGCTGGATATAGTCCAGCAATAATATTCATTAATGTTGATTTGCCTGCGCCATTCTCTCCCAAAATGGTATGAATTTCCCCCTCTCTTAAATTAAATTCAACTTTATCATTGGCAATTATTCCTGGGAATTTTTTTGTAATCCCCTTTAATTCTAGCGGTAAGTTTTGGAATTTTTTAGCTCGTATTTTTTTAGTCATTATCATGCTGATTTTTTGAAATCTGAATAATTGTTCTCCAAATCTGTTCTGATAGAATTATGCAATACAAAATATTTTGTAACAGTTTTCTAATGCTAGCCTTAAGATCAGGCAAACAGCAAGTCTTTTTGGAGTTTAAATAAATGAGAAGACTGTATAAATTGGAAGAAAATTGTGAGTTTATAAGATGCTCAAAAAACCCTGATTTATTAATATCATCGGTTATTTTGAATTAATCCTAATACTGTTTCAGGTACCTGATTGGCTTGTGCAATCATGGCGGTGCTTGCCTGAAGCAAAATTTTATCTTTGGTAAGTTCAGACATTTCTGCTGCCATGTCTGAATCTCGGATAGTGGATTCCGCTTGAGTGATATTCTGTTCTGCAACCTTGAGACTGTTTAGGTTGCTCTCTAATGCATTTTTCTGAAATGAACCTATTTCACCTCGTAGCACAGAGATTTGTTCAATAACGTTATCTACTAATATAGATGCATCTTTTGCTCCCTGTAATGTTGTTACATCGATATCAGCAAGACTTCTAAAACCACTTTTATTATTAATTCCTTTGCCCAGTAGGCTTGTACTTACACTTGCTAAAGAAAAAGATGGATTAGATTTTTTGTCAAGTCCTACTTGGAATTCTTTGGATTTTTGGGAAACATGTACGTAACCTTCAACTTTAGGATTTTCTCGATTTCCAACTAAATCCTCGTTTTTTACTTCAACAAACTTCGTACCTGTCTGCATTCCATTCTGGTCCAAAACGGGTATTTCTTCAAAACCAATTTCCTTATCAAATTTTATCTTTACTCCTCCAGCCTCCATCCCTGTAAGCGTAGATAAATACTGTCCCTCCCCTAGTGCAACCTCATTATTAATTGTGCCTTCAATATTTTTTCCAGGAACAGCAGATTGTGCTATGTCCGCTTCTTCTGAAAGTATTCCTGCCACTGAGCTTGCAGCCGCAAAAGATATTGTATCACCAAAATTATTGTGTCTGATTAGTAATTTATTTCCGGGAGTAATTTCTGCCTGCAAGTCCAATCCGCTCTCAGAGATTTTTTGATTCAAGGCATGAACGACTAAACCTCTAATTTGTGTTGATATTTCTTCTTGAGGGAAACGCAAGGGGTATCGGTCAGTATTTTTTATTAGTTCTTGTATATCTTTCCCCAAAAGATTTTCATCTAAATTAAAATCAAGGTTTCTTCCGCCTTCATTTATCACTATCTGCAGTCCATTTCTAATATTGTTTATATCAATGGGTAAGCGCCCAACTAAATGTGCTCTCGTAGCAACTTGATGAATGTCTACTTCCCATCCTTGTTCTGGAGAAGCAGGAGCTGTTGCATCAGCAGAGACAAACTGTAATGATTCGCCTATAGCAGTTCCACTGGTCCCCATACTTCCGTCTAGCAGTCTTTTTCCACCAAACTCAGTGTTTTTAGAAATACGGTCAATTGTGCTGAGTAAATTTTCAATTTCTTGCTGATCCGCTTCCAGCATTTTTGAGTTATTTATTGCCTCATTTCGTGCATGAATAGTTAACTGTTTAATTTTAATTAAAAGATCACTTACTTCATTTAAGGCGCCTTCCGCAGTTTGAAATAGTGCCACGGTAGATGATGCATTGTCAAAAACCTGCTTTAGCCCAACAATATGTCCACGCAATCTCTCAGAAGCAATCAATGTTGCTGGACCGTCTGCACCATTATTTATCTTTACACCGGAACTGAGGCGTTCAATACCACCCTTCACTTTATCAAAGTGATTTGAAGCATGTCTCAATGAGTTTAAAGAAGCTGGATTTTGTCTGATTTTCATTGCCTATTAAATATTCTTTAAGCTTTGTTAGGAATTTGACTCCCGATATAAACTGCTATCGATGGACATATTAGAGATTTTAATAATTATTCGGCATTTTTTGAAATATCTTTAGTAAAAATTAATTTTTTTTAAATTTTTTCCCAGTCCCAAGAATAAAAATTTCAACACTTTCTGTTCGTGAACTCTTCGGTTTGCAAAATTTTACATTTGCAAACATTTTTCTAAATTCAGAATATAATTCGTCAAGTAAAACCCCCTGAAAGGCTTTCAGAAGCAATAGCCCTTCAGGGCATAAGGCATCATTTGCAAGATTTAGAACCTTTTTATTTAATTCATAAGATCGATTTGCATCAGTTGTGCGTATACCACTTGTTTTTGGAGCCATGTCGCTAAGTATTACATCAGCTTGACCACCTTTAATTTTCAAATCCTCATATGTTAGATCAAATATGTCCCCCTTTATGACTATTACATGTGAAGGTAGTGAGATCTTAACCGGTTGCAAGTCAACTCCTAGAACATGTCCTGAACTTCCAACTTTTCTGCTTGCATATTGAAGCCACGAACCCGGACTGCATCCAAGATCAAGTACTTTATTTCCTAAGCCTAAAATTCTATTCTTTTTGTCAATTTCTTCAATTTTGTAGAAAGATCTTGCAGCATAGCCTTCTTTTTTAGCCTTGTGAAAATAATGATCCTTGATTTTTTTCAAATCATACCCCTGTAAAAATAATATATTTTTGTCAGCTTCTTAAATTAAATGAGCAAATAATTATATGTTTTTTTAATGAAAAGGATTCCGTTTTCCTTTCATTGATATTTTGATGATAATTTTTTTCGATTTTCGATTTTGTATTTTCTAAGCATCTTAAACCGACCCTGCCAACAATTTTAATAACATCAAAAGAGTAATACCTTCAATTAGAAACTACAGCATAGAATATTTTGAATATTTTAATACCATCTATTCATATCTGCATTTTACTTGGATTACAAAAGAAAATGTATTGAAATTCTTAGTTTATTGATACAGAATGCTCAGATTAATCATGAAAAATTTCATATAAAAATAAATCTTTCTGCAGAATGCTTTTCAAGTATTATACTAATATTTGAAGTTCATTTTTTGAATTCATAATTAAACAGAGTCTAATCCATATAAAATTTTAATATACTGATATTATTAGTTATTATACAAATTAAAAAATAAGGATCTCATGTTGGACAAATTAGGAACATTGCTTGGAATGCTTTTTGGAACAGCGCTTGTATTTTTTGGCATTGTCTGGCCTGACCACCTTTCAAATTATTATATGTATATGTTCCGTGAATTTGAGACTGGGCTTGAAGCATTAAAAGCATCTCAAGCAACATCAGAGGAGTTGCGTAATCATAAAGCTGTTTTCAAAGAATTTCAGGATTCTTGGCTTGGATCTGTTTCTAGATTCGCAGATTTAAAATCTTTTCTTATTGTTCTAGGAGGATCATATGCAGCAACATTGATTGCGTTTCGCTTTGGTGATGCAATGCGAGCATTTTTGTTCATCGCAAAAGCTTTTCTAAAAGGAAAGGCAGATAAAGATTTTTTGGAAGTATATAATACCATAATAGGATTGTGTGAAAAACGTGCAAATAAGGAGTTGATTTCTGATGAAGAAATAAGCGCTGTGAGCAATACAGATCTTCAAACATGGCTCCAAGATTTTATTGCTGTTGACCTTGTAACTGAAGAAATGATTGAGGAAATAGTCCGCTCAGAAATAGAAATGTACAATTACCGGTCCTTTGAAGAAATAGACATGCTTGAATTTATGGGGCGTGCAGCTCCAGCGTTTGGAATGATTGGTACAGTAGTTGGACTCATCCTGATGCTCGGCAGTGTTAGTGGAGAAGGCGGGGCAGACATTGCCGGTCTGATGGGAGGTATGGCAGTAGCTATGATTACCACACTTTACGGGGTACTCATTTCACAACTTGTTTTTTTGCCTATAGCATCTAAAAGGTTTCAACTTAAGGAGTCACAAGTTTTATTATTGGAGATGATTCGTGAAGGACTGCTTTATCTTAAAAGAAGGGAGCTACCAGAGACTGCTAAAAAAGATTTAGTGATTTATCTCCCACCTAAATTGAGAAAGAAAGTTATTCAGGAGGAGCAGGCTGCAATGGGTGATGGATTAGGATTATAGCATGAGTAGAGGAGGAAGCTCTGAAGGTGGTTGGGTGACTACCTTTGCGGATTTGATGACATTACTGTTTTGTTTTTTTGTACTAATTAACGCACTCTCCACTCAGCCAAAAAATTGTAGTGACCTGGATAGGTTTCTGAATGATAACAAGGAAAAATTCAAAAAATATGAACTCCGATCAACAAAGCTCAGTTGCATTATTTCTCTGCCTCAAGATTTTCTCTTTCGATCAGGTGATGCAATACTCAAGAAAGGGGCCTTTCAGGCTCTATCACCTCTTTTTAAAAAAATACTCGAAATACCTGAGCATAGGACTGACCTCCTAACTGTAGAAGGACATACAGACAATGTTCCAATACGTAGCAAAAAATTCCCAAGCAATTGGGAGCTTAGTTCGGCGAGAGCTACCGTTATTGCGACAATGCTTATAAAAAGATTAAAATATCCAGAAGAATCAATGTCTATAGTAGGATTTGCAGATACGCGTCCTAAAGTTAGTTACATAGACCAAAATGGTTCGCCACTGAAGGGTGGTGAGTTAAAAAAAGCACAAAGAACAAACAGGAGGGTTGAAGTAGTACTAACAACACCCCCAAAATCTCTTGAGGATTCAACACTCTTGTTCGGAGATAAAAATTAAAACATAAATGTTTGGTTTTATTCTGAACGTTCAGAACAAATGTTAACTTTAATTCATTCTGAATTTTCAGAACGAGTGATTAAAGTCCTACCTAAATCCGTAATAATCCAAACTCCATTATCTTTTTTAATCAATTTTTGACGAATAGCCATTTCATGGAGAAGACGATCGGTCGGCAAATTATCAAATTCTGGTTCCTTCAGTTTAATAATCTCCTTTGGCTCATGTTTCAAACTATTGAGTACTGAATGTTCAGCTCTTGCCATCAAGCTATTTTTATTTTTAAAAAAAATCATCAGGTACTCGTAAACTTTTTCGGATAGAGAATCCAGTTTTTTAGAGAGCATACTGCTGCTACGCAGATACAGTGTCAGCTTGTCCTCAGTGCCTGAATTCCTTACATAAACCATTGCCACAGGCAATTTTTGCTGAAACACACGAATTAGCAACATCTGAGGTTCCTGCATATTTTTATCTATCTTTGTCTCCATTCCCGGCCAATTCAGGTTTTCCAATAATAGTTCCTGAAGTTGATCCCGCATTAGCGACTCCTCGAAAAGAAATGATTTATCTACATAATATACGTGTAGGCTTTTCTGGTAACCCGCTGGATAAGGATTGCTCATCCACTGAGAGTATTGCTGATTCTTTAAACTTGGAATTAATTCAAGCACTGCAGCAATGCTGTTAAGACCACATTTAATTCCATTGCCAACAAACACAGGCCTAATCATATTTCCATACTTGATTGTGCCTAATGTAACTATATGTCCAGATTCTTCGCTACCTATTGCAAAAAAGATGTTGCTGAATTGGCAGGCATTTGAATTGGCAAAGTTTATAAGATCATTCTTTTTTTTCTGAACTAACCATCGTTCTACAACAACTACAGAGTTTGTCGCTGCAAGTGAATCAAAAGAAGCGTTTTTTTGAATTTGTTCAAGCTTTAAGTCTGCTTGAACAACCAATTCTTTAAATTCTGGATCATCAACCTCCTTAAGATAGTATTGCTTTAAAAATCTCCAATGGCTTAAAAATGACTCCCAAAGTATCCATTTATCACCAACAGCACACTGCTTTGTTTCAAAACCTTCTCGCCTTGCAGCACGTTCTGCTTCAATATCGCTTTCAACAGTATTTAAATAAAGCGGCGGCTTAATCCAATTTGCTTTTTTCTTAAGCAACTTTGCCTGTAGAAAAGCCTGAACATCACCTCCGAGTACTTTTACTTCGTCCTTGTAAGAGTCATAATTTAACAAGAAACATCTGTCTCCATCCCCGTCAAATACAATACCAAAAACCATTTCTAGTCTGTTTTGATGAACAAAATTATGTTTCCGACCAACTGATAGGACTCGCCTTAAAGCTTCATATTCTATAAAGGTACCATTCAATATTTCATCTGGTTTGATTACAGAAATTCCCTCAAGGTCAGATACTCCTGAACAAGAGTTTATTCCTCGTGAAGGATCACAATTAATATATTCAATTTTACATCCCTCATAATTAAATAAATCCTTTATTACGTGAGAAAAAGCTCCATTTGCTGCATCAACAATAACCGTAACTTCATTCATCAATTCTTTTTGAAGCCAGTTATTAGTCTGATCAGCAACAAAATCAATAAAAAACTTCTTTGCCTGTTGATGTTCGTTGATAACCTTTCCAGTCGGAATTATTTTCCTTAGTTCTTCATAATCAAGATTTAGGCAGCGTTGGGTAAGACGCTTATCATCTTCAGGAAGTAATTTAAGATTCGAGTGACCAAGAAATATTTTTATACCATTCTGGTCTGCACTATTATGTGATGCAGTCAAAACAAACCCGCAAGCAGCACCAACTTTTAATTGATACATTGAGATTGCTGGAGTTGGTAGAACATCAACTACTACAGCTGTCATTCCTGCTTTCCTTATTCCATTAACTGCTGCCTGGTTGAATATTCCGTTGCTGTCCCTGGGGTCCCAGCCAATTACAGCGATGTCATTTCTTGCAGAAAAACCAGTATCCAAAAGTTCCATACAAAAGGAGTATGTATACAATTCAAATAATTCTTCTGTTAAGATACCCTCATCAAGTAATGCCGCAATCGGACCTGGAGAAGAACACTTTTCAGCTAAAAACACAGGTCCACGTATTCCGTCTGTTCCTTGTATTCGGTTAATGGCCATATTTATAAATATGAATATACACTTTACGGATTCAGCACGAAGTTTTTGAAAAAATCAATTATAATTGTGTTCTGGTGGGAGTCTAACTATTCAGCCGACAGTTACTGATTTTGCTAAGTTTCTTGGCCTATCTATACTTCTTCCAAGGTCTAGAGCAGAATAATAAGCAAACATCTGCGCAATTATCATTTGCAAAAAGGGAGCAAACAAAGAACTTACGACTGGTAGTTTTATAGACTGGGAAGCAAGTTTTTTTGCAAATTCATCACCCTGAAAGATAATAGCAATAACATTTCCTCCTCTCGATTTAACCTGCTCCATGGCAATAAGTGTGCGCTTGTGAAGATCTTTTTGTTCAGGGGGTGGCACAAAAAATAAGGTATGCAGTGTTTGGTCAACCATTGATAAAGTGCCATGCTTAAGAAAACCCGCTGGCATTCCTTCAGCATGCTGATAAGTAACTTCCTTCATTTTTAAAGCAGATTCCATTGCAACCGGATAATAAACTCCACACCCAAGAAATAACCAATGTTTAACATGACTAGTATCTCTAGCAATATTGCGGACAAAGCCAGACTGCTCATTGAGGACAATTTCTATAATTTTAGAAAATTCCTGCATCTCACTCTGAATTTTTTTGTAATTATTTAGTTTTAGTTTTCTCTTAATTAGCCCCAACTCCAAGGCAATGCGCAGCATAATGAATGTTTGAGCTAATGCCGCCTTAGTTGAAACAACGCATATTTCAGGTCCCGACCCCTGCATTATTACCTGATCTACCATCATACTTATTGCTGAACCCATAACATTTACTATTGCTGCTGTTTTTGCACCATGTTCTTTGGCATATACTAAACTAGTTTTTGTATCATATGTTTCTCCTGATTGAGAAATTGCTAAAACCATATCTCCTCGTTTGATATCTACTACAGAAAACTCATCAGAACTCAATGCAGAATAGTAACAACTAGCAATAGAAGAAAAATAGTATTGGCCGATGCTGGCAACATAATAGGTTGTACCCACACCCATCATATATGAACGTTTTGATTCAGCAAACATTTTAGCCATAGTGGCGATTTGGGACTTTGGTATCTGCATTGCCTGCCTAATAGTCTGTGGTTCATCGAATATTTCCTTTAGCATATAATGAGAAAATCCACCCTTTTTACTGGTCTCTATGTCCCAATCAATATTCAAGATATCTTTCTTGATTTTTATACCAGTTTTCAAAGAGCGTATATCATACTTATTTGGACCCAAAATTACATACTCACCTTCATCTAGAACAATTGCCTTCCTAGTATATTCTAGAAATGCATTTATATCAGATCCTACATAATTACAATCTTCACCCAGCCCCAAAAGTAAAGGAGACTCTTTTTTCACACAGTACAAATGCTCCGGATCATGTGAAGAAAGCATTACTATTGAAAAAGAACCTTCTATCTGATTAAGGGCTGCAAGGAATGCCTGTTCCAAATCATTACTATCAATATAAGATTTTTCTAAGAGATTAACAAAAACCTCAGTATCAGTTAGTGAATTAAAACTAACACCTTCACTGAGCAATTCTTCCCTAAGTTTCTGGTAATTAGATATTATGCCGTTGTGAACCACTGCGAACTTTCGATTTGCAGAAAGGTGAGGGTGAGCATTCTCCTGAGTAACTCCTCCGTGGGTTGCCCAGCGAGTGTGAGCAATACCAATTTTGCCCTGCATTTGATCCAAACGTTCTTTAAGATTAACATCATCAATTCCGCCTATATTTTTTCGCAAATCTATCTTGCCTTTCTGTATCACAGCAACACCACAAGAATCATACCCTCGATATTCGAGATTTCTTATTGAATTAAGTAAATTCCTCCCAAAATTTTCTGTATGCACTATGCCACTAATACCACACATAACCGTTAGTTAAAAAAATGTTGTTCACTTGAATTCATGGATGAATGCGGAAATTTTTTTGAAAATTGTTTAATTACTCAAACTACCAATATGATTTTAAAAATTAACTGATCAAGATTTCAAAGTGTCGAACTGTCAGCTACTTTACTTCCACTCTTCAATATTGAACCTGGACCGGTTACGTGCCTTACACCAATTTTTACGTTATCTCCAAAGAATGCGCCTAATTTTATCAATCCAGTTTCAACAGCACCATTAGCTGTTTTGCAAATCACAGGAGTATATTCAGCTGTATGGTTAATAGTTGTAAAACCAGACCCTGTAGTTGTATTTTCTCCAACAACACTATCTCCAACAAAAGATAACCGCCCAATATCATTTGAACCAAAAAGCACACAGTTTTTTAACTCTGAGCCATAACCAACTGTAGAGTTTGGGCCAACAGCACTGTAGTTACGAATAAGTGAATTGTTCCCGATATAAGAATTTTCCCCAATATAACAAGGCCCCTTGAGCACTGTTCCTGTTTCAATAGTTACATTTCTTCCAATCCTTACTGCACCTTCAAGATAAACATGCCCCAATAATTTTGCAGTACTGTCTATGTTTGCTGTTTGCCATGAATTCATTAACATTTGGTTTGCAACTAAAATATGCCAAGGATGAATCATATCAATCCACCCTTTTTCCCATAAACATGCCTGAAGACCACCAGTTCCGATAATATGCTCATAGCATAAGGAAATATCATTCTTGAACATTTTCAACAGCTCAAAGATGTTTGGAGATAAAACAAATATTCCTGCAAAAACATAATTTGATTGAACACCTGAAGGCTTTTCAATCAATCGACTGATTTTCATTTCATGATCAAGGTAGACATTCCCAAATTCGTTAGAAGACTCCGGTAGCGCTACCATTGCAACTTCCTTATTAGTTTCGGTGTATGTTTGCAAAATAGATGAATAAGGATTTTCATCAGTAAGTACATCCCCATAGGTAAGCAAAAATGGTTTTTTATCTAAAGATGACTGGCATAGATTCAGAGCATGGCCTATTCCTAGAAGCTCATTCTGAACAATATATTCTATGTTTACACCATATTTCTGACCACTTTCAAACACATTTCGAATTAGATCCTGCTTATGATTAACAACAAGAACAATATCATTAATTCCTGCTGTTTTTAAAAAACATATAGTGTTTTCAAGAATATATTGACCTGCTATATGAATCATAGGTTTACATCGAGTTTCAATAAAAGGGCTAAGCCTTGTACTGCGATTAGCTGCAAGTATGACTGCTTTCATGTGATTTCTGTATTTATAATTGCAAAATTAAAAAAATTTTAAGCTCCTATTGTTATGTATAAACCTTTGAACTATCTACACACTCGAACAAATACTGCATGACTTCTTCAATATTCATGTTTCCAGTATCTATAATTATAGCATCTTTAGCAGCCTTCAATGGAGCTACGTTTCTATTTTTATCCTGATGGTCTCGTTCAAGAATTGCTGTTAATATTTCCTGAAAATCAAAATCACCATTCTGTTTAAGTAACTGCAAATACCTGCGCTTAGCACGAATTTGAGGAGAGGCATCTATATAAAATTTAAGATCTGCAGATGGAAAAATAACTGTACCTATATCACGGCCTTCCAATACTGCCCCTTTATAATTTCCAGCTTCAGATTCTTCTTTCACCAAAGATCTTTGCTTATTTTTCATTATTTCACGTATGGAAGGATAAACGCTAATTCTGGAAGCAAGTGATGAAATATCCTCCGACCTAATTTCATCACTAACATCAAATCCATCACAAATTATTTTCTCATCTTCAAAAGATATCCTCGTCTGTTCGCCTAGTTCTTGCAGAGCAAGATCACTTTCAGGACAACCCTTTCTCCCCCAACAAAGTGCCAGGCAGCGAAACATTGCTCCAGTATCGACATAAACTGAACTTAGTTCAGTAGATAGCTTTCTGGCAATTGTACTTTTACCCACTCCTGAAGGGCCGTCAATAGCAATAATTATAAAACCCATAAAATAAATGTTTCACGTGAAACAACCTTTTTTAATTATTTTTTTTCTTTATTTTACATCAAATTACCAAGCAAGGCTTGAACTTCTTTCAGTTGGTCACTATCTTCAAAATTATTGAGCATTTTACGATAAATTGCCTTAGCTTCTTTATTGCGATTCAACTTCACATAACTTGACGCTATTCTTAAATTTAGATCATACATTTGCTGATTCGACAAGCTTTGGTCTAAATAAAGAACCTTAAGACTGGCTGCCAAAGCCTTACTGTGTTCAGCAAGTTTGAATAGTGCAAATCCTTTTTCTCTAAGAATGCGCAACTGCCATTTCTTGCGGCCATTTTCAACAGTTTCCATCGATTTCAATGCGAGGTTTAACCAGCGTTCTGCCTGCTCATATTCTTCTAAATCGTTATAGATTTCCCCTACAAGAACAATCTGTTCAACCCTTTGATCAGGAGAAAGATCCTCTAGACGTACAGATTTTTCATAATTATCCACAAGTTGTTTTAAATAGGGTTTGGCCTTTTTCAAATGTTTTCTTTCAAGAAAAAAATCGCCTAGCAAATGCAGTATCTCTGTAGCGTAAATGTCATCTTTATCCTCATCCAGTAATTTCTTGGCTCCTTGCTCTGACTCATCAATTCTACCCAACTCAAAATTGATTTTCAGAATTCTGTAATTGATAAAGCGGCTTTTATTTTTTGGAGGATTTTTTAATGCTAAACGAAAAACCGTAAATGCCTGATCATATTTCTTCATTTCAAATAGAGCCTCTGCTTGGTGAAAGAAGAAAAATCCTTGGTCTTCAGTTATAGAAATTCCCAATCCAAGACCGGTAACACCAATAATACGGCGTGGATCATTAATGTACTTCAATACTTCAATTCTCAACTTTATCAGGGAAAAGTCTGTATACATTTTTATTGATCTCCTGAGTACATTATCAGCTTGTTCATATCTTCTCAGTGCCATAAGAACCTGAACTCTAAGATCTATGACTCTAACCGGATTTTTTAATGGATCAAATGTGTGTTCGAGTTCATTTAATATTTCAAGTGCTGCATTGTATTGCTTTTGCTTAAAAGTAGCTTGAGACTGTAAATATAGACCTTCTTCTAAAAATGGCGATTCTGGATACAATTTTTTCAAATTTAAAAGAGACATGTTTACTGCAGCCCATTTCTGTTGGTTATGATTTACTTTTGCTAGCAAGAAAAGACGATCATCAGCCCTTTTACCATTTATGTCAACTTGACGCATTGCCATAATTGTTTGCATTGAATTATTTTCTATTTCATACTGCAACACACCATACCAAAAATAATAGTCAGAAAGACGATCTGAATCAGGATAACTTTCGAGTAACTGCTTTACCAAAATAAATCCATTCTGGTAATTTGATGAAACTAGTTCAATTACTGCGCTTAAATAAAGGCTTTCTTCATTTACAATCGAAGCCTGATTCACATCTAACTTCAACGAATTTTTGCTTGGTGATTCAAGAAATGATTTGGATTTTTCTAACTTTTTCAAGCGTAGATAGAGGTAAGCATAAATCAATTCTACTTCATCCTGCCAGGATTGCCAAAAAATGCTTATTGAGTTGAGTTGTGTCTCCAATTTTAGCAAAAAATTGAATTCATCAACTTTAATGGCATGATGCATTAAAGCCCTCAAAGCTTGAGTCCTAAGAATATGATCCTCTATTCTAGTCCAGTCTTCCCACGCCTGTTCAATTTGTTTTGTATGCAAGTTAAGTTTTAAATAAGCTTTAGCAAGTTTATCAGTACTTTGTACACCAAGTTTTTCCAAAGAACTAATTAATTTTTTTGCTTTACTCCATTGTTTGAGGTTTAAATGAGCATCTAGACCAAGCCAAAGAAAATGCTCCATTTTTGAATTGTTATAAAATTTAGTATTTTTTGAATGATTAGCGACTAAACTTGTCAATTTCCGCCAATTTTTCTGTGAATAATAAAACTCACCTAAAAGTAATATATGTTCGAAATCATTTGGAAAATCCTTTATTAATTTCTCTAGAACAATCAGCGTCTCCTCATTTTTATTTAATTTAACATTCGCCAAATATCTTAAATAAAGTAGTTCACTGCGAATTTTTTCACTATCAACAAAATCTTCAAATTTATTAATATTATCAATTACTTTATCGTATTTATGCTCCTTGAAATCCAACCAGACAAGTGTGTACCTGCTAAAATCTTGAAAGTCAATATACTGTTCAGAGTGATTTCTTTGTTTTAGGGAATTCAAAAAAATATTCAATGATTTTGCAGATTGAGCATATTTTTGACGCTGTGCTAAGATTTGCCCCTTCCAAAACGTAGATGGAAAAAACCAATCAGTTTCAGGATACTCCTCTATAACAGTTTGAAATCTCATTAATGCGAGGGTCAAATTTCCTCGAAATAACTGTACTATGCCTTCCTTGTAATATTTACCCGACCTATCCAACCAACCCAGTTCATCAGGAATAAATCGCGAACTGTACCAGTCTGGCAATTCAGGAATGATGGCTTTTGATACTGAAACTAGAGAAAAAATGGGAAGGCCTGGTAATCTAAGTACAGGAACAGGAAGAGAATATGAACCTAATCTAGTATTTACTAAGGTTAAATTTTTGGAGCTTTTAGCTAATAAGATTGAACCAAGGCTAAATAGTAAAAAGGAAATTAACAGGAGTATAAAAAATGTTTTATGTTTCATATGATTAAAATTTGAACAAAAAACAAAATCTAGTTTAATTTACTGTTTTGATTTTTTTGCTGAATATTTTCTCTGGAGTTAATTAATCCGCTTTGGAACTGCAAAAGTTCTTCTGCAGCACTATTCAGATTTTCAGCAGAAAGTTTCAGAGCGTATTCATTCATACGCATTGCATACTGATAACGGGGATCATAGTATTCCTCAAGAAGTACATGTACTATTTTTTCAAAATCACCTTTTTTAAGCCACTGACGTAAAAGTTCAGATTTTTTCTTACCTATTACCTGTTGCATTGATTGCAATATTGAATCAGTTTGCAGGAAAGTATGATCATCACTAATTTTATATTCTTCTACAATTCGTCTTATCCTTGTGTCAATCGATGCCTGCAGCAAGACAAGAGTTCCGTATTTCATAGCTTCCGCAATTGCCTGTGGGATAAATACTTTTCCCACTTTTCTGCTCTCTCCCTCAATGAAAACATGTTTTTTATTTGAAAGTTCTAAAATGTTTTTAACAAGCACTGCTTCAAAATTTTTTTGTGTCTGAGGAATTTTATTTATTGCTCCAAACAACGAACTCCTATGCCCCGCAAATTCTTCTAAGTCCAAATGATCTGGAAGCTTTTTCAGCAATAAGGTCTTTCCAACCCCTGTTTGGCCATGAAGTACAATCAATGGAGGAACAGGCCCCTTAAGCTTTTCAAGTACATAACTTCGATATTCTTTATAACCACCCTGTAGTTGAACCGCCTGAAAACCATTATGCTGTAGAAGTTTAACTACAGAAGCTGATCTCATTCCACCACGTGCACAAAAGACAACAAGATGCTTAGTTTTTAAATTTACAATAGAAGAAAGGAATTTTTCAATTCTCGGTGTAAAAAACTCTAGTCCTTTTTCAAACGCAGCTTTTTTACCGATCCTTTTATAAATTACTCCAATCTCAGCCCGTTCTAAATTATCAAACAATGGATAATTGAGTGCTTCTGGAATGCTGCCTTTTTCGTATTCAAGTTTTGTTCGTACATCAATCAGAATGTTTTTTTTGCAAAGAGCCTCATTAACAGAGACATCATCAAGCACGCCATTGAAAAAAGATTCTATCTTTCCCAAAAAATGTTTTGGATGGACCGAATTTGAATGTGAACTATTCATTAGACAACATTAGATTCAGACGATTTTTCTGTATCTTCATCAGAGTCAAGTTTGTTAATTTTTCGAACTTCTAAGTTTATGGCTTCCGCAATTTCTAGATTTTCCTCCAGAAACTTGATTGAGTTGTCTCTTCCCTGACCAAGGCGTTCATTATTGTAGGAAAACCATGTGCCGCTTTTCTGAACAATATCTTCATTCAGCGCCAAATCTATTAATACACCCATCCTAGAAATTCCCATTCCGTAAATCAAATCAACCTCGGCCGTTCTAAATGGTGGTGCCAATTTATTTTTTGCAACTTTAATTTTCATACGGTGCCCTCTCACCTCATCACCACTCTTAATCTGGCTAGCTCGTCTAACATCCAGACGAACACTTGAATAAAATTTGAGAGCATTACCTCCAGTAGTTGTCTCAGGATTTCCGAACACAACTCCAATTTTTGATCTAAGTTGGTTTATAAAGATGAAAATAGTATTTGACTTTGAAGCAACACCAGACAATTTACGTAATGCTTGTGACATCAAACGAGCATGCAAGCCCATGTGCGAATCTCCCATATCACCCTCAAGTTCATTTTTAGGAACCAGCGCCGCAACTGAGTCAACTACAACAATATCCACTTTTCCTACTCTTACAAGCTGCTCTGCTATTTCAAGACCCTGTTCACCATAATCCGGCTGAGATAGCAAAAGGTTTTCGACCTGTACACCTAATGTTTTGGCATTATTTTGATCAAAAGCGTGTTCTGCATCAACAAATGCTGCTATACCTCCTTGTTTTTGGACTTCTGCAATTGCGCACAGTGCTAATGTGGTTTTACCGGAAGCTTCTGGTCCATAGATTTCAATAATTCTACCCCTAGGTAAACCGCCGATTCCAAGTGCAATATCTAAGGCTAAATTTCCCGTACTAACTACAGGATATTGCCCTACAGAGGACCCATCCATTTTCATGATTGCACCTTTTCCAAACTGACGTTCAATTTGCTGTATTGCCGCCTCTAAATCTTTTTGCCTTTCTTCAGTAATCATAATTCCTCCTTGAAAAGATATTTTTAACTACTTAAATCTCATATTTTAAATATTTGGAATTTAATGAATTTTATCGTTTTTTGTCCATTAATTATAGTTAATTCAAAAAATGTATTAAAGTAGATCCCATTTTTATGAAAAGATTTTTTTGATTGAATAATTTTAATGATCAAAATAATAATCTGACTCAATTATAGTAGCAATGTTATATTCAATATCATTAGTATATGTTAAAAAGCACCAATCAGCCAAATGAAGATTTCTAAAGATGAAATACTACTTCACTCATTAATCAGAGGCAGTTATAAACCAAAGGTAACTTGAACCTTAAGGAAATATTGAATACTATTATAATGTTTTTTTTCACTATTATTTAAATTTTCAAATGGAAAAAGTACTTGTTACTGGTGGTGCTGGTTTTGTAGGTTCATTTCTTTGCGATAGACTGATTAAAGAAGGACATGAAGTTATTGCTGTAGACAACTTCTTTACCGGTAAAAAATTAAATGTGAAACATTTGCAGGATAATTCCAATTTTGAACTTATCCGTCATGATATAGTGCAACCTCTTGTAGTAGAAGTTGACTGGATATTTAATTTGGCCTGCCCAGCTTCCCCGGTTCATTATCAATATAATCCAGTAAAAACTGTCAAAACCAGTGTTATCGGAACTCTTAACATGCTTGGTTTAGCTAAGAGAGTTAAGGCCCGCATTTTACAGGCATCAACTTCTGAAGTTTACGGTGATCCTCAAGTACATCCGCAACCTGAAAGTTATCCTGGATACGTTAATCCCATAGGATTACGCAGTTGTTATGATGAAGGCAAGCGTGTAGCCGAAACTTTGATGATGGATTATCACAGGCAAAGTCAGACTGATATAAAAATTGTAAGAATATTTAACACTTACGGACCAAGAATGAACTCTGATGATGGGAGGGTTGTAAGCAACTTCATTGTTGCAGCACTAAAAGGTGAACCTATAGTCATTCATGGAGAAGGAAAACAAACACGAAGCTTTTGTTATGTAACAGAATTAGTGGATGTTTTGTACCGTATGATGAAATCAGAAAATTTTACAGGCCCAGTAAATACAGGTAATCCAGTTGAATTCACGATTATTGAGTTGGCTGAAAAAGTTCTAAAAATGACAAATTCAGTCTCCAAAATAGTATATGTGGATGAAAGAGCAGATGACCCAGTTCGAAGAAGACCCGACATTTCACTGGCTAAACAAAGACTTGGTTGGCAACCAAAAATTTCTCTCCAAGAGGGTCTCAAGCCAACTATCGATTATTTTGAAAAATTTTTAAAATAACTTAAGTCATGTTAATAAAATAAAATTAAATTCACAATAAAGTACATATTAGATAATTTAATGTTGACCTGTTATCGTAATGTTTTTATATATCTGAATTTAAGTCTATTTTTAAAATTATTTGTAAATACATCTCCAATGTATAACAATTAAAACATAAATATAATTATCTAATAATTGTCCTCTGTGGATAAAATTTTTTTGCTAGAACAAAGCACTTAGAATAAATAAATCAAGACTAGATTGAACTGCTTGCCAAAGAATATCACCTGTTGCAAACTTAGTTGTTTAGTAAGGTGGTCTTTTAAAAAAAGCTGAAGGTGCTTGCAAACTTTTTCATTTTTTTTCTTGAAACCTTCATGTCCCGCCTTCCTATTTCTTCAGAACTAAATAAAATAGCAAAAGCAATTACTAAGATTAAAGGACGAGTAATTCTTGTTGGAGGAGCGGTAAGAGACCATTTTCTGGACCAGAGAATTTCTAATGATTTAGACTTGGAAATTTATGGCTTAAGTATGCCTGATCTGGAAGTGGTACTAAAAGAATTTGGCAAAATATCTGCTGCAGGAAAATCATTTGGAGTTTTAAAGCTTAAAACACCGACAGCAGAATACGATTTCAGTCTGCCTAGGAGAGAAAGAAAAACAGGTAAAGGCCATCGTTGTTTCAAGATTACTACAGACCCTTTAATGAGTTTCAAGGAAGCCTCAGCCCGGCGCGACTTTACTGTTAACAGCATGGGTTATGATATAATTGAAAATATCCTATTGGATCCATTTGAGGGTATCAAGGATATAAAAAATAAAAAATTAAGGCATGTTGGGCCAGCTTTTGCTGAAGATCCCCTGAGAGTTTATAGGGCCATGCAGTTTTCAGCAAGGCTTGAATTTAAAATTTCAGCCCAAACTGAAAAATTCTGTAGAAAATTAGACCTATCTGAATTACCAAGAGAAAGAATATTTGAAGAGTTTTGTAAGTTACTTTTGAAGGCTAAAAAACCTTCTATTGGTTTAAAGGCTGCAAAACAAATTGGAGTCTTAAAGTATTTTCCAGAAATAAAAGCCCTTGAAGGGGTACCCCAGGACCCTAAATGGCACCCTGAGGGAGATGTGTGGACTCATACACTTATGGTTCTAGACGAAGCTGCTAGGCTCAGAACAGGCATTAAAAAAAAAGATTTGGTGTTGATGTTTGGAGCTCTTTGTCATGATTTTGGTAAGCCTTCAACAACCAAATTTTTAAGAGGGCGCTGGAGAAGCCCCTCACATGACAAATATGGTATTGATCCCACTTTAAAATTCATGCAGAAACTTACTGACGATAGAAATCTGATCAAACGAGTAACCAGTATGGTTAAAGAACATCTAAGGCCAATACAACTTTTCAATGAACGTGAACGAATTAATTCTGGAACAATCAGACGGCTCGCACTACGTGTAAGTATATCTGATCTGATTCTGCTAGCAAAAGCTGACTATTTTGGAAGAAATTTAACTCAAAGGGAAGGAGCATGTTTTCAAGCAGGGGAATGGCTGCTTAAAGAAGCTAAAAAGATGAATGTTAAAGATGAGGGTCCTCGTCCTCTGCTAATGGGAAAACACTTGTTAAAACTTGGACTATCACCGGGACCAGAAATGGGGAAAATTTTAAAGCTGGCTTTTGAAAAGCAATTAAACGGTGATCTTGAGACAAATGAGCAAGCATTATCATGGGCAAAATCTAATTATACTTAACTGGCACGTATTTCCTAATTAATTCATACTGCATCTAATTGATTTTTCAAAATCGTGATTTCTTATTCAAATTTACCAATTGAAATGAAAATTAAACTTCTTGCAAAAAACAGAAAAGCAAGGTTTGAGTATGACATACAAAAAACTTTAGAAGCGGGAATTGTTTTAAAAGGAACCGAAGTCAAAAGCATCCGAACAGGACAAATCAATCTTGCAGAAAGTTACTGTAAGGTAGATGAAAAAATGCAGGTATATTTAATAAATGCACATATTTCTCATTATGACTATGGAAATATAAACAACCATGAACCACTTCGTCCGAGACGTTTACTGTTGCATCGTTCAGAAATACGTCGCCTCTACGGACAACTGAAAGAACAGGGCCTGACACTAATACCTCTTAAAATATATCTGAAAGATGGCTTAATAAAACTTGAACTTGCAATAGGGCGCGGAAAAAAATTACACGATAAACGTCAAAATATAAAAAAACGCGAAGCGCAAAGAGATATAGGACGTGCGCTAAGTGAGCATTCATAAATCCTGAACATGATAATAAAAAAACATCCTATTATTCTATCACTATAATCAGCATTCTACATGCGCCTACTGTTGAGAAAGTAAAATTAGTCTGAAAACAAAAAATTAAAGGAAATATCTTTCTGGCTACCTTGCTAGAATTAGAATTAACTGGTACCCTCGAGAATCTCAGAGACCACACTTATAGTCTTAATAAAGAATTAGAAATTAATTTTAATTGAATTTAAAAAAATAGATGGAACCCAATTTTTATGTTGTAGGCGACGATAAAATTACGTCGTTCTTTTTAAAAAATTTCAAATTCATAATAATCCTGCTGATTATAATTATAATTTTCTTGTCAGCAACAATTGCATACTTGAAGTATATCCACATTAAAGACCTTGAAATTCTAAGTGGAAATTTAAAACGGGTAAAATCTAGAAGTACAAGTCTAGTTGAAAAATTAAAGGAAACCGGGCAACGTGACTCAAAATGGGAGCAACAAGTTTTATCTCAATCTTCAAAACAAAAAAAACTTAATGAACAACAGGCATCTCTAATAGAGAAGCAAGCAGAAGAGTTATCTGACCTTAAATCCATACTCCAGCAACGCGAACAAGTAGTACAACAATTTCAGAGTGAAAAAACTTCTACCCAAGATCAAATCAATAACCTCCAGCTTAGAATTCGTTCTTTGGAACAGCAGCTTCGCAGCACTGAAGTTTCTTTAACAGAATCAAAAACTGAAAATGAGACGGTTAAGGAAAAAATAGTTGAGCTGGAAAATGAAATTCGTAAATTTGAATTGAAAGAGAAAAAACGCAGTAAAAAGAATACCGCCACTGTTAAAATACTTAAATCAAAATCAATTGCTAATCCTCCAGTCACAGTTGAAAGGTTAAAGATAGATACAAGTGGAGGAAAAACTAGAGTTAGTTTTTACCTCACAAATAAATCCAAAAAGCTTGAGATAGGAAGAACCGGGATGTTTCTATCTTCCCCTAAGAACCTAAATAAAGATATTGCTTTAAGCTTAGATAAATCCATTCCATATAAAATACGTAGATATAGAATTGTAAGAAGAACATTCAGTAAAGTTAAACCAGACACATTACTTCGTATAATGATATGGAACGCAAAAAATCAGCCCATTGTTGATGAAGCATACCCAATTTTCAAATAGTAATAACTCCACTTTAATCCTTCTTCCCTATTCATGCCTCTTATCTTGAGCCTAGAAAACGTAACCAAACGCTTTGGTTACCGATGTATTCTTAATGACATCACTTTGAAAATTGAAACAGGAGAATTCATAACACTTATTGGCAATAATGGTGCTGGAAAATCAACATTACTACGTATTATCAGCACATTATCTAAACCCACTAATGGCAAAATTACTTTTTACGGCAAAAGCAAAAAGGAGAGTATACTTGAGTGGAGGCAAAAAATTGGAATAATATCTCATGAAAATAGATTGTACGGGGATTTGAGTTCAACAGATAATTTAAGGGTATTTGGAACACTTTATGGTGTAAAAGATATTGACATCAATACTGATCAAGTACTTCGTAAAACAGACCTGATTCACGTTGCCCAGATGCCCGTTAGTAATTTCAGTTCTGGGATGATAAAACGATTAATGATCGCACGATTAATGCTTTGTGAACCTAAAATTCTAATTCTTGATGAGCCATTCGCTGGACTTGATCAAAATTCCATGCAATGGTTTGAAAATTATCTCACAGCATTCCACCAGCATGGAGGTACAGTAATTATGGTCACTCACCAGCTAGACCTGGGATTAAAATTAGCAAATCGAGTACTTGTATTGCATCAACAACGTATAAAGCATGATAATTTAGCATCAGAACTAAGCATAGAAAAATGTGTTGACTGGCTGGATAATAATGGAATTTAACACCTTTATTGATAATGAAAAGACACTAGAACTTATAAGTAATACTTCTATACGTGAAGTAATTTTGGAACATAAAACACTTAGCCGAATGGGCAGGCTAAATACCAAAAATTTACTTGCTCTAACTGATGCAGCACTCGAGTTGGGATTTTCTCCTGTTTTACAGTGGGATATACTATTAACAGAGAATAATTTTGAGATATCCATAAATATACTTAATAATCTTCCTCTATCAAAATTTGCAGCAATTCGTGTCCAAGATATTGGAGCTGCAGAGTGGATGAAAAATGAAAGATCCAAAATTCCTATACATTTTATTGTAGAAACTGGAAACCATAATTTAGAGGGACTTTTACGCTGGCATGAATATTTTGGTCAACAGTTACAACGATTCGCCCTTTCAAACGAATTGCCCATATCCTCACTAAATAATTATTGTCATACGCTAAGTGTGCCTTGTGAAATTTTATCTGCTGGCAGAATATTATTGTTTTATACACCTCGCAAGTTACTTAGTAATTATAAAAAATCAAAAAACTCTTTAGACTTCATTGAGAAGATAGTGGTTCCTTCAGATCAACAACAAAGAAAGTTTCGAACACTAGAAAATCAGCATGGAACTTTTATGTTCCATAATAAAGACTTGTTTTTATTAGATTTTATTCCTGAACTACAAAACATTGACATGAAGGTAATGAGACTTGATTTTAGACACATGGAGATAAAACCAGAATGGATAAAAAAAATTGATAGACTTCTTGAATCATTTGACAAACAGATAGTGAAGTCACTTAAATCAAAATGGCCATCCAAAATTACGCGTGGCTTTTTTAGTGCTAACCGCTCAGACTTGGCAATTGATCGAATCAAAAACCCACACCGCAAGGATCATGGAGAAAACTTGGTGGGATGTGTAGTTGAAGCTGTTAAGGAAAAGCACCTGATTATTTTAACCCGAAAATCATTCCATTCTGGAAAATCATTATTGGGAATTACTCCCGAAGGGAGAGAGTGTATTATTTCAACAGATTCAATTCAAACTACGGATGGACAACCTATTAGAGAACTTGAATCTGGAAGTTTGTATCAAGTCCCACACTTTAAATATGTAACACCTGAAACTTTGCTATACGTTTGCTCTGATTAAATGAAAAATGTGTTTTTTTCTATTATATCGATATGAACACTAGTCCAATGCATAATCACTACCAGTAATTTACTAAAAATTACAATTATATCTTTATGTATATAATATAAATTCAATAATTTATGCAGGTATATAGTTTCCACAAAAAAACAGTCAACATTCCAAAAACGGTTGTTACCATTGGAAACTTTGACGGAATTCATCTAGGTCATTGTGCACTAATTTCTGCTGCAGTCAATGAGGCTCAATTACAGAGCTGTGCAAGTGCACTTGTAACTTTCAATCCACATCCGCAGGAAATTATTCATTCTAAGCAACCTGTTTCCCATATTTGCACATCTGTTCATCAACTTAAATTACTTGAGGAACAGGGACTGGACGAGGTACATATTATTCAATTTACATCGGCATTATCTCAAATGTTACCTGAAGATTTTGCTCTTCGGTTTTTGATCAAGCGCTTTGATATTTTTAAGATCGTAGTTGGATACGACTTCAGATTTGGTAAAAATCGAGCTGGAGATTTCAAGTTGCTTGAGAAACTGAGTCAGCAATTTAATTTTTCACTTGAGGAAATAGCACCAGTAAAACATAGCGGTCAAACAGTAAGTAGTTCTCTAATAAGGCAATTAATCCGTGAATTTCGTTTTGCTGAAATTCCTAAATATTTAGGAAGAGAATACAGTATTTATGGAAAGGTAGAAAAGGGAATGAAGCTTGGAAAAAAACTTGGCTTTCCAACAGCCAATATTTTCCCAGATGTTACATTAGCATTAGCTAATGGTGTTTATGTTACCAAAATTAATTTAGCAAATAAAATTTACTTTGGAATTACCAATGCCGGAAATAAACCTACATTTGGAAAAAATACTTTTACAGTTGAATCTTATATTTTTGATTTGGATGATGATGAGATTTATGGTGAATATTTAGAAGTAACCCCTCTGTTTCAATTAAGGCCAGAAATCAAATTTTTAGGGATAGAGGAGCTGAAAAAACAAATTATTAAAGATGTTGAAAATGCCAAGAGATATTTGATTGAAAATAATTTGGTTTAATAGAATTTCTGAATTATGTTAAAAGTATTTATTCTCTGACACAATTATGTTTAACGTCTCAACGGCATGACAGTTGCTGAAATGGCTAATACTAAAAAAGACAATCCTAGAGTAGCTGTAAATCCTACCTGGCCAAAAATATCCATCGCAATACCAGCTAAAGGTGACCCGAGAGTCCCACCGATTCCCCACATCATAGAAAATACTCCACATCCCGCAACGAGTGACGCTCCAGAAAAACTGTCCCCTAGCTCAACAAGGGCAACTGTATAAGTTCCATAAGAAACACCCCCCCATATCAGGAGCATAGGCCAAAGAAAAATTGATCCACTAATCAATGTTGGAAGCAAAATACTACCTGCCAAAGCAGTAAAAGATAGAATTATTAAGAGTACTCTCCTTGATATAACATCTGAAAGCCAGCCTATAGGAATTTGCATAAAAACATTTCCAAAAATAAGTACCCCAAGAACCAAGGAAGAATTAGACTCGCTTAGTCCATATTGCAGCCCATATATTGGAAACAGAGAAAGTGTAACCTGTTCAAACAGAGCAGCAGCAAAAACTGATAATAAAAGCAAAGGTGCAAAAGTCAGAAATGGTAAAACCGAAGAACTTTCTTCGCTGTCAAACTCAGGGAGATATTTTTTTGATTGAAAAAGTATTGGTATTACTACCAATATAGCAATGATTCCTAATAAAAATGTGAACCAACTGTGTGAATTACTTACTACCAATATCATTGGACCCAAAGCGAATCCTGAAGCAGCAACGGTAGCATATATTCCAACAATGCGTCCACGTTTTTTTGGAAATGCCAGCTGGTTAATCCAATATTCACTAATTATAAAGATAGCATTAATCGTGATACCAAGAATAAACCTTAATGGAAACCAGAAAATTAAATCTCTGATCACTGCCAGCAAAAAAAATATAAATGCAGTTATGAAGAAACATGCTACAGTTAAAAACCATGAACCATACCTTTGTGCTAGCTTTGGGACAAATGGGGCAGATAAAACCATACCCAGTGGCGTCATCGAAGTATTAAGACCAATCATACTGGCACTGAACCCTATATCCTCCATAATAAGAGTAAGTAGCGGGTATGAAAGTCCTATAGCTATACAAAAAATTCCAACACAAGCAATTGCTGCAAATACACCTTTATTCATAATTCAAATGTACTAAATTGGTTCTCATTAAAAAGATGATTGACAATAAAAACTTGATCAAAGGAAGACTTAATTTGAGTTATTATTAAGATTTTTTTAGCTCTATTAATCATTTTTTCTTTCACCATCTACAACGAAATAAATTTTTTTCATATTATAAATTAAAAATGCCTTAAAATAATTATTGAAAGCAATTTTAATCAAAAAATTAAAAATCCATTAAACTTAATCTCCCAAATAACCTGCTAGATATTGATAAATCTATGTAAATCTGGTACAAATTATTATCAATTGTATTTCCATAAGAAATCTGACCAAATAACAAAGCGTATTTGGTTTATAACTATATGCTCCAAATAACTCTTGCTAGGAATTTTATTTTTCAAACATTGTTATTAGCTGAAAAGACCCTTGTGAACCATGATATAAATCTACGATTACGTTGTTAGTCAGACTTAATTTGCCGATTTTTTATTTACACTACCCAATTAAAAAATAATGCCTGAAAGTGCTTTAAATTCTACATTAGCACTAGAACAGCTATTTTTATTCTGACTGTATCCCAATAATAATGAATTAATATAATGTTTAATTACCATCCTGAAAGAATTTTAATTGACTCGGCAGTCTCCAAAGAACCGTTGACTCGACAGATATGCAGTCGCTTTCCAAACGTACCAACTTATGAAGTCAATAATTACAACTGGCATAAGGATAGTTCAGCAAATGATCCATTAAAGAATCCTCTATCACAAGGTAAGAAAACATTACATCTCAAACAATTTAAGGGAAAATCAATTAAGGCTTGTCCTGGATTTTCTGACAATCTTGTTTGCTGCAATTATTTCACACTTGATCTAATTGAAAACTGTCCTTTTGAATGTACATACTGCATTTTACAGGCATTCCTGAACAAACCTGTAATAACAGTTCATGCAAATCTTGAGGACATTTTGAAGCAGGTCTGGCAGATCACCTCTGCACAGCCAGAAACATTATTTCGTATCGGAACAGGTGAGCACTCTGACAGTCTAGCATTAGATAAAACCTTTGGTATTAATCAGCATGTAATAAAATTTTTTTCGAACCTTCCTAATGCTTTGCTTGAGTTGAAAACTAAGTCGAATCATGTTGAGCACTTACTTGAACTACCTCACGGGGGAAAAACAGTTATATCATGGTCAGTTAACCCGCAGGAAATTATAAAAAAGGAAGAGCATAAAACCGCAACCTTAGATGAGCGACTAAAGGCCGCCAAGATGGCTTCTGATGCAGGATATAAAGTAGCATTCCATTTTGACCCTATGATTGATTATCCTGACTGGGAAAAAGGATACCAAAGACTGGTGGAGCAGATTTTTGACAATGTTTCCTCAGACAGAATCGCCTGGATTAGTTTCGGCACACTACGTTACATTTCTTCACTGAAATCTATAGTTGATGAACGCTTTCCTAACAGTCGTGTATTTTTAGGTGAATTTATTCCTGGTGTTGATGGAAAAATGCGGTATTTAAAAAAAATACGCCAGCGTCTTTATCGGAACGTCCAAAATAAAGTAGAAAAACTAGCTCCCGATGTGCCAACATATCTCTGCATGGAAAGTAGTCACCTTTGGGAAAAATCAATGCCCAACAGTCCAAAAACATCTCCTGAGATGGAAGGAGTCCTTTTAAGAAGCTTAAAGAAGCGTTATACAAAGGAAACAAAATGTCTGATTTAAAACTGGTAGAGACTATACCACTGTTTCCTTTACATGGAACTATTTTACTGCCTGGATCTGTCCTTCCACTTCATATTTTTGAATCTCGTTACAGGCAGATGGTGGAACATGTTTTGGAAAATGAGGAACTCATGATCGGTATAATCCAGCCTGAAGCAGTAGATTCTAAAAAACTTTGTGAGATAGGTTGCGCAGGAACAATAGAACATTCCCAGCAATTGCCAAAAGGAAACTATCTAATTCAACTGCATGGTAAATCACGATTTCAAATTGTTGAAGAATTGGAGACCGAAACTCTCTATAGGAAGGCTAGAGTAGAATATTCTTCATTTAAAAATGATGTAAAAGAAACCATTCTTTCAAAGGACACAAAACTATTGTACAAAAATTTTAGAGAATATTCTGAGAGAAATAGTTTGAAAATAGAATGGGAAAAAATAGAAGAGATACCTGCAAATTATCTTGTTAATTTACTGAGCATGAACCTTGATTTTTCCGGGATTGAAAAACAAACTCTTCTTGAATCCCCAGACCTTGATTCACGACTTGAAGACCTAATAGCTTTGATGGGCATGTCAGACTTAAATGATGATTTAAATCGTTCTTCTCCTAATTATTTAAATTGAATGAAAAAATTGTAGTTCTAAAAATGTTTTTTTGAATAATTACAAAAAGTTTTAAAAGTACATTTAAAAAATTCCTTAAAAACTATTAGAGGCTGATACTAACCCTCAACTAAAACTAAATAAAAAATCCATGAAAAAAAATACAAAAATATTCCTGTTAAAATTTATATCGATGCTACTAATCATTTCAATTATTTATTCACCAACTTTTGGCCAGAAGTCATCCGAATATCATCCAAATCCTATTTTAGGTTTTGTAGACGGCAAAGAAGTAAAGTTTGAAGATGTGCGGAATAAAAAAACAAATGATATCAGTTTACAACTATACCAGCAATTGAGTGTAAGATTGATGGAATATTCAATTAAAAAACTTTCTTCAAGATATTCAGAAATTAATCTAACACCAGAAAAAAAAGTGACCTCCAAAGACATCGTTGCTTTTTTTGAGCAAAATAATCTTCAAGAACGAGGAACTCTTGAACAGCTCCGACCTCAAATTAAACAGTTTCTGCAGCAACAAATTCGTACTCAGCACCTATTGAACCAGTATTCACTGGCCTTGGAAAAAGGTTGGGTAATTTCTAATCTGAAACCTCCTTCAGAATTTTTGATGATAGGGAATATAAAAACTGGCTATCTCAGGGGAAACAAAAACGCATCCGTCATACTACTTGAATTTTCTGACTATCAGTGTCCCTTTTGCGGGAGGGTGCAAAATACGATCAGTAGACTCGTAAATGATTATAAAGAAATGGTTGCCTTCGGCTATAGACATTTACCCCTGTCCTTTCATAAACAAGCAGATGAAGCGGCCATTGCTACTGAATGTGCAAGGGAGCAAGGTAAATTCTTGGAATTCCATCTTCTCTTATATACACGACAAAAAGCACAGACACCTCGTGATCTTAAAAAATATGCACGGGAAATCAAATTGAGGTCTCCTGAAAAATTTGACAAATGTTTAGACAGCGAAAAATTTCGTGGGTTGGTAGAGCAGGATATCAAGGACGGTTCAAAGCTCGGTATTAACGGCACCCCCGGTTTTTTGATTGGAGCATTCAAACCAAAGACTGGAGAAATCAAGGGCGAAGTTCTCTCTGGCGCTCAGCCTTACAATGTATTTAAGAAAACACTGAACAAATACTTAGCTCGGCAAAAAAACCTATGATTCACTCCAATCTTCGCCAAGCACTCGAGAATATTAATGTCCCGCGTATACTGGTTATTGGAGATATAATGCTGGACCACTATTCATGGGGAGAAGTAGATCGTATATCTCCGGAAGCTCCTATTCCAATTATGAAAGTGTTGAGAGAGGACCAACGATTGGGGGGAGCGGGGAATGTAGTGATGAACCTTGCTACTTTGGGTGCAAAAGTTTCAGTCTGCGGAGTTATTGGCAAAGATGAAACTGGGGATATCATCAACACACTACTTACGGAAAATGACGTTGATTGTTCTGGAATAATAGTATCAGAAAATCATAAAAGTTGTCTTAAACATCGAATGATAGCAGGCCAAACCCATTTGCTACGCATGGACATAGATCCTGAACCTAATACAGATTTTCCTAAAAATCAACTGATTGAATATCTGCATGAGAGCCTCCCTAACTATGATGCAGCAATAGTTTCAGACTATGGAAAGGGAGTACTAAGCTCCTCTGTTCTCAAGGAACTTGCTTTAAGTGGTAAAAAACATGGAATCCCAATTATATGTGATCCAAAGCGAACATCAGATTACAGCATATATAAGAACTTTACCCTCATAAAACCAAACCGGAAGGAAACTGAAACAGCTGTTGGTTTTTCTCTCAACAATCGAAATGACATACTTAGAGCAGCAGGAAAACTTAAAAAAGATGTTCATCTTGACTATCTGGTTATTAGTCTTGATCAGGACGGGTTACTACTTTTTCAAAACTCTGATGATTATCATTTTTTTGAGGCTCAAACACAGGAAGTTTTTGATGTAGTTGGAGCAGGCGACACGGTCTGCAGTGTATTGGCTTTTATGATTGCCGGAAAAGCAAGTATTGAGGACGCTGCTTACTGGGCACAACTTGCGGCCAGCATGGAGATTAAACATGTAGGCGTTGTTTCATTTACAAAAAATGAATTACTTCAACGCTTTGAGTTTGGTGAATCTTCAATGAAAATATTAACACTTGAACAACTTTGCCAAACTTTGCCAAGTGAATTGCCAATTATATTTACAAATGGTTTTTTTGATAATATCTCCGCAGGACACTTAAAATTCTTGGACCAATTGAAAACTCTTAAAGGGTTCAATGTAGTTGGAATTAACAGCGACTTAAGCATTGTCAAACAAAAAGGTAAACCGCCATTACTTAATGAGCGTGAACGTGCAATGCTGCTATCAGCTCTAGAGGCAGTAGACAGAGTAGTAATTTTTAATGAGCTTGATGCCAGTTCAATGATTAATAGCATTCGGCCCCAGGTAATAGTTAAGGGTAAAAGTTTCCTAAACAAAAAAATGCCTGAAGAAAAAGCTATTAAGGAAGCCGGGGCTAAACTTGAGTTCTTTCCTGAATATTAGTAGCTGATAATTATTATTATGTCTATACCTCGTTTTTTATCAAAATAATGAGTTAGATAAAATATTGAAATAAATAATCTTTAATTGAATTAAGAAGAACCATGACTGTAAATATTTCTGATGTATTGGACATTGTAAGTCGCCAAAACCAGTGGAGAGGTAGGGAATCTATAAACTTGATTGCCAGCGAAAATGTACAGTCTGATGCAGTCAAACAGGCCGAAATTAACGATTTTATGGGCAGATATGCCGAAGGACATCCCAACACATACCAAAATGACAGACGATATTATGAAGGTACTCGCTACATAGACCAAATAGAGAGCATGGCTGTTAATGAAATGATCAAGCTGGCAAATTGTCTTCAAGCAGATGTGCGTCCTGTCAGTGGAAACGCAGCAAACACAGCTGTTGCATTAGGGTTATTGCGAGGTAATGACACAGTGATTGTGAACTCAATTGAGAATGGAGGACATATAAGTCATAACCCTATAGGAGTTGTAGGAAGAAGAATTCAAGTGCGAGGAAAGGTTCTCTCACTAGGACAAGAAAATTCCATTAATCTTCATTTCTGGCCAACCACCAAAGATGGTTATCATCTTAACACGCCAAAATGTTTAGATTTGCTGGAAAGAACCTCTCCTAACTTGGTTATTCTAGGCAAAAGCTTATTTCTTTTTCCTGAGCCTGTAAAAGAAATTGCTGAAATATGTCGAGCTAAAAATATTCCTGTACTTTATGATGGCGCTCATGTATTGGGACTAATAACAGGTGGAAAATTCCAAGACCCTTTTAAAGAAGGTGCACACTTTATTAATGCTAGTACTCACAAAACTTTTCCAGGACCTCAACGGGGTGTAATCTTAGGTAACATGAGTAGTGATCAAGAAATTAAATGGTGGAACAGTGTGGACAGGGGCGTGATGCCTGGTTCTTCAAGTAGTCACCACTTACATACCCTACCAGGAATGTTGATAGCAATAAGAGAAATGGCTGAATATGGATATCAATATGCTTCACAAACAATTGCTAATGCTAAAGCTTTAGGTCAGGCTCTCGCTGATGAAGGTGTTAATGTGGAAGCAAAAGAATTTGGTTATACAGAAAGTCATCAGTTGGCATTAAACGTTACCAACTTTGGAGATGCAAAAACAATTGCCCGCTCTCTCGCTGAGAATAATAACATTATCACCAATTATAACCTTCTTCCTGGAGACAAAGACCCTAATAATCCTTCCGGTCTAAGGATTGGTGTTCAGGAAATGACACGCTATGGTATGAAAGAAGATGACATGCATGAACTTGCTGGACTAATGAAAGAAGGTTTAGAAGGAAAAGTTGTAAAAGATCAAATCATACAATTTCGAAGTGGTTTTACTGAAGTACAATATGCGTGATTCAGTATAAAAAACAATTTATTACTAAGAAGCTTAGGAAAATACTTTTCTCATCAGGAACTTTTACTGGATTTTCTTCCATGTGTTGATTTCTTCTTACGCCAGATAAATTTCAACGGAGTTCCTTCAAAACCAAAGTGATGGCGAAATTGGTTAGCTATATACCGCTCGTAAGCAAAATTTGTTTTGTCAGGATTGTTTGTCATAAAAACAAAAGTAGGTGGTGAAACACTGACCTGATTACCATAGAAAACTTTAGTAGGACGACCTGATTTAGATGGTGGGGGATGTTGATTAACAATAATCTGCAACATAGTATTAAGATCTGATGTCTTTACACGGCGTAAATATTGTTTGTGAACTTGAAAAATAAGATCAAAAATCTGGTGCACACGCTGCCCACTCTTAGCACTTACTAAAATCAGCGGCGCAAAGCTGATAAAGTTTAATTTATTCAGAATCTCATTTTCAACTTCCTTCTTACTATTGTATTCCTTTTTTGCCAGATCCCATTTATTAAAAACGATAATCAATGCCTTTTTACGCTCATTCACGTAGCCAGCAATTTTCAAAACCTGCTCAGTGATTCCTTCCTTAGCATCAATTATCAGAAGAGCTACGTCTGAACGTTCGATTGACCTGAGTGCCGATACAATGCTGAAAGTTTCTATTTTTTGGCTGACTTTACCCCGCCTTCTTATTCCTGCGGTATCTACCAGAAGAACCTCTTTTCCTTGATAAACACAAAGACTGTCTACCGAATCTCTTGTCGTACCAGAAATAGTATCAACAATCATACGTTCCTTACGGAGCAGGGCGTTTACTATTGAAGATTTGCCTGCATTAGGTTTTCCAACAACGGCGACTGCTACAGGATTTTCTAGATTATTCAGATCCTTTTCGGAATCTGTTTTTTTTTGTTGAAGTGGAATTTGTTGATTTACTTTATGAAGCAGAGCTTCAATTCCACGATTATGTTCAGATGAAACAGGAAATATCTTCTCCGTACCAAATTGGTGAAACTCCATGCTTTCATTTTCAAGACGTTTATTATCTGCTTTATTTACCACTACAAAAAGAGGTCTTTCAGTTGCAACTAATTTCCGAAATATATCTTCATCTGCAGGATTCCAGCCTTCTTGGGCATTAACAACGAATAAAACACAATCTGCTTCTTCAACAGCAAGTTGTACCTGCATTGCCATTTTCTCTATAAGTGAGGATTCAGCAACAGGCTCAAGACCCCCTGTATCTATGACAATAAATTCAAAGCCGTGATATTGTGCTTTTCCATAATTGCGGTCACGAGTTATCCCAGGTTTTTTCTCAACAAGTGCAGAGCGCCTACCAATGAGACGATTAAAGAATGTTGATTTTCCAACATTTGGTCTGCCGACAATGGCAGCAATTGAGAGTGGACTTGACATGAATTGTTAAAGATGGCTCTAAACATCAAGATTCTTTACTCTTAGCGCGTTTTCCTCAATAAAGTTACGGCGAGGTTCGACTTGGTCTCCCATCAAAATGGTAAAAATTCCGTCTGATTCTACTATATCTTCAATAGTTACTTTTTTGAGTGTCCTGACCTTGGGATCAAGAGTTGTTTCCCATAACTGTTCTGGATTCATTTCACCCAAACCTTTGTAGCGCTGGATATACATACCTTTTTTTCCAAAGTTTATCAAAAAATCCAGCACATCAAACCATGATTGAAAATCATTACTCTCACCTTCTTTTTCTTCAGTTAAAACAAGTCCTTCTTCACCTAAAGCTTCCTTAAGCCCCAAATGTTCATCAAACATCTGAGAATAATCATAGGCACTAAAGTTTTCCAGTAAATTAAAAGAAAGTTCAATTTGTTCACCATTAGCTTCAATTAAAACATTATTGCCTTGTTTTTCAGGATTCAAAGTAAGTTTATAATCTGGATATATTTCCTTCAAACCACTGATACAATTGATAATATGCTCTGCTCCTCCTAAATCTATCTCAATTTGATGCTTAAGAAGTAGATTAACCAGCATTTTCAAGTTAGGGTTATAGCACAACCGATCGTAATGGGTCTTATAAAGTCTGATTTGCATTGCAGTCCGAAAAAGTTCTTCACCACCTATTTTTTTCCCATTCGCAGAAGTAAGTGTTAATATCTCACTTGAAGATTTAACAAGTCGTTCAGTCAATTCATTTTCATCTCTCACAAAGAAGCTAGAGCGCCCTTTTTTCGCTCTATATAAAGGTGGCTGAGCAATGTAAAGATAGCCATTCTCAATAATTTCAGGCATTTGTCTATAGAAGAAGGTTAGAATCAGAGTCAAAATGTGGCTGCCATCGACATCCGCGTCAGTCATGATAATGATTTTATGATATCGTATTTTTTCAAGATTAAATTCTTCCTTTCCAATTCCAGTACCCATAGCCGTTATCATAGTTTTTATTTCTTCATTTGTGAGCATCTTGTCAAAGCGGGCTTTTTCAACATTTAAGATTTTACCTTTCAGCGGCAATATAGCCTGATTTTTTCTATCACGCCCTTGTTTAGCTGATCCTCCAGCGGAATCACCCTCTACTAGGAAAAGCTCACTAAGAGAAGGATCTGATTCTTGGCAATCAGCCAGTTTTCCAGGAAGTGTACTGAATTCAAGAACATTTTTTCTTCGTGTAAGTTCCCTAGCTTTTTTCGCAGCAAGTCTTGCCCTTTGTGCATCTATGGCTTTTGCCACAATTTTTTTTGAAACAGAAGGGTTTTCCTCCAGATATGCTCCCAAATATTCAGAAACCAGTGTTTCAACTTTTCCTTTAATTTCAACATTTGTTAATTTGATTTTTTTCTGAGATTCAAACTGTGGTTCAGGTACGCGAATACTGATAACAGAAGCTAACCCTTCACGTACATCTTCTCCCGAAAAATTTTCTTTAGAATCGTTTGCGATGTTATTTGAGGTCATATAATTATTAAGAGTTCTGGTAAGTGCACCTTTGAAACCAGTTAAGTGTGTCCCTCCATCTATTGTATTGATGGTATTAACAAACGAGTATATTCGCTCAGTGTAGCTGTCGTTATACTGAAAAGCTACTTCAATTTCTACGTCTTCTGATTTTCCAGAAAAATAAACTGGATCTTCATGAAGGACATTTTTGTTTTCGTTGATATGTCTGATAAAAGAAGAAATTCCACCATCATATTTAAATTCCTGAAATCGTTCACTGCGGTTATCCCTGATCGAAATCATGATGCCCCTGTTTAAAAAAGCTAATTCTCTCAGCCTGTGGGCTAATATTTCATAATTGAATTCTACATGATCAAAAATTGTATCGTCAGGCCAGAATGTGATATTGGTTCCAGTTTTTCTACTATCCTCAATTTGTTGAAGTGTGCTTGCTGTATTACCTTTCTTATATTCCTGTTTCCACAAAAATCCCTCCCGGTGTATTTCAGCAATCATCTTGTTAGAAAGAGCATTTACAACGGATGCACCCACACCATTCAGTCCTCCGGAAACCTTATAGTTACTATTATCAAATTTACCGCCAGCATGAAGTCGGGTTAGAATCAATTCTACTGCAGGAATACCTTCTTCTTCGTGAATTCCAACCGGTATTCCCCTGCCGTTATCCTCTACAGAGATACTTCCATCAGAGTTGATTACTACATGAATTTCATTACAGAAACCAGCTAAAGCCTCATCAACGCTGTTATCTACTACTTCAAAAACAAGGTGGTGTAGTGCGGTATTGTCCACACCTCCAATGTACATGCCTGGACGCAAGCGAACAGCTTCGAGCCCCTGCAACACTGTAATATTAGATTCATCATAATCTGTAACTTCCACATTTTGATTTTCCTGCATATTGTTCCTTACATATACTAATGAAGTAATTTATCTCATTTATAGTTCAAACAAGTTGTCCTTCTACAACCTGAAACTGTCTTATTGGGGAATAATTTAATGGCTCAGAGGTTGAAGTGATGAAAATCTGATTTTTTAAATGCAAAAAATATTTAAACACGGAGTTAACAACTTTATCATCAAGCTCCGAAAAAAGATCATCAAAAATCATTACTGGTGAAAAACTGTACCTTTCGAATAATAAATGATTTATTGTCATTATTAAAGACAAATTAGTTATTCTGAATTCGCCTTGTGAGAAAAAATCTCTATCTTTTTTTCCGTCTAGTAACAAATGATATTCATCACGATGAGGTCCAATTACTGAAAAGCCATATTGCAAATCTCGGGTCATATTTTTTTTAAGCTGAATTAAAACCTCGCTGTCTTGAAAATTATTTGTTATTAAAGATGGTTTATAAACTAACTTCAGAATTTCATCTCGTCCTGATAGACCTTTGAAAACGTCACTTAAGTAGCTGTTAATCAACTCTACAAATTCATTACGTTGCTTCATTAATTTAACAGCTGATCGCGCAAGCATACTATTCCAAATCATAAGTTGATCGGTAACTCCCTGCTTTAAAAGAGCGTTTTTTTCAGAAATGATTTTTGAATATTCTTTAAAATTTTTTAGATACGCTGAGTCATTGAAAGAAATAATTCGATTGAAAAACTTTCGTCGTTCATGAGGAACATTGCGAAACAGATTAACATCCTCTGGAGTGAGTGCCAATGCCATGAAAGAAGGCGTGTATTCTGAGACCTTCCTTACTAATGAATTGTCCAGAATTACCTGCCTTCCTTTGTTTGAAAGGTTTACCTTGATTATATGCTTAACGTTTTTGGACTCTACCTGAGCAGTAATGACTGCTTCAACACTTTTTTCATTTAGAAGTTGTGGTGTTTTTCTTGTTCGGAAGGACTCTAGGTTACAAAGGTAGTAAAGTGCTTCAACCAGATTTGTTTTGCCTTGTCCATTTGCACCAAAAATCCAGTTTATTCCCTGTGATAGTTCGACAATACACCTATTATAATTACGGAATTGTGAGAGCTCCAACTTTCGGACGATCATAAACAATCATTTCCGACTTACAGTTTTCATATAATTATTACAATGCCTTTGGTCACTAAAGCAGAAACCGTAACATTACCATTCAACTCTCAAAGGCATTATGACTGATAAAAAAGATTCATCATCTGGCGATTTAATGATCGTTGGACTCATTGAGTTCTTGCATTCCAGTACCACATTTTTAGTCTCTAAAACTGATAGAACATCTAACAGGTATTTGGAATTAAATCCTATTTCAAAAGACTCTCCCTCATAGTCAATTTCTATTTCATCGATAACTTCTCCGTAGTCAGCCTTTTCGCTTTCAAGTTTCAAACTTCCAGGTGAAATAATCAGTTTTACTGGTCTAAGTTTCTCTGAACTTATAGATGATACGATTCTGAGTGAACTTATAAATCGCTCCCTATTGACAATCATCTCAAGTGTGCTATCTTTTGGTATGATAGGATCACAGTTAGGAAATTTTCCCTCAATTAGTCTAGTTTTAAACATAATTGAACCACCAGAAAACTGCATTACACGGTCATCAAAGGTAATATTAACATTTTCCCCAAACAACTCTGCTACTCTGCGTACCTCGGTAAGTGCTTTTCTTGGAATAATTACCTCTTTATCAGAGTCAAAACTTAGCGCATCAATAGTTTTTATCATTTGTGCGAGTCTATGTCCATCCGTGGAAAGCCATCTTGTCTTCTGATCACCATTATAGCTCAGGCAAACACCCATTAAGTTCCTCCTTGATTCATTTGTAATTGCGGCAAACAAAGTTTTATCAATACAATGTCTAAAATCATCTACATTTATAGTTATTGACTGTGGGAGTTCTTCTAGAATAGTCTGAGGATATAATCCAACTTCTACAGAAGGCAAGCGTGTTTCTGAAGTTCCACATACTATATGGATCCACAATTGCTCTGTGGACTTTATATGTACATTTTCTGCCTGCAACTCCCTGACAATATCAAATACTTTTTTAGCGTTTACACAGATGCTTCCCTGTTCTTTAATTTCTGCAGGTACAATTTCAACTAAAGATAATTCATAGTCAGTTGAAGAAAATTCAACTTCTTTTTCTTTACCATCGATAGTTCTTATAACAAAATTTGAAAGAATTGGCTTGGTTGTACTCTTATCAACAACAGAATTAATGTTTTGTAGTGTGTTACTTAATGCGTTTCTTTTTAAAATTATTTCCATATATATTTAATTATCATTAGTAGGATTGTTGACTTCCTGTTGATTAATGTATGTGTTCTTGAAATTTAAGGAGTTCTTGAAATTTTTGAGTTGTTGATAATGTTTTGGCTAGGGGTTTATAATCAACAAGTTACCAAATATTTGGAAAAAACCCAACAGGAATTGTTGAAAAAATGTTGATTGTCAGGCAGTTAACAACAGATTAGAAAACTATTTTGTTAATTTAAAAAATTAAAAGTATCTATTAGAAAACTAAACTTATATTTTATTTAGATAATTTCATCACTTAAGAACGTAAACCATACTGCTATACAAATACAGTTTAAACGAATACAGAAGTTAATATCATCTTGTTCATTTCTGTAAAACTTCCATAAAGGGGGAACCTGTGTTGAATTTTTCCAATTGATTTAAAAATGGTGAATGAAAATTTATTCTCAGTTTCATTTAGTAACACTTCAGCGTCTTTAAAATTAAGGTATGTTTTTGAACTAGGGTAGAGGCATTTAAATATTGATTCTTTGGCAGAAAAAATTATGCAGAGAGCCCGGTTAGCTTGTTTAGGTGGAAGAGACTCTAACCATTTAATCTCAGAGTCAACACAGACGTGTCTCCTGATCTCAAAATTAAGTGATTTGGAAAGACTTTCTAAATCAATACCAACACCATTGATCTCCTTTTTTAGTCCAACAGCAACAGCGACAAATCCAGAAGAATGAGTAATACTTCCCCAAACAGAATTGGGCCAACATGGTTCGCGAGTTTTAGGATTTCTCAAAATTGGTTCAGATTCGAGTCCAAATTTTGATAGTGCTTCGTGTGCGTATACTCTACCTTTCATAAATTCGGCACGCCTTTTCTGTGAGCCAAATGATTCAGCGATAACTTGCTCTTCTGGAAGGATACGAAAATCCTTTTCAGGAAGGTTTTTCCCGCAGTAAAAACTAATGAACTCTGGAAAAGGTGAGGAGAACATTAAAGCGCAATTTGAACTCCGATAGTAGTCATTCCTCCCGTATAGTTCTTTTTATCTAAACTGTATTCAGTAAGGGATATTCCACTTTCTTTGGTAAGATCAAGTTTGGAAACAGACATCAAATGGTATCCAATATGAAATTCAATTATGCTCCAGAAAGGTAGCCCAATATGGAGGAAACCTTCAGAAACTGGAGTACTAAAATTACTATCATCTGAATTTGATGTATTTCCAAGGGTTTCAGTGACTGATGTATTTGTAGTCATTACACCTGCACCTATGCCAATTGCTATTGAAACTACTGGAAAAGGTATATTGTAAAAAAAATTAACTGTTTCAATCTTAGTGTCTGTAACTAGAGAAAGCGTGTTAGAGGAGCTCGATGTTGAAGTTTCTGATTGTTTTTCTTGGAAATTTATTCTTGATACTCCAAGATTTGGGAAAAAAGGGACTGGGTGAGTGATCCCAACTGAACCCCCAGAAACTGTTCCAGGGGCAGCAGAGTATGCTATAGCTAAATCAAGATTTAAACCTATGAATTGTGCTTTTGCTGGTAATGCCAGTAAAAGAAATAGAAATGTTAAACTCCAGGATAAACAAAATTTGCTTAAATGTTTTGTCCTGTTTAGCATTCGAGATAGTTCATTATGCTTAAAAGTTAAACATGATACCTATACCCGTTACTTTTCCGCTAAGATCTAATTCTGTACCAGAACTCTTAACTTTAACTTTAGTGGTTATTGAACGATAACTTAGATGCAAATCAAATAAAGGCAGTATTGGAAAACCTAGGCTGGCGTAACCTTGGACTGCTCCACCTTTATCGTATACAGAGGAGCAAACCGAACACTCTAACTCTGTAGTTCCCACACCTGCACCTAAAGTTAGGTTAATAACTGGAATTGGTAGAAGATAATATAGATTATAAATCGTGGTTGCTAATTTAATTTCTGGACTGCTATCTTTTATTTTGGTTTCATAATTATCCATTCCAATTCCTGGCAGTATCGGTATCCCAACTTGAATAAAGGTTCCGCTTACTCCATCAGACTCTGCAACGTCTGAATCATTGAAAGTATGTGATAATGGAACTCCAACACTGAAGTTTACAAGCGCAAAAGCTTGTGTGCTGAATAAAATCAGTGATGTTACCGCGATCCAGTTTATAATAATTTTTCGTATCATGTTATCTCCTATTCAGAGGTTCGTTATTCAGACGAAGCAGAAGACTCAATGGGACCTCTTCTCCAATCGTCAAATTTTCCAAGTGGACGCGTAAAAGTGAACTCAAATGGATCAACTATAAGGCTTGTCCAAGCATCTCCGGTACTACCGGAAGTCAGAGCAAATGGCAGGGAAACAATAAAAACTGCTGTGCCAATCACAATCAAACTCATACTTACTACACGAACTGGAATATCTATCGCCATTGCAAATCCTTCAGCACGTTCTTCAGGAATTGCCGCTGAGGCATGTCCAATAACTAGTGCAAGAAACAGGCAACTGATTGTGAAAATTTTCAGAGATTTAGAGTGATACATAACTACCGGAATGTATAAATATATTGCTTGTCAAAATTTAAAACTTTCCATCAAACGGAGAGCATTCAATACATGATGCAAGAAACAGGCAACTGGTAAAAAAAATTGCTAAAGATTTTTTATAATAGATAACTACTGGGGTATAAAAATATATTACATGTTAAAGATTAAACTCTCCAACGACTGGAGCATGATCGGAAGGACGATCTTGCGCTCTTGCTGATAAATCGATTATGCACGTACGGCATGAGGAAGTCAAAACAGAATTTGCTAGAATATAATCAATTCGCATTCCCTCACCACGTTCAAATCCATGAGTTCGAAAATCCCACCATGAAAATTGTCCTGGTCTTTGGTCAAATTTACGAAAAATATCAGTCAGTCCTGTTTTAGAAATTTCTTCCAACTGCACGTGTTCCTTAGGGTGAAAACTAACCTTATTCTTCATTATCTCTTCATTCCAAACATCCTTGGCATTTGGGGCAATATTAAAATCACCCATTATTGCAAATGGTTTTTTTGCATCATTTAAATGGTTAACTTCATGTTTTAGTTCCTTCAAAAATTCCAGTTTATATCCAAATTTTTCTGATTCAGTGTTCTGTCCTTGCGGAACGTAAACATTTACAATTCGCACGCCAGAAATTATTGCTGAAATCAAACGAGCATTTTTCGAGTCATATCCATTACGAAATCCTTTTTGAACTTCCTTTATAGGTTCTTTGGACAAAATAGCTACACCGTTATAGGATTTCTGTCCATAAAAAGTTAATTCATAACCTGATTGGTTGATTTCCCAAATAGGAAATTGAGAATCATCAACTTTTGTCTCCTGAAGGCAAACCACATTTGGTTTGTTTTCTTCTAGCCAATTTAAGAGAAGTGGAAGACGTGTCCGTATAGAATTAACATTCCAAGTGACTACTTTCCATGACGTTTGGGAATGTTCAGATTCTATGAAAATGCGATCGCTAGGTAAAAAACAGGCTCTGTTGTTGTAAAGAACAATTTCCGGAGAATCAAAAATTCCATTCCAGTCTCTTTCGACTCGTATTGTTCCAATACGCCATTGAGAATATATTACCTCTGTTAATTTTTCAGGCGATTTACATTTCTGACGAAGTTCTGAAAATGAAACTCCGGTACAGTTTAGTTTTTTTCTGATATCTTTTGGAATGAGGTATTCTAAACTCTCAGGAGATGTCATTAAACCTGTGAAAGTTTCTGGAGTTGCTCTACGTTACTCTGAATTTGCCTGCGTCGCTTTTTGAGATTAAACTTATTTGGTCGACTGTTCGAGTATCTTTTCGTTGCGGTTTTTTGCTTAGGTGACATTTTTTATATTATATTTATTAGATTAATTCAGCTTGTTCTGGCTAATTTAGGGAGTTATGGTTTAAGAGTTGAATGTAGGACATTAACAAATTATCTAAAATATTGCTAGTTAAATCTAAACCACATTTACTTTCAGATAAAATATTTCAGAATGAGAAACAATAGAAAAGAAAACGAAAATCAAAAAAAGATAGCACCTCAATTCCACAAACTAATGGAAATGCCCGTTGACGCTAGACTTGTCTTAGGGGAATGTAAAATGGATATTGAGGAAATTCTCAAGCTTGGGCAGGGTTCGATGATAGAATTAAACACTTTGGTGAATGAAGATTTAAAACTTTTTATTAATGATGAAGAGATTGCTAAAGCCAAATCTGTGATGGTGGGTGAAAAACTTGGAGCACAAATAAAAGAGATTTCCTCTACAGAAGACCGGCTGAAAGATCTTACTGATCTTAAATAAGGGCTTTGATTAAGTGAAATTTTTATTGATCCAATTAAGGCGTATCGGCGATGTATTGATGACAACACCTTCGATCAGACTGCTAAGGGAATCCTTCCCTGATGCGGAGATGACCTTTATTACAGAATCTCCATCAGATCAGGTTTTAAATGAGAATCCATATTTACAAGAAATATTGCTGTACCAGAAGCCAGAATCCATTTCAGATTCACTACATTATTTTCTGAATCTTCGTTCTAGAAAATTTGATTGTGTCATTGATTTTTATGGGAATCCACGTAGTGCATTGATGAGCCGTTTCAGTGGCGCACCAATGCGTATTGGCTTTGATTTTCGAGGAAGAGGCTTAGCATACACGCATCCGGTTAAAATATCAGAAAAGGCTACTTATTCAGCAGCAGATAAGGCTCAACTACTGAAACCTTTGGGAATTTCAGTATCAGATTTCAGGCTTGATTTTTTTCCTAATGAAAAAGATCAAATTTACGCTGAAAAACTATTCAAAAGACTTGGTATTGAAGAAAATGATTTTGTAGTTTCATTATCTCCAGTTTCGCGCCAGCGGTATAAAGTTTGGCCTGCAGATAGATTTGCTAATGTTGCTGATTGGCTTGTAGAAAAATATAATGCAAAAATACTTTTCCTGTTTGGTCCTCATGAAAAACATTTTGTTGAATCCGTTCGTACCTCAATGAAAATGTCCGCGCTTCCATACTATAGAGTACCAACTCTATCTGAGACACTTTCAATAATTAAAAGAGTTGATCTGCATTTGGGCAATGATAATGGAATAAAACACTTTGCTGTTGCATCAGATATACCGTCATTGGCAATATTTGGCAGACCTTGGGCAGTTAACTGGACACCACCGGAGCAAATCAGGCACCATGCTTTAGAATTTGATCCAGGCTGCAAAAAAAAATGTGTTTATCCAAAATGTAAACTTGAGTGTTTGAAGGGTGTAAATGTTGAAAGTGTTAAAACTGAATTGGAAATCATAATTAAAAATTTGAATTAAAAGGTTTTCATGGTCTTTATGTTCAAAGTATCTGAATTGATTGATAAACAGCTGAATGAAGTTTTTAATTGGCATATTAAGCCACCTGAATCAGATAATGTTGAAGTATTTGATTTTTCAAGCCTTGTTTCAAAGCAGCATTATGTTAATTTTGAATTATGGCATCAGGAAGACATGGCACGTGATTCAAATGCCCCAGATTCAAAAATTGCTAAAGTTAAACGTGCAATTGATGTTTTGAATCAACGACGAAATGATATGATCGAACAGATGGATCAATATCTACTAAATCAACTTCATAAAAATAATATTCATTATGCTGAAGATGTTGAGATGAATAGCGAAACCCCAGGAAGTATAATTGATCGCCTTTCCATAAATGCTTTGAAGATATACCACATGGAAGAAGAAACTCAACGCCTTGATGTAGATGATGAGCATCTAAAAAATTGTTCTAGAAAACTTTCAGTATTATATGACCAGCGTAATGATCTGAAAAAAAGCCTAGATAAATTGCTGTCTGATCTAAGCAATGGCAATAAGCAGCTGAAGGTTTATCAACAGATGAAAATGTATAATGATGAGAATTTAAATCCCGTACTTTATCAAAAGGCAAAAAACTAACTGATAAGATTACTGTATGGGCCTAAAAGGAATTTTTCTTGCTATCCTGATAATTTATACAGTCTATTTCTGGTGGAGGTTACGAAAAAATTCACGAAAAAAATCTTACAAATTAGTAAACTGGATATTGAGTATAATAGCTGTTTACTATGGAATCTCCACTTTAATTATGATAATTGGTTCTAACTGATAAGCAATTTTTTTAAAAACTTTGCTGGTAGGAACTTTATCAAAAAAAGATTGCAATAATTTGTAAATATTTTTTACAAAAGGTGTTTAATGGGACTCGTTTTAATTTTGATGATGTTTACTTCAATTACTATTCTTGGGTTAATAGAAAAGAAGAGGTCAAGAAAGCGTTTTCAGGAAGCTGTTCGTAAACTTAGGGAGTTGAAAGATCTCACTTTGACAAAAGCTGAAAATAAATGACCAAAAAATAGATATTTATCTATATTGCCATATTACTGCCCTGTTCGATCATTGCCTGCTCAACTAAGATTGCTACAGCTTTTGGACGAGAAAGATTATTGGCTGAGGCATAATTGTCCAATTGCTCTAAAACAGATTCAGGTAGACCTAGTAGAATCTTTTTAACGGGTTCATTATATTCTTTTTTTCTACCAGCTCCCTCTCGAAAGCCTCCTCTCGCCATAAAACCTTTTCTTAAAACATTTGAGAAAAAAAATATTCAAGGTATTACCGAATTTGCCGATACTATTAATACATCTTTCAAGATGTGTGCAAGAGTGTGATTAAATAGTTTTTAGAACTATATTTATCATAGATTTAAACCATATAAATACTGGAGCAAAAGATGAACAACAGAAAAAAAATTCTTTATCCTTTTCGGCAAATTGCAATTCGTACACGCTGTTTGCATAGATTAAATCCTCAGGAAATGTTGACTCGTAAAGGTATCTAAATATCTTGAAGATAAACGGGTGGTAAATCCACCCGTTTGCTCACCTTTTTTTAATCTTCTTTAACAGTAACTTCTCTTTTCATTTAATTTATATATTCTATAATTAATACATTTATCGGTATTAACATATTAAAATTCAGAACTTTTTATTTCTGCAGTAAAAAAGGGGATTTGGTATTGTTAATTGACAAAGTTTATTAATGTGATCAAATTTTAGATTAATGCATAAAATATTAATTACAGGAGCCATTAATGAAATCGGCCTTGAATTACTCCATCGCGAAAAAAATATTAAAATTCATTATGCACCTGAATTACCTTATCAAGAAATCCTTAAAATAATTCCAGATTTTCACTGCATCCTCACAAGATCGGAGACATCAATCCCTAGTGAGATGATTGATATTGCACTGAATTTAAAAGTTATTGCTCGTGCAGCAGTGGGTGTTGGAAATATTGATGTAGACTATGCAACTGAAAAAGGGATTCTTGTTATTAATACTCCTGGAATAAATACAACTTCCGCAGCTGAACTTACCATAGGCTTATTAATATCTTCTGTGAGAAACATAGTTCCATCCCACTTTCAAATGAGTGAACTTAAATGGGATCGTCATGCATTTACAGGCACAGAACTTTTGGGAAAATCAATAGGAATCATCGGACTTGGTAATGTTGGTCACCGGGTTGCACGTTATGCTAAAGCATTTGAAATGGAAGTTTTGGCTTATGACCCATACGTTTCAGATGAGGTTTTTGATCGTCACCATGCAAAAAAATGCACTTGGATTGAACTTCTAAAAAGTGCCGATGTAATCAGTATGCATGTACCTAAAAAAGAGGAAACGACAGAAATGATTAGCGCAGAAGAATTCGGTCTTATGAAAACTGGAGTAGTAATTTTAAATACTGCTCGTGGTGGGATAATTCAGGAAAAAGCTTTGTTAGAAGCATTAAAATCTGGAAAAGTAGCAGCGGCAGGAATTGATACTTGGGAAGTAGAACCACCAGTAGAAAATCCATTTCGTGATTTTCCGCAGGTTGTAATGTCACCTCATGTGGGAGCTTCCACAAAAGAGGCTCAACAAAAAATCGCTTTGTCTATTGCCTCACAGATACCTAAAGCTCTCCGTGGTGAGGTTGTGGACTATCCTGTTAATATGCCCAGTGTTAAAGTATTAAGTGGGGGTACAGTATCTTCTTATACTTCTCTTGCAGAAAAACTAGGATTGTTTTCTTCGCAATATGTTAAATTTACCCCTACAAATTTGATAATGAGTTATAGAGGGAAACTAGCTAAACAGGATGCAACACTTTTAAGGTTATGTTTTCTAAAGGGACTACTTTCGAACAGCCAGAATTATGTAAGCTATGTCAATGCAGACCAGCAGGCTGAGAATGTTGGACTAAATATTGAAGAACACGAGGACCCTGGGTTTACTGATTTTGAAAGTGCTCTTATTTGTGAACTTTCAGCCTCAGGCAGGCAATTTGTGATTGGAGGGGTAGTTTTCAGTGGTCCTCACCCACGAATCACGGTTATCAATGGTTTTGAATGTGAATTCGAAGCAGAGGGAACAATTTTAGTTACAACTAATATGGATCGGCCAGGCATGATAGGTGTTTTAGGAACATGTTTGGGTAATAATGGTATCAACATAGACCAGTTTCAACTGGCAAGAAATACTCGTGGAGGTGAGGCTTTATCATTGATACGTGTTGATGATGACTTGCCTTTAAAAGTTTTGAAAGAAATAAGAAACCAAGAAGGTATAACTTCTGCTTGTAAGATTGTGCTTTAACCAACATAAAATGCTTATTACAATGGTAAAATAGTCGATATTTTTTTAATGTCTAAATTTGAAAATATATTATGAGATACCTTAAACCATTGATGGACCAGAATTTCTTAGAGTACGCCTCTTATGTGATTAAGGACCGGGCAATTCCCGACATTGAAGATGGTCTCAAACCTGTGCAGCGACGTATTCTGCATACAATGAATGAAATTGATGACGGTAAATTCAGCAAAGTGGCAAATATTGTTGGCGAAACTATGAAACTACATCCGCATGGAGATGCCTCTATAGGATCAGCACTAGTTGTTATGGCTAATAAGGAGTATTTGATAGAGAAACAGGGAAACTTTGGGAATCTGCTTACTGGTGATCCTGCTTCTGCATCAAGATATATTGAAGCACGCCTTACACCACTCGCAAAGGAGAATCTCTTTAATTCAGAACTAACTGAATATGCTGATAGCTATGATGGAAGAAATAAGGAGCCAGTGGTTTTACCTTGCAAACTTCCTCTTTCTCTGCTTTTTGGAGCTGAAGGGATTGCAGTTGGAATGTCAACTAGAATATTACCACATAATATCAATGAAATTATCGAGGCTCAAATTGCTTTTCTAAATAATAAACCCTTTAATCTGCTACCTGATTTTCCTAGTGGAGGGATGCTTGATGCAAGAGAATATGCAGATGGTAATGGCAAGGTTCAAGTTCGTGCCAAAATAGATATCACGGATGAAAAATTATTGACAGTAAGTGAATTACCATTTGGTGTGACCACGGAATCGCTAATTCAGTCTATTCAGGATGCTGTGAATAAAGGTAAATTCAAATTATCCTCGATAGATAACTTTACCGCAGAGACCGTTGAAATTGAGCTGAAAGCCTCTAGGGGTATGGATGCTGAAAAGTTACTTAAATTACTATATGCCTTTACTCAATGCGAAGTATCTATTTCAGTTAATATGCTTTTAATTCAGAATAATCAGCCAGTACAGCTAAATACCAGTGAAGTATTAAAACACAATACCCTGCGGCTCAAAGAATTGCTGAAGCAAGAATTGATTCTTTCACTAAAGCAGACAAAATATAAATGGCATCAACGTAGATTGGAAATGTATTTCATTGGAGAAAAGCTGTATAAAAAATTGGAGACCTGTGATTCTTATGAGGAAGCAATTGACGTGGTAAGTAAATCTGTACTTAGTATAGAGTCTATTCTTCCATTTCCCATTGAACAGGAAGACATTGAAAAACTACTGACCATGCAAATTAAGAGAATTACAAGATATGATCAAAAAGAGAGTCAAACAGAACTTGACAAATTAAAAGTAAAAATTAGTTCTTTAAAAAAATCTCTGAAAAATATAACCGAGTATTCCATTTCATATCTGGAAAAAATAAAGGAGAAATATGGCTCAGATTATCCAAGACGAACCAAAATAAAGAATTTTGACGAAATCAGAGTCCAAGATTTGGCAGAGCAACAAAAAGTGGGTTGGGACCGTAAAGAAGGATTTTTGGGTTTAAATGTAAAGCAGGGAAATACCTCTATCTCATGTTCAGCGTATGATAAAATAGTAGTTCTCCGTAAGGATGGCACTTATCAGGTTATCCGTGTACCAGAAAAACAGTTTGTTGGAAAAAACACAGTAAGTGTGGAAAAAATTGATACAAAGAAAGTATACAATATTGTTTACTGGGAAGGAACTAGTCAGATTTGTTATGCTAAACGTTTTCGTGTGGAAAAATTTATTATTGACCGAGAATATAATTTGTTTCCCAACAAAAAAGGAGCAAAAATTCTACATTTAAGTCATGGGGATGGTATTAAAGTCGAAGTAACATTTGTACCAAGGCCTAGACTCCGAAAGTCTAGTCAGATATTTGATTTGGATAATCTTGCTATAAAAGGAATCCAAGCTAGAGGTAACAAGGTTTCAAACAAATCAGTTCAGAGTGTTAAAGTTTTTAAAGATAGCCTATTAGCGCAGGAAGACCTTCCTTTGTCTTAGGTTTCTGAATTATATATAATTGCAAACTCACATTAAAAATGATATCATGCGAGTTTATTATGTTTAAACTTTATTAGAAAAGAAGATTATAATGTCGTCAAAATGTGAAATCTGTGGAAAAACTCCTGCTAATGGAAATCGGGTCAGTCACGCTAATAATAGAACAAAAAGACGCTGGATGCCAAATTTACAAACTGTACGAATCCTAAACTCAGGAGGTAATCGTATAAAAATGCGTGTATGTACTCAGTGCATACGATCAGGAAAAACAATGTCTTTCCTGAACAGTTCAGGAAAAAAACTCGCAGCCTGATCAAATTACCACCCATCCAGCCGGCAAATAATGCTCAACGTAGCCTGATTACTTACCTTATAGCCGTTAGTTAGATGCAGCTAGATTATTGTTCCCAAATTTTTACTTTGGGGCCTGAAGGAACTTTTAGCGATGAAGCCGCACAAAAAATTCGTAGAGATGGAGTTGGAGTTACCTTTACAGGTACTTTCGCAGAAGCCCTTTTCAAAATTACTGAAGACCCAGATTCTGTAGCAGTAGTTCCTATCGAAAATTCAGTTGCAGGAACAGTAGCTCAGGTACAGGACTCGCTTGTCAGTAATAATTTAGTTATCACAGGTGAGATAAATTTGCTGATCGAATATTCTTTGTTAGCAAACGTGGCTCTAGAAGATGTTAAGCTATGTTTTGCTCACCCTCAGGCATTGGAACAAAGCAGTAAATTTCTTTCCAAAAACCTAACTATATCCCAGAATCAATTAACAAGAAGCAATGTCGATTCAGGTATACAATTTATTAAGGCAATTAAATCGAATAAAGAAGCCTTAGCAGCAATTGTACCTGCTTCATTTGCAGATTCATATCCTGAATGGAAGGTGGCTTCAGGAATTCAGGATTATCATAATAATACAACACGTTTTCTTGTAGTTAAAACTCGTGGGGAAAAAGAACAACATGATTTTTCACGTAAAAAAACATCCCTTTACATAGAGTTTCAGGAAGATCGTTCGGGACTTTTATATGAACTCTTAAGTGTATTCAATCTTTTTCAGATAAATCTCTGCAGGCTTGAGTCTAGACCCGCAAAGGATACGCCGTGGGCGTATGTTTTTTATGTTGATTTTTACAATACGGAGCATACCAAAGCCTGTCTTGATGCAATGCAGTTTACGAAGTTCAATTACAAAGTGATAGGAAGTTATGACCTAATCGACAGATTGGCATGACGGATGCGTGTGCTATTAAAAACTAGCTTTCCCCTTTTTAAAAATATTACTTTAATCACAATTTGAGGCTTAGCATAACCAGCTACACCTGTTCCCAATTGAAAAATGCTAGTAAAGTTAAAATTGACTAATAAGCTCCTGAAGTTCATATGTATAATTCCAGCTTGGTGGTGTTTGTCAGGAATTGACAGGAGTCCAAGAGAGATGAATTTTACTCTAAAGGATCTGGAAACTAAGAATCTGGCCCAGTCCATGCCACCGCTCTCTGAAATTCCTTTAAGCTTTTATTTTCTTGCATTCTCTTTTTTTGGAACAGTGATTGGAGGAATTTTTTTTATACGTTATCTTCACAAAAAGAAAATGGAGGATGGACTTAGTAAATTGGCAAAGGACCAAGCGCAACTGGTGGTTGATTCTGAATTTGAGTCTAGGAATTTAGAGGATGAGGATCGAGAATTTTTTCTTGAATTAACTAGTACGAAAGATCCCGCAAAACATGTTCCAATTATTATGTCGTCAAAGAAATTTGAAGATACTGTTTTGGTCTATAAAGAATCACGGCGATTTAAAAATTCTAATTTGGACAAAATATACATGCTTCGTAAGGGACTACAGTTCACTTTCAAGAACACAAAAGCGGGCTTCATCTGTACACAGATGCTTGAACCTGGAACCCATCTGGAATGTCAGATTCTTCTTAAGGACAAAAATGTAGTTTTTATTAGTAATGTCCTTGATTCAAATGAAACAGAGCTGCTTTTAAAGCCACCAAAAGTTAAAAATCGTCCTGCAAATATGAAACAGTTTACAGAATTGCACTGCAAGATTCGTCGTGAAAACGATGCAGATTATGAGTTTCAGCTCAAAATCATTGGCCAATTAGTTAGGGATTTGAATGCAGTTATCTTGGAGCACACAACCAATATACGTAGACTTCATATTCGGAATTCTGAACGCCTACAGCTAGATTTGAAAATGGAGTTTGAAATTACGACAGGCAGAAAGTTTGAAATGGACCAGCAGATTGAACTTGGAAAGAGTGATTACGCAAAGCTTTCCGGAATTATTAAAGATATGAGTGCTGGAGGTATTAAAATAGAGCTTAAAGAATTGCCTTCAGATGGAATAAATAGGGAAGATGTATTTATTTTCCACTTGCCTCATGCCAGTCTGCGCAAAAAACTTGCAGTCTCAGTTATTGATGTAATTCCCCACGAGGTAGTAAGTGATATCCATTGTGAGTTTCGCGATTTAGACATGTTGACTAGAATGAAAATAAATCAGTTTCTTCATCGTAGAAAATTAAGTATGGAAGCAGCCTAAATAATATTTTCCAACTTGAGAATTAATTATATAGAGAATTAATTGATATTGCTTTATTCCAAATTTCCACGATTAAATATTTTTCCAAATGGATGAAAAAATTTTCCAGAAATTTACTACTTAAAAAGTAGTTTTTTTTTCTCCTTATTTTTTTAAGATCGAATACTTGTATACTGAATGTTTTCAGTTACTGCTTCCAGTAATAGGGTCTCCTGAATCTCTCTCTTCAACAGCCTGCTTGAAGCCAACTTCTTCAGCGCGCTTTTTGAAATTTACTCCTTCTGGGCTATGTCTTGCTATGCCGTCAAACAGCGTTGCAATTGTCTGAGAACTAGACAGCCCCATGTTTTCGTAAGCTTGGTTAATAGTCATTTTCATCATCATTAACTGATTCTTTGGCACTCCCTTGATTCTCTCTGTAAGAAGTTGGACGGACCGATCAAGTTTTGCAAGTGGAACTGCCTGATGGATTAACCCCATTTCTTCTGCTTTTCTGCCGTTAACAAGATTTCCTGTAAAAAGCATATATTTTGCTTTTTCAAGTCCTAAACGATAGACCCACATGGCTGTAGTTGGACATCCCCATACGCGAGCGGGAGGATAGCCTATGCGAGCTTTTTCATTCATTATTGTTATGTCGCAGCATAAGGCTATATCAGAGCCTCCTGCAACAGCATCTCCATTAATCTTAGCAATCACAGGCTTACCGCAACGCCAAATTGTCATAAAATTTTGGGTACAACGATTCATAAAATTATAGTCAATCATAGCATCCCAAGGCATTTCCTGTATTACCGGATTTTCTCCTGCTTTTTCTGCAAAGGAATCTAAATCATATCCAGAACAGAACCCTCGTCCTGCACCCGTGAGCACAACCACATGTACTGAATCATCAGATGCTGCATGATTAAAAGCAGCAGCAATATTTTCTGGCATTGTTATACTGATTGCATTTAATCTCTCAGGACGATTAAGTGTGATGGTAGCAACCCTGTCCCTTGATTCGTAAATTATGTTACCAAAATCCATAAATATTTTTTAAAAGATGTGACTTTAATTAAATTATTTAGGAATAAGATAACCTGCTGGTTTCCTAGATCTATTCATTAAGGTAAATGCTTAGGCATCTGTTCTTTGAGAATACGAATATGTTCTGGTCCAGTTCCACAGCATCCTCCTACAATTTGTACGCCATGAATATTGACCCAATTTTTTAATAGTTCAGAATATTTTTCTGGTGTACAAATTTCCTTGAAGTTCCAGTCAGGCTTTTGTAGAGCTCCAGTTTCAGCGTAGATCAGTTTTGGTCCATGCCAGTATTTGCTCATAACTTTAAGTGCAGGCTCGATATCCCTGACTTGGCTATGCATTATCCCTGCTGCATCTCCACCAAGATGGGTTGTTGCTTTAACTAATTTTTCAAAATCACCTGCAGGAGGTTTACTCTTCACATTTTTCCAGCGCCAGTTAATCACATTTTTTCTGTCGTCTGCTAACATAGCGCTATAACCTATCCAAACAGGTAATCCAGTGGAAAGAGCGGCCTCAATGACTAGGATAGAATTTATAGTTTCTCTCATCATCTCCACAATTAAAAGGTCCACTCCAGATTCAGCAAGTATTTCTGCCATTTCTCTGTAATTGCTTTCGACACTTTCTCCTAATGCCACTTCCTCTTCGTTGTTAAATGGAGCCATGCTTGAGATTGAACCTGCAACCCAAACCTCATGATCTGCTGCATTATCCCTGGCCTTCATAGCTAAATTAACCGCCTCTTCATTTATACTTCTGACCTTGTCACCCATATTAATGCTTTCAAGCACATGCCTTGCTGTGGAATAAGTATTTGCTGTGATAACCTGTGATCCAGCGCGGATATAGTCTTCATGAACCTGAAGGGTAATTTCAGGGTGAGTTATGTGGGCAATACCGCTCCAGACGTCATCATCCATGGATACTCCACGTTTCTGAATTTCAGTTGAAACTCCTCCATCCAGTATAATAATTTCTTTATTTTTCAGACGATCACTTAAATTTGACATTTTTTCATTTTAATAAATAAAGTAATTTTACAGGTTTTATTTATTATATTTGACCCTTCAGATGAAGTTCCAGTAACGGTAGTCGGTCATGTCCAAAAAACATCTCATCCTTTACAAAAAATGTTGGAGCACCAAATGCCCCGCGTTGGATTGCCTCATCGGTAGACTGAAATAGTTTGTCCTTGATTTCCTGATTTCCTGCATTTTCCACTGAATCCATGCCAATAAGCGATGCCACTATTTCAGGATCTGCAATGTTTTGGTTATTAACCCAGTATGCCTGAAAAAGTGTTTGTGCGGCTTGAGGAATTGCATCTGCACTTAAACCGCAAAGCGTACGCATGGCAAGTACAGTACGGACAGGAAAATCTATAGGAAATTTTATTGGAATCTTCAAATGCTTTGAAAGTCGCTCTAAGTCTTTCACTAGATATGGTTTTTTTGTAGGATGTACTCCTGGTGGGTCTTTGGTACCCACCGCATTGAAAACTCCCCCCAGCAGAAAAGGTTTCCATTTTACATCAGTATTTCCTCGGATCGCTACGTCTTCTATCAGCATAGAAGCGACATATGAGTAAGGACTGACAATATCAAAGTAAAAATCAATTTGGTTTTCCATCGTAAAGTTTCTTGGCAGTATAAGTTATGATAATTGTATTTTTCAAACACAGTTAAATACTTTTGGTGAGTATTTTCATATTTTTTAATTGAAACATGATCTTTAGAAGTATTTGTATATTTCTGCAGTTGAGTGATGATCAGTAATTTAAGAAATCTTTTAAATGTTGATAATACTCCTCTTTGTATGAAATGTCATTATGTCCTGAATTTTTAATAGTTATTGCGGTAATCTGTTCCGAGGGAAACTCATTTATTAGACGCAAAGAATGCTTTTTGGGAATGATTTCATCATTTTCAGCTACAAGAGCGATTGTCTGTGCCTGAATATGCTTTACCCTGCTCAGCGAATCATACTTGTCCTTCAGCAGAAGGAATACTGGAAAAATGATGAACTTACTTTGACCGAGACTTTTAATGCTGTCATATGGTGTAATGAGTGCAATTTTATTTATAGGTCTTCTTGATGCAAGATATACTGCAACACCAGTCCCTAAGCTGCGTCCAATTACTGAGATTTTTTGATGTTTGTTCTTAACCTTATCAAAAAGAAAAAGAGCATCAGAAAAAATGCCCTTTTCAGTAGGATTGCCGGTACTTTCTCCATAGCCTCGATAATTAAGCAAGTAAACTGTATGCTGAGGAAATTCTTTTAAAAAGTCTTCCGCATTGTAAATCACTGATTCTGCGTTTCCACCAAAATATATCAGTGCTTCATTTTTTCCCTCGTTTAATACTATTACATCAATTGATGCATTGTTATTAACTAACTTAAGCTGGTTTAAACCATGGCTAATCTTTGCGGTTGGGAAATAAATTAGTTTTCTTTGTAGAAAATATAGTATAGCGCAGGCAATAAAATAAATTAGCAAAAAGTAAATCATATTTTCTAGAATTTTACGCTTCATGATTCTGGGATACACCAACTTTCTTTTTCAGAACTTTTTATTATGGCCTCAATTACATTCATGTTTGCTACTGCATCATTGAGTGTTGTTGGTACTCTTTTATCATTGAGTACTGCAAGGGAGAATAGATCACCCTGTATTGTATACTGATTACATTTTTCAAGCATGATTTCCTCAATTGTATTATGGTGTTGATGAAAAATTTTGCAGGGTTTTTCAGGAGGTGCATTGAACGGAATTTCTATCTCTATCCTGCCTTTGGTGCCAAAAATATTTACTCGCTGATATGGAATAAGTTGTGTTGAACAAGTAAATGTGGAAATCCCATGGCCAAAATCAAGAATACCTGAACAGATCCGGTCAGTCTTAAAGTTAGGATCGTATTCAATCCTTCCCAAAACTCTCTGAGGTTCTGTATTAAAGATTAATCTTGCTAGAGAAATACAATAGCAGCCGATGTCCATCAGACCCCCGCCCCCAATTTCTGACATGTTGCGGATGTTTTCTGGATCTTTGTTATAGTAAGAAAAGAAAGAATGAACAGTTTTTACTAGACCAATCCCTCCTTCATTAATGATGTCAAGGGCCCTTAGCCATTGAGGATGATAGCGGTACATGAAAGCTTCCATTACTTTCAGCTGAGGATATTTTTGTGTTTCTTTATGTAATTTCCTAGCTTCAGCAGCATTAAGAGAAATAGGTTTTTCGCACAAGACATGCTTTTCTGCGGCAAGTGATTTAATGGTCCATGGGAAATGCATATGGTTTGGCAGAGGTATGTAAACCGCATCTATGCTTGTATCGTCAAGTAGTTCTTGATAAGAACCATATGCTTTGGGAATCTTTAGTTTTTTTGCTGCTTCCCGTGCACTTTCATGAGTTCTTGAAGCTATTGCTACTATTTCACAGTGTTTTCCTTGCTGCATTGCAGGAATCACTTTTTCAAGGCCTATTTTAGCTGTGCTGAGTACACCCCAGAGAATTTTTTTCATAATACAAATTTTCTTTCAGAAAGAATATTCAGACGGAAGAATCTAATATTGTTTTGTGTTCTTCTTTTGTGTTTGAACCTAAAACTGCTAGTAACACTATTGCACTTAGTATAATTGCTCCACCATAAAGTGTAGTTTTTGAAGGAGATTCATCAAGGAATACCCAAACCAAAAATGGACCAGCAATTATTTCTGTCAAAGAAAGCAGTGTCAGTTCCACAGCTTTCAGATGACGGGCACCAGAAGTAAAAAGCAGAAAGCCCAGTCCAATTTGAAAGATTCCCATTCCGCTGCTGTAAATCCAGTCCATGGTTTGGAGGATGAACACGTCACTCCTAATAATCATCATAATAAAAGCAAAAATTGTAGCAGTAATGCTGGCTAGAAAAATAGTAGGTAAAAGGTCATTTGTTTGATTTGCGCGCAAAGTGATTGTCATGCAGGAAAAACCAAGGGCAGCGCACAGCGCAAAAATCTCACCTAGTCCTTTCCCCAGAGAAACTTCTTCTAAAAGCATGACTCCGAGTCCTATACCACTCACTATCATACAAAGCCAGGTAATACTGTTTATTGCCTCTCCTAGAATTATCCTTCCAAGTAATGCTGTGATGAACGGAGCTGCTGCGAGAATGAACATGGCGTTTGGAACTGATGTATATTCAAGAGCTAGTATGTAGGTAGTGAAGGCTAGACCAAGGCAAGCTCCCCCAGTCAGTGAAAGCCCTATAGATTTAGAGAAAATACTATAGAAATTTTTTTGGTAATTAACGCCCAACCAGATTACCAGCATCACAAACAGTGCAAGTGATCTGTAGAAAAGTACCTGCCAAGGGGAAGCTTCCTCAATCAGCCTATAGATAAGTCCTGAAGTGCTCCAGCAGATACCAGCAATCATAACAAGTGGAACACCAACTTTCCGGTTAGGGACCGTG
>CACFAY010000002.1 GCA_902564345.1 uncultured SAR324 cluster bacterium
TGCGTTTATGAAAATTTAAATAAATATGAAAGTACGATCTTCTGTAAAAAAAATCTGTGAAAACTGCAGAATAATAAAAAGAAAAGGGGTTTTAAGAGTAATTTGTGATAACCCTAAACATAAACAGAGACAAGGTTAATAAAGGAAACTAATGGCTAGAATCTCGGGTGTTGATCTTCCAAATTCTAAAAGAATTGAAATTGGACTGACTTATATTTATGGCATAGGCAGAAAGATTTCAAATAATATATTAACGGAGGCAAAGATTGACAAGAATGTAAGAGTCAATGACCTCACAGACGAACAGGTAAACAAGATTCGAATAATAATTGAAAAAGAATATCAAGTTGAAGGTGATCTTCGTAGTGAAATCAGTTTGAATATAAAACGCTTAATGGATCTTGGAAACTATCGAGGATTAAGACATCGCAGGCATATGCCGGTAAGGGGACAACGGACAAAAACAAATGCAAGAACAAGAAAAGGACCTCGCAGACTAGCAGTAAGTAAAAAAAGTTAAAATTACTAAATTAATAAGAGAACAAATAAATGGCCCAAGCAAAAAAAAGAAAAACAAAAAGAAATGTTGAACAGGGAAGAATTTATATCAAGGCTACGTTCAACAACACAATAATGACAATTACTGATTCTCAAGGAAACGCACTCGGCTGGTCTAGTACTGGTGTCCACGGTTTCAAAGGATCCCGCAAGAGTACTCCATTTGCTGCAAGAGTTGCTGCTGATGACGCATTGAAAAAAGCAGTAGAAAGTGGAATGAAAAGTGTAGACGTTTTTGTAAAAGGACCGGGATCAGGTCGAGAGTCGGCACTTAGGGCAATTTCAGCTATTGAAGATATGCGTATAACATCAATAAACGACATTACACCAGTTCCTCATAACGGGTGCAGACCACCAAAACAAAGGAGAATTTGATTAAAACTGTGAAAATCCTGTAATAAGTAAACCATATATATTACTTCAGGCAATTTTTTCACATAATTAAAACTGGACAATTAAACTGGAACACAGATGACTGAATTAAATGAAACTTTAGAAACTAAAGATTCGGAAAAAGAAGACTTAATTCCGGAAAGCAACAATCTCTCCGATACAAATACAGATCCTGACGAAAATCCTTTTTTTGCAAAAAACTGGATTTCAATAGCAAAACCTAGGAAACTGCAGTTTGAAACGGAGAATCTAAAAACAGATTATGGCAAATTCACTCTTGATCCATTAGAGCCAGGTTACGGAGTTACGATTGGGCATTCTTTGAGACGCGTCCTTCTTTCTTCAATTAGGGGATCAGCTGTTTTCGCAGTTCAAATCGACGGAGTAAATCATGAATTTACCAACATTCCTGGTATTGTAGAGGACATGGTTCAGGTGATTTTAAATATTAAGGAACTTCAGATAGAACAGCATGTTGATGAAATTATTGAACTTGAGCTCATTGGAGAAGGTCCATGTGAAATAAAAGCTGGAGAAATTTCAACTTTCGAAAAAGCTAAAATTTTAAATCCTAACCTTACTTTAGCTACATTACAAAAAGGAGCAACAGTCAGTATGACTATGTTCTCAAGATTCAACAAAGGTTATGTAACTTCGGAAGATAATCAAGAGGTAGAATTGCCAGTTGGTACAATTTTTCTAGACTCAAACCATTCCCCAGTCAGTCGAATTAAGTACGAAATTGAAAATTCAAGAGTCGATCAAAAAACAGACTATGATAGATTAAATTTTGAATTATGGACAAATGGTTCTGTAAAGCCAGCAGACAGTTTGGCTTTTGCTGCAAAAATAATCAAAGAACACATGGATGTATTTATTAACTTTGACGAAAGCAGTATAAAAGACGAACCAGAAGATAAAGTTGAAGATGAACCATTAAATGAAAATTTGTATCGAAGCGTCAGTGAACTCGAACTTTCAGTACGTTCCATAAATTGCCTTCAAAACGCAAAAATCGAAACTATAGGAGATCTTGTTCAGAAAACTGAGCAGGAAATGCTTAAAACTAAAAATTTTGGAAGAAAATCTCTTAATGAAATAAAGGTAATTCTGACTGAAATGGGATTAGCCCTAGGAACTACACTGGATAATTTTGATCCAGCGAACAATCCTCACGATAAATAAGCTTACAAAAAATGCGTCACCTAAAAGCTGGAAACCGTTTAGGCGTTACATCAGCACATCGACTTGCGATGATGCGGAACATGGTAACTTCAATTATTGAGCATGGTCAGATAACATGTACATTAGCCCGAGCTAAAGAGGTCCGTAAACCTTTAGAAAAGATGATTGGTTTAGGAAAAAAGGGAACACTTCATTCCCGCCGTCAGGCTTTGCGTTTTGTAAAAAGTAAAGAAGCAATGGCTCAGTTATTTGGTGTCTTGGCCGAGAGGTACAAAGAGCGAAATGGAGGATACTGCCGGATAATCAAACTTGGGAAAAACAGGCTGGGTGATAATTCTGAAATGGCTATTGTTCAATTGCTTGGATGTGAGAGAGATACACTAAGTGAATTGAAAAAACAAAAAGGTGCTAAAAAGAATCAAAAGAAAAAAGGGAGCACTGTACTGAAAGAGGTTAGTGAAGAAATTAAGCAAATTCCCGAAGCTGACAAAAACATAGAAAAAGAATTAAAGCATGAAAATGGTTCTATGGAACCCGAAAAAAAAGAACTCCCTGAAGAAAAATATGAATCTGAATCTGAAGGAGAAAACCAAATTCAGGAAAAACAACCAACTGAAACAAAAGTAACTGACTCTTCTGAAAATAAAACAAATGTTAAGGTCGACAATAATAATGGTGACTCGAACAAAAATATCGTGATTGAAGAAAATCTGACTCAAGATTCTCAAGAAAAGAACAAGGAGGAAAATGTTAATACAAAAAATGAAAAGCCTGATGTAAAAAAAGTGGATGTTTCTGAAAATAAAGCCAATGTTAACTATAGCAAGGATGACGGTGGCTCTAGCAAAGAAGACGAGAATGCAGGAAGTCTGACCCAAGATTCTCAAGAAAAGAATGAGGAGGAAATTATTAATACAAAAAATGAAAAATCTGAAGCTAAATTAGATGAAAACCAAAAAGATGATGCTTCCAAACAAGAGTCTAAGAATCAATCAGAAGAAGATAATAAGACAAAAAGTTGAAAAATTTAATCCTCATTCCTTAATACTCTTTAATAGTATAAAACCAGATGACCAGTCCATTGAGTTTAGTTCCTAAAAAAATTCTAAATTAGTTATTTGTATTTCCTTTTATGTCAATAAGATAAAGAAATAAGGACCAGATCTAGTATTTGCTGCAAACTCACTCAAAACACATCCCCCCAAAAAAATTATTCTATATCATTAGTGTATAATCTTTTTATATCATATCATTTTAAGTTTTGACCCTGTCAGAATGTTGAAATTTCAGCATTTTGCTAGTATGATTTTATCTCTATATTATTTTACAACGATACTTTCCGAATTTAAGAAATATTTATACTGATAATCTGTAAAAATTTACACATTCAAATTCAGCATTGTTATGTCTGGACATAGTAAATGGAGTACAATTAAACACAGGAAATCTGCACAAGATGCAAAGAGGGGAAAAATATTTACAAAGCTAATTAAAGAACTCACAATAGCAGCAAGACTTGGTGGTAGTGATTCAGATTCTAATCCTCGTTTAAGAACCGCAATTGCAAATGCAAAAAGCCAAAGTATGCCAAAGGATAATATCGAACGTGCTATCAAAAAAGGTGCCGGGGAACTCGATGGCTTGGTTTTTGAGGAAATAATTTATGAAGGTTATGGACCTCATAATGTTGCCATTATTGTTGAAGTTATGACCGATAACCGAAACCGTTCCATTGCTTTTGTAAGGAGTTCTTTCAAAAAATACAATGGTAATTTAGGCTCAGCTAATTCTGTTCAATACATGTTTGATAGGTTAGGCTCAATAACTGTTGAGAAATCTAAAATTGAAGAGGAATTATTAACTGAATTGATTATAGAGGCTGGTGCAGAAGACATTAACACTGAAAATACTGACGTATTCCAAGTCATTACAGCTCCTTCTGATTTTGATAATGTGAGATCATACCTTGAAGACAGAAAAGTCGAGATGATGAACGCGGAATTAATATGGAACCCGCAAAATCGTATTTTAATTGATGATAGTAAAAAAGCCGAACAAGTAATAAAACTTATTGATATATTGGAAGAAGACGATGACGTTCAGAGTGTTCATTCTAATTTTGAAATAAGCGGAAACGTACTAGCTGAACTTGTCTGATTCTATTCGAATTTTAGGTATTGATCCTGGAAGTAGGAAAACTGGCTATGGTTTGATTGAGCATTTTGGCAATAAATCCCGCCACTTGGATAGTGGATTTATTAGACTGAATGAAAAAAAAACTCTTTCAGAAAGGTTGTTCATACTTTCCAATGAACTTGGAAAAATTATTGAGAGGCTAAATCCAAATTGTGGAGCAATAGAAAAAATATTTTATGCCAAAAATGCACAGTCTGCTCTTTCTTTAGGACATGCCCGCGGAGTAATACTACTTAAATTTTCCGAGCGTCAAATTCCTATTCATGAGTATCAGGCACTAAAGGTTAAGCAGACCGTTGTAGGAGCAGGAAGGGCTGACAAAAGCCAGATTCAACACATGGTCAAGATTTTGTTGAAAATAAATGACTCATTGCAAGAAGATCAGGCAGACGCTCTTGCTGTTGCTCTCACTCATGCCCACTTACGGAAAGCAGATAATAATTGGTTATAATATGAATTAATATTTTCATGATTGCCTATCTTGAAGGTCATATACTTCGTTCTGAAGCCAATTTAGTTGTACTAAAAACTTCAGCCAACGTCGGTTACGCAGTGCACGTACCTTTTCAGGTTTCAGAAAAATACTCCCCTGATGAATTCTTATCACTGCACATTCATCCCAGTTACAGGGAAGATGACATTTCTCTCTATGGGTTCCAAAATTTGGAAGAAAAAAAGCTCTTTGAAATGCTGATAAAAACATCAGGAGTAGGGCCAAAATTAGGTTTAGCTGTTCTTTCAGCAATTTCTCCGCGCCAGTTGCAAGATGCCGTACACCAGAACAATACTGAAATTTTCAATCATGTCCCCGGTATTGGTAAAAAAACTGCTGCAAAATTGTGTCTTGATATGAAAGATCAGCTGAAGAAGAATTCTTTTGTGGGATTTGAATCTGGGATTGAGCATGGAGTAACAAACTTAACAACATCAGGAATTACGGATATTGACGGGCTTTTCTCTGCATTAAAGAATTTGGGTTATTCTGAAAAAGAAATCCTATCAGTCTTGAAAGAGTTGGGAAATTCAGACTTAACCTTTGAAGAAAGGCTGAAAAAAGCACTCTCATTATTAACACCTTTAAGATAGAACAGAAGTTCTTATAATAAAATTAAGAGGAGACATCATGGCAAACCTTAACAAAGTAACTTTGATTGGACGTTTAGGACAGGACCCCGAAATAAGATATACACAATCAGGAAGTGCTGTTGCCAATGCAACTATCGCAACTAATGATTTTTGGACAGACAAACAAGGCGAAAAGCAGGAAAGAACTGAGTGGCACAGCCTCGTATTGTGGGGCAAGCTAGCTGATTTGGCACAGTCTTATTTGAAAAAAGGATCTCAAGTTTATGTTGAGGGGCGCTTGCAAACAAGAGACTGGGAAGATCAACAGGGGCAGAAGCACTATAAAACAGAAGTGGTAGTCACAACAATGCAGTTTCTGGATTCTAAAATTTCTGATGCAGACTCTGTTCCTGCGACATCTCCCACATATAGAGACAATTCAACTTCTTCTGAATATTCAAAAAATGCTAAATCTAATTCAACTGATTCCAAGGAGGATGATGATTACATAAAGGATGATATACCTTTTTAAATTTAGTTTAACTAAAATCCCATTAAATCAGAAAAACTGATATAAAATTAGTGAAATTTTGAAAAATATAGAATTTTTATAGTTACCCCCATTTCTAACAATTAATATTTTTACAGACACTTTTATTTCATCGAGACTTACATATTTCCCCAAGATATTATTTATACCACAAATATAAAATCAACGACTCAAAGTTTTAACTAAAAAAAAATTTGCCTGAATACCTCCAAATACAATTCATAGAAACTTTTTTTATATTTTCCGTTTTTGTTGGCAATGCAGTTCTTTTATGTAACGATAATTAATGTGCATAATATCATTTTATTTTTTTAAACTGTCAAAATTAATGTATTATTAAAAATATCAAGAGCATAAATTAAAAGCCTTTATCGAAGAAAAAAGCAGAGAGATATAAAGGTCAGAACTGAAACCTTCCACCAAAATTAATACCTTATTTACAGAGAAAAAAATTTGTAATCACCTTGTAAACCTGAGTAAATTAGAATGTTTTATTTTTTATCTTTTCTTAGTGATTAATTGAAGTTTTAAATTGTAAAGTCTAATTTGTGCAACCAGTATTTGAATAAAATAATTAAGCTTGAAGATATTGAAGCAGAAGTTTATTACAAGAACATAAGAAATATTAACCTTCGTATTTCACCACCTGAAGGAAAAGTGCGAATCTCAGCCCCGTTTAGAACAACAACTAAAACAATATACAAATTTGCCTGTTCAAAGCTTAGTTGGATAAAGAAAAAGAGAAGAATGATTTTAGAAAGTACAAACGAATCATTACAATACATAAATGATGAAACACACTACTTCATGGGGGAAAAGTATAAATTAAGAATACAAAAAAACAATGCACTGACAGAAGTGAAGCTTATTAATAATGAAATCGTTCTTCAAGTACCTGATGAGGCTGATTCGTCAAAAAGACAATCAATTTTACAAGATTGGTATCACCTTCAGCTTGAAATGATTATTTCACCACTTATATCTAAATGGGAATCAATCATGAATGTGTCAGTAAGACGTTTTTCAATTCGTCGTATGAAAACAAGATGGGGGAGCTGCACACCTAAATCACGCTGCATTCGTTTCAATCTGGAACTGGTAAAAAGGGCCCCAGAATGTATTGAATATATTGTTGTACATGAATTGGTACACCTGCTTGAAGCTAGTCACAACAATAAATTCAAATCCCTGATGGATAGATTTTATCCTAATTGGAAACTTTACAGAAGAGAGTTAAGATCTTTGCAAATAAAAGCATAATTATTGCATTGGAAGGCTATCTAATTAAATTAACTTTCATACTCAAATATTTTAAATTAAACCTATAAGTTCTCTGAACACATAGCAATAACAAAGCAGTGCGTATTAATAAAATAAGGGTTTCGGGTTTCAAATCATTCTGCCATCCAGTAAATCTTCAGTTTAAACAAAATGGGATCACAGTTATTGTAGGTCCTAATGGATGTGGTAAAAGTAATGTTGTTGATGCTATTCGTTGGGTACTAGGCGAACAAAGAGTTAAAAATTTAAGGGGAAGCTCCATGGAAGAAGTAATTTTCGCAGGAAGCTCCTTTCAAAAACCTTCAGGAATGGCTGAAGTAACACTCACTTTTTCTAACCCCAAAGGTGATACGCTTGACCGTTTTACAGACTACACAGAAATAGAGATATCCAGAAGACTATACCGCTCTGGTGAGAGTGTCTATATGATAAATAAAACTCCTGTAAGATTAAAAGACGTTCGTGAACTATTCATGGACACAGGAATTGGTGGCACGGGCTATTCTATCATAGAACAAGGACGTGTTGGGGAAATTGTCAGCGCAAAACCTGTGGAGCGTCGTACTTTGATTGATGATGCAGCAGGTATTGTAAAGTTTCGATTTAAACGTGAAACTGCAGAGAAACGTCTTGATGAGACTACACAAAATTTGCTTCGAGTAAACGATGTCTTGGGTGCACTCGCTGAACAAGAAGAAGGACTACGTGAACATGTTGAAAAGGCAGAAAAATATTTGGAAATTAGTAATAAATCTGAACTATTGGAGAAACGTCATCTCAGTTTAAGTTGGCATCAGGCTGGAGTCAACGAGCAAAAAACTCAGGATTTGGTTAGTGGACATCAGCAACAGCAGCAAGATCTGCAAAACGAAAAATCTGTCGTAGAGACAGAAATGGAAAGTCTGAAGCTAGAACAGACTCAGCGGGAAAAAACTTTAGGGGAACAACGTGAAAATCTTTTCCTAAAAGATCAAAATATCCAGGATGCTGAAAATAAAAGAGAACTTGAAAATCAAAATCTTCAAAATGTGGGAGAACAACTTGAGAATTTTCAGACTGAACTTGAAGATCAAAGTCAGCGACTGCATGATAAGAAAAAGGAAAGGTCTGAAGTTGAGACAAAGCTGAGTGATATTAACAAAAGCATGGTAGTAATGGAGTCTGAACTTGCCAGCATTGAAGAAAATCGTTCTGAAAAAAATATTGCTCTTCAAAAAGCGACAGAAGAATTTTCAACACTCCAAAAAAGACTTCTCAATGTGCACACTGAATTGACCAATCAAACTAATCAAAAGGCTTTCTTAGAAGAAAGCTTAGAAAATCTTTCAGAGAGACAAAACCGGCTTCAAGACCAAGAACAGTTACATAAAAACCAACTAAACGAAGTTACTCTTCAGGTGACAGATTGTGAAGACCGTTTAGAAAGTATTGTCGATCACAAAAATAAATTATCAGTAAAGTTATCAGAACTTGAGAGTCATTCAAAGGAACTAAATTCAAGAATAATTGAAAGAGAGAAACACCTCGAAGATCTACGTTATCAAAATAACACAGCACAATCACGAATAGAATCACTCCAACAAATTCAGTCACATTATGAAGGATTCAAAGACAGTGTGAAAATATTTATGCAATTAATGCACGACAATCCTGAAAAAAAGAGAAAGTTTGGAGTGGCAGGGATTCTTGCAGATTATATTTCTATTTCATCAAAAGAATTGGAAAATTTGTCACAAGTAATGGCAGAAGTGCTAGACTGGGTCGTAATTGAGCGTGCTAAAATGTTACCTCAAATAGAATTATTTTGTTCTGAAAATGAGCTTGGACAACTCAAATTTGTTGCACTGGACAGACCTGCATCTGAATCAAACACAACAAAAATTTCAGGAGTTTCTTTATCGAATATTCTGAAATTTGAGCGACCGCTACAAGAGTGGGGTAAAAAGTTTTTTTCACGATTCTATTTGTTAGAAGAAGAAACTAATTTCTGGAAAGAATATGAAAATAATTGGCCTAATCGTCCTATAGAAATACTTTCTACGTCTGGAATTCGAATTTCTAATGATTCTATTAGTATGGGAACAGTTCAGTCTGGATCACTGGGCTTTTTACAGCGTCAGCAGGAAATAAGTGATATTGAGAAGTATACTTTTGAATTAAGTGAAAAAATTAAAAAATTAGAATTAGAACTAGATAGTCTTCAGAAAAAATATTCTTCCTTGAAAGAAGAACAAGAATTCAATGAGGAAGAATACAGAAAACTTGAATTTTCTTTACTTAGCGGAAACAAAGAACTTGAGCATCAACAATTGGAAGAACGACGGATGCAGCAATCAGTCTCACAGATTTCTCAGGATTCAAATAACATCCTTAAGGAAATTAATAATTCAAGTTTTAAAGAAAGTACAGCTGAGTCGCGGATTTCATCTCTTGGAAATGAAAGATCAGAACTTGAAACAAAAACTGAAGACTTACAGGAACAAATCAATGGGCTGCAATCTAAGTTAGATTCAACAGCTGAGAAATTACTGACTCATCGTGTTTCCTTGACCGAAGCCACAGAGCAACAGAAAAATTTAATGGAAACTAATGGGCGATTGCAGCGTGATAGCTCAGAAACAAGTCAACGCATAGTGCAACTTGAATCTGCTATAGCTGAAAGTAATTTGAAGATAAAAAATAGCCAGAAAAATATTTTGAATATTGATCAATCTTTTGAAGATATGTTGGAAGAACGGTCAAAAATAAAAATGATACTAGATGAAGAAATATTACTTCACGAACAAAAAAACGAGCAACAAACTACACTTATTCAAAAAATTCAGGAACGTCAACATCTAATTGATAATACATTAACTCAATCTCATCAGCACTCTATCAAACTTACCGAATTTAGAATTCAGCGAGAAAAATTTGAAGAGCAATTGAGTGAAATAACGGAGCAAAAACCTGAAGATATACTTGCAGAAATTAATATTGAATCAGCAGATCATAGTAAAATGGGGCAAGAACTTCGCTCACTTAAAGCTCGATTAAACTCAATGGGAGCAGTTAACCTTGCTGCACCTGAAGAGTATGAAGCACTCCAAGAAAGGATTAATTTTTTGCATACTCAATCTGAAGATCTCCAAAAAGCAATGGAGGATTTAAAAGCAACTATAAAGGATATAAACATTGAATCCCGCAGGAGATTCAAAGAAATGTTTGATCAGGTAAATGAAAATTTTAAAAGTGTTTTTACAACTTTATTTGAAGGAGGAGAAGCACAACTTTTGCTAACGGAATCTGAGGACCTTCTTAGCGCAGGCATTGAAATAATGGCGCAACCACCTGGTAAAAAACTCCAAAACATTAATTTACTGTCAGGAGGGGAGAAGGCGTTGACGGCAATTTCAATGCTATTTGCAATTTTTCTAGTAAAACCAAGTCCCTTTTGCTTGCTTGACGAAGTTGATGCTCCACTTGATGATGTGAATGTAGTACGTTTCAACAGACTGATAAAAAGCTTAACACAGAACGCACAGTTCATTCTTATAACCCACAACAAAAAAACTATGGAAATTGGGGACATATTGTATGGAGTTACGATGGAAGATCCAGGAATTTCCAAAACTGTTTCTGTGGAATTTCAAGAAGCAGGGCGTCTAATTGCTTAATTGTTCTATCTTCCCAATTATATTTTCTTTAAAAAGATCCTTCTTAAAATCTCTAAAATCAGAAAAAACTTTAAATTCACACCAATAAAATGCAAGTCAAAATCTTCAATGGACTTAAATCTTTTTCAAATTCGATTGATGTTGGGGAGGATATTAAAGTTACGAGTAAAGTACAGGAAATTTTAACAAAGGTGCGCAAAAATGGTGATGCTGCTTTGCGAGAATATACTGCCAAATTTGACAAGGTCATTCCTGATTTTTGGCTTGTTCCAGAAAACGCTCTGGAAGAAGCATTAGGAAATATTGAAGACGATCTTTTGCTTGTTCTGAAGCAAGCAGCAGATAATATAATGAGTTTTCACAAGCGTCAAAAAACTGATAGCCAACTAGATTTCAGTTCAGATGGTTCTGTTTTGGGCTGGAAAGTTACACCTGTTGATAGTGTAGGAATTTATATCCCGGGAGGTCGTGCTGCCTATCCATCAACCTTACTGATGAATGTAATTCCTGCTAAAATTGCTGGAGTAAATAGAATTGCTCTTGTTTCTCCACCTGGACCTTCTGGATTGCCGCACCATTTGGTTATGGCCACCGCAGCTTTTATGGGTATAAACGAGCTTTATGCTGTTGGTGGAGCACAGTCAATTGGTGCGCTTGCTTATGGGACAGAATCCATTGAAAAAGTTGTCAAAATTACCGGCCCTGGCAATGCTTATGTTGCTGAAGCTAAAAGACAGGTCTATGGAAAGGTTGGAATTGACTCCCTTGCGGGACCAAGTGAAATTATGATTGTCTCTGACCGTGAAGATATTCCTTTAGATTATCTTGTAAGAGACATGCTCTCACAGGCTGAACATGACCCTGATTCAGGAGCTTTTCTAGTAACAACATCAGATAAACAGGCAAAAAGAGTATCAGAACGCATAAAAGAACTGGTCCCCAAAATGCCTAGAAAAGAAATTATTGAAGCTTCATTTAATAATCGTTCCGCAATAATTATTGTGAAGGATCTGAAAGAAATATTTGAAGTGGTAAATGAATTTGCACCAGAACACCTTGAAATCCTGACAAAAGACCCCTTTGATGATCTTTACCGGATTCGAAACGCAGGGGCAATTTTTCTTGGTCCAAATTCCCCTGAACCTGTAGGTGATTATTTTGCCGGACCAAATCACACCTTGCCAACCTCAGGATGTGCAAAATTTTCTTCACCATTAGGGGTTCAGGACTTTATGAAAACAAGTTCTGTTATCAGTTATTCTGCTGAACGTCTTAAAAACCAAGGAGAGCAGATCATTCGTTTTGCAGAGGAAGAAAAACTTTTTTGCCATGCAGCATCAATCCAAGCTCGTCTTGATAATTTGTAATATTTTACAATTTTCAAATTCAATTCAAAAAATAATAACTTAATTATTACTGCTACTTAATTTCTACAGAATTGAGCCCATCTTTTTTACCAATACCATAAGCAATATATGCAGTTACTCCAACTACAACTCCTATAGCCACAATATGTAATGCTAAAAGCATCATCTTAATAAACGCAGATAGATACTGGAAATGAAAGATTACTTCCATAATAACTAATAGGTGAAATTATGGTTGAGCTTATAAAGTAGAATAGTATTACACCAACTAATGGTGACCAGTCTATCCTTGTACGAGGCAGATATCGCTGAAGAGGAGTTATTAGGGGGTCGGCAAGTACATGAATGATGCGTACCAATGGGTTGCTTAAAGATGGATTTACCAACGTAAGACCAAACCATATTATCAGCACAAACATGAAGAAAAACAGCAGGCTCTGCAAGACAATAGTAGTTCCCTGGATAAGGTGCCCTCCCGTCTGAAACAATAAGCCTTGTGTATCCGTGAGACCGTGAAACAACAAATTTAACGAACGTATTTCAGCAGGCAGAACAATTTGCGCAAATATCACAACTAGGATTGAGGCGTAAGCACTGAAATGTGCCATCATAACCGGCATCCAGTTTTCGCACCAAACCCATAAAGGCTGTGTTATTCTACCAATCCACTGTACCAGCCTGTTGTGAGGATCTGCACTGACCCAAGTCAGCACTACAGCTGAAATGATGATCCATTTATACAAAAACAGCCCAAAGCAGCACGCATCAGCTAGCCATTCCAGAAACTGGGACATCAACTATCCGTTTCTTAGATCTCTTATTGGAGTAAAAGATTCACCACAACCACACTGATGTCCATTTATCAGTTGCTCAAAGATAAAGCCCTGCTCAACTAGGTTTTTATCTGAATAGTCAATTCTAACTGGTCCCAAAATTTCTGTGAGTTCTTCTCGATCCACAATTACCGAGACATTATTTGAAAGCATTTGAATATCATTTGGTCCAATATCTTCTGGTGAGTTTGATTCTAGTTCATATTTCCAACCCGAGCACCCTCCTGGTTTAGCACCAATTCGCAAAAATGTTTTTTGTAAACTAAGTCCTTCAGCTTCACATGATTCTTTGAAAACCTGTGCTGCCCTCTCAGTAAGTATAATCGCAGGAAGTTCTTTCTCTTTGCCCATAATCAGCGAGCCTTTTTAAAACAGATAAATTTTCAGTATTTTGGGATTGATGAGTCTACATTGCTTGACCAGCCACTAATACCATCTGATATATTATAAACTTGTTGGAAGCCCTGTGAAGTAAAATACTGAGCAGCTTGCCTGCTTCTTTGACCCAGATGACAGTAAAACATTAATGGTGACTCTGGGTCCCATGATCCTAGCATTTCCTCAACCATTTCCTGATCAAGTAATAAGGAATTTTCAATGCAAGCTCGCTCACGTTCCTCAGGACTTCTGACATCCAGCAGGCGAATATCTGGATTACTCTTTAAAATTTCTACCGCTTCTATAGCTGGTATTTCCTGTACTTCAGCTGGTGGTGGTGGTGGATTAAATTCTTTGTCAGGAAATGCTTCCTTTAGTAAATCTCCAAGCTCTCCGTTGTTGGATATTTCATCCACGATATCAGAGCCACCAACAAATTCTTTATTAATATAAAGCTGAGGGATTGTAGGCCAGTTTGCGTAGTCTTTGATTCCTTGTCTGATGCTTTCGTCTGATAAGACATCAAATGACTGAAAAGGGACTTTCCATGATTTCAATATATCTGTTACTTTATATGAAAAACCACACTGAGGAGAATCGGGAGTCCCTTTCATAAATAAAAATACTGGGCTTCCTGTAAGCATTTGATCAATTCTTCCCTTTGGGTCAGAAGCTGAGTATTCAGTACTTTCGGTATCTGAGGAGACAACTTTGAATTTCATTACTACACCTTATTTAGTTTTTAACAATCTATTTGTGCGCACACCATTCCGCGAGTTTACATCTGTCACTTTCCAACTGTAAACGTACAGCACGCCTTGAAACAGTACCAACTTAGTGCTGCATTGGATATCCTACTTTAAAATGTGATCAAAGTCAAATATAATTCTAACTCCATCATACTCCTTAAATTGTGCTATATGCTAACTAAGTACGAGTTTTGCAAAGCATACTAAGTTATTTTATTCGAATATTTTTTAACCATCACATAATTATGGCTTCATCAACAATTGTTCCAATTTCAGGAGACCAATTCGAGGATTTTATGCTTTTGACAAATAATGAGCAGAAGTCCAAAAATATGAAACAAGCATGGCAAATTTTGCGTCAACAAATTCATACACATGTATCAGACACTAAAAAAATAGATTTAAACAGTATTTTTGTAGACATTGTCAGAATGGAACTATTGATTTTTCCAGTCGTAGAACACTGGAAAAGGCCCTTGACAAACGCTGAATGGGAACATTTAGACAGGGATTCAATGCATCTTGAGAAACAAATGGATCAGATGAAGAAAATGTCTGCATTACTTCGTAAAAAAGATCCCCGATTATTTCCTGAAATTGCACCATTATTCAACAAAATGTTTGATCATAATCGTGAATTGAGAAATAACTGGGTTAATTTCAAAAAACTTTGGACAAACTATAAGAAAGAGTGGGAGTTATTCCAAATTAGAAAAAAACAGGCCCTAAAAAACAATCAAAAGTCTATCAAACCGAAGCAAGATTCAACTAAGACAAATAATTCAGAAGAAAAAATTGAATCTCCTGAGTCCCCTCCTATGTTTTCGCGGGAAGCCTGGCATGCACTTCGTGTCAGCACTAAAGCAATTGAGGTTGAAATACTTCGTCAATGTGAGCATTTTCGGGGAGGAAAAATAAACAGGGAGAATAATTATAATGTTGAAACCCATGCTGGGGTAAAATTTCTTGTTGAAGAATTAAGAAAAATATACCTAAAAACGCATGGATTTGAATTAATTGAAAGAGTAAAGCTTGTACAGAAAAGAAATGATCAGCTAATGCAGGAATTGCAACCATATTTTCCCGAACCAATTATTTCAGAGGAAATAAAATTACAAACAAAGCCAACTTCAAAAAATCATGATATTCATGATTTTAGAAAATATAAACAGGAAAAAACCTCCACCCAACGGTCACAAAAAATTTTACTAGCTGCTATTTTGTTTTCAAGTTTGGGGTTAATATTAATATTTATATCACAATATCAAGGTATTAAGCAAAATGAAGACATAATAAAACATCTTAAATTTGTGCCTACAAAAGAAACAATTTCCACAAACAGTCCTCCATCCAATGATTTGTCAGATATTAATATGGATGACATGCTAAATGGATTTGAATCAGATATACCAATCCTTGAATCAAATGAAAGACTTAAGAAGATGATAACAGCCCCACCGGAAATATTAGAAAACATAGCAAACAATATCCTACAAGAAATAGGTAAAAATACTGTATTTGTTTTTTCAGAGGCAAAATCTTTGTTTCTTTTTTGGAAGGGCAATCTTGAAAAATTTGTTTCCATTGATGATTTGAACAAAAAACTCAGGCATTTGGAAAACAAATATAACGAAGTTAAATCTCTATGGAATGTAATGGGGGACGACGCTCCGGAAAATGTAAAAGTAATTCCGGATATGTTAGACGGAGAGGCGACTTATGCTTTGGAAATACTAGACGAAAGAGGGAATCCAATGAAAGTTTATATGACTGAAGATGGAGTTATGATGCGTCTTAGCAATGGTGAACTTTTAGACAAACCCATTACTACAGAAGAAGTATCAAAGAAAATTACAAAATTATGAATCTAAATAGTGTTTTTTAATTCTAAAGGTTAATTTTTTTTAAACGTAATTAGTTGGGAAAAAAAGATCACCTGTTGTCATAAATTTAGTTTTTCACAATTTCCTCAATAATAATGAAATTTCTTAAATATCACGCGCTGGGAAACGATTATCTTGTTCTGGATTCTGGGAAAAATGATTCCCCAATGATTTCTCTTACTTCTGAAAAAGTTCGGAAAATATGTAATCGTAATTTCGGATTGGGTGCGGACGGAATTTTGGTTGGTACCAAATACGATTCTGAAAAACACTTCAATCTAAAAATATTTAATCCAGACGGAAGTATTGCTGAAAAAAGTGGTAATGGACTGCGAATTTTCGCACGGTTTCTCTGGGAGCAAAAGTATGTTAATGAGTCTCAATTTAATATAATTACATCGGGAGGACTTGCAACTGCAATTGTAGAGAATTCAGGATCAAATGTTTCAGTTGAGATGGGTAAAGTCAGTTTTCAAAGTGATCAAATTCCAGTTGCAGGCGAAAACAGAGAGGTGTTGAACGAAAAAATAGATATAGATGGTCAGCAACTAAAATTCTGCGCCCTAACAATAGGTAATCCTCACTGTGTCGTGCTGAATGGAGAACAAACTCCCGAGGAAGTCCGAAGAATTGGCCCCTTCATTGAAAACCACCAAAATTTCCCAAACCGAACAAATGTGCAGTTTCTTGAAGTAATAGACCGTGGTAAAATCCGAATAGAAATTTGGGAACGTGGTGCTGGTTATACACTTGCCTCTGGAACCAGCAGTTGTGCTGCCGCAGCAGTTGCGCATAGGATTGGTTTATGTGAAAGAAATATTGTGGTTCTAATGCCTGGCGGGGAAATTGATATCAAAGTCAATGAAGATTATAGTATCTCCATGAGAGGTCCAGTTACTCGTGTCGGAAGGATGACGCTTGATCCTGAATGTCTTGATCAAGAAACTTCTGGGTGATTGAAAGTATTTGGGTAGTTTTTACAGCAGGGTTGCTGCTTGGAGCTCCATCGGGGTTTGCACCCGGACCTATGCTACTGCTGATCATTTCAGAGACTCTTCGTCATGGCAAACATGCTGGTTTTAAAGTAGCATGCATTCCTTTTCTTACAGACGTTCCTATTGTGGTGACTTCGGGACTGCTTTTCACTAAAATTACCAACATGAACATGCTTTTGGGTGGAATTTCCATAATTGGTTCTATTTTCCTATTATATTTGGGGATCAAAAGCATACGTGCCACCAATTCAGAATTCCACAATTGCACTCCTCATCCGCTGCTATTAAAAGAAATAATATTTGCTAACCTCGCAAACCCAAATCCTTACCTATTTTGGTTTACTGTAGGGGGTCCCCTTATGGTAAGATCATTTCAACAAAATTTAGGTACTGGTATCATTTTTCTTTTGAGTTTTTACCTTGGCCTAATAGGAGTGAAATTGATTGTCGCAATTGCCACTGGGGAATCCAGAGATTTTATGCAAGGATATTTGTACCGACGCATCATGCAGTTGCTAAGCCTAATGCTTATGATCTTCGCAGGTTATCTTATGCTGGAAGGTCTAGTTTTCCTCGGTTTACTGCAAAATTGGTAATTTAGTTCCAAGTTAAATCTTGATAAGATAGGAGTGCGCTAGTGAAAATTTGCAGTCTTACAAAAAGTGTTGATTTAAAATAGACTAATTCTTAGATTTAAAAATTTTCATTTCTGACTTCAGTTGTATGGAAATTCTAACTGCATGATCTTCTCTTAAAAGTAGTAATAATAGTAGATAAATCAAAGTAGAACCAACCAATAAGCCTGCAAATACTATCCAGTTTTGAAGAAGAAACGGTCCCTGCTCCCATAATCCGAACTTTCCGAACTGCCATATGAAGATGGACATTCCTCCGGAAGCAAACAAAAAAAGGAGTGTTGAACGAAGAGGGATATAACTTTTGCGAAGTTCGGGTTGCCTCAGTAGAAACAAACGCAACAGGAAAAATTGAAACCATGTACCAGCAACAAGCCCCAGACCAAGTCCAAAAATTTCCAAGGTCTGACTAAACCACCACCCTAATATTCCTGTCACCACAATACTAATAATTGAAATTTTAACCGGAGTAGAGCTGTCTTTGAGTGAAAAAAAGACTGATGTCTTTAGCCGAACTAGAGCAACCGCAGGGATGCTCAAAGCTAAAGCCTGTAGAGTGAGTGCCGTATTTTGAACATCACTCCATTTATATTCTCCATGAAAATAGAGCATCGAGACAATAGGCTCTGCCGCAAATAAGAGTCCCATACTAGCAGGTATTACCACCAAAAAAGTCGTGGCCATAGTGAAGCAAATTGTGCTGCGTATTTTCTGCCAATTTGTATCAGAAGTGTGCTTGCTTAATTCAGGGAATGCTGCTGTAGTGATTGCAAAAGCAAACACTCCCAGAGTCAGTTCAGAAAGCCTGCTGGCATTATAATAATGTGTTACTTGTCCTGAGGGCAGGAAACTCGCAATGTTACGAAGTACTATAATATTAATCTGATATACAGCAACACCAATTAATGAGGGGCCTAGTAAGCGCAACAATCTTTGGATGTGCTGGTCATTGAAAAAATTTCTCGGAGTGATTGACTGACCCACCTGTATCAGAGATGGTATTTGAAGAAAAATTTGTATAATCCCTCCTAAAAGAACTCCAACTCCAATACCTATAATAGGTTTTTCCAGAAAAGGTGATATTACAAAAGCTGCTCCTATCATTCCAACATTCAAAAAAATCGGTGCTGCTGCTGGGGCGGCAAAACGCCCTTCAGCATTGAGAATACCCATAGACCATGCAACCAACGAAACCAAAATCAAGTAAGGGAACATTATCCGTGTCAGAATAACTGTTAGTTGAAACTTTTCAGGACTTGATGCAAAACCTGCAGCAAAAAGAAAAACAAGTTGGGGACTGAATATCATGCCAAGACCCGTTAAAATCGTAGTCATCCCAAGCACAAGTCCCAAAGTTTTTGAAGCAAATTTCTTTGCAGTATGGGGATCATTTTTTTCACGTATTTCGGTATAAAGAGGAAGGAAAGCCAGAGTCATTGATCCTTCTGCAGTAAGTCGCCTCAAAACATTCGGAATCGTGAATGCCTGCACAAAAGCATCAGTAATCCATCCAGCTCCAAAGACATGTGCAATCACTAGGTCACGGACTGCACCCAATACTCGTGACAGAAAAGTGAAAAATGTAATAGTTCCTGCGCGTTTAAGTATGCGTCTGGAATCTTCAGAAGTATTTTTCAAAGGAATAGACTTCAAGAATAATTTCTCTGAATTTTAAGGAAGGCTTAAATTGTTTCAATGTTAAAAATATCAGATACTAAAATTTGCTGATTCACCTATTTCAGATTCAATCTCCAGCAAGCGGTTATATTTTGCAATACGTTCACTACGTGAAGCCGAACCTGTTTTGATCTGTCCACCTGCCATTGCAACAGCAAAGTCAGCCATAAATGTATCTTCAGTTTCTCCACTTCGATGTGAAATAATGTAATTCCATCCTGCTTTTTGGCAAAGCCGAATTGTAGCCAAAGTTTCTGAAACGGTTCCTATCTGATTAAGTTTAATTAGCACTGCATTGGCAGCTTTTTTACTTATACCCTTGCTAACAAAATCTGTATTAGTAACAAATAAGTCGTCTCCTACAATTTGAATCTTATCACCAAGTTTTTTTGTGATAGCAGAAAAACCCTCCCAGTCATTTTCATCCATGGGATCCTCTATTGATACTATTGGATAGTTTTCTACCAAGCTTCCGTAAAATTCCATCATATCTGTTGAGCTTTTTGTACCTGATCCGGATTTCTGAAAAATATAAGATCCTTGGTTACAAAATGAAGAAGCTGCTGCGTCAATTGCCATGAATATTTCTTTTCCTGGCTCATAACCTGCTAATTGAATTGCTTCGATAATAACTTCGCAAGCTTCTTCGTTACTTTCAAGATTTGGAGCAAAACCACCTTCATCTCCTACACTAGTTGCGTAACCTTTTGACTGCAAAATCTTTTTCAGTGCATGAAATGTTTCCGCACCATATCGAAGAGCTTCCCGGAAAGAGGACGCCCCAGATGGTATTATCATGAATTCCTGCAAATCAACACTGTTATCAGCATGTTCTCCCCCATTTATTATATTCATCATAGGCACTGGCAGTCTAAGCTCTGAGACTCTTCCCAGATAAACGTAAAGAGGAACTTTTTGAGACATTGCAGCCGCTACCGAGGCGGCCATTGAGACACTTAGAATAGCATTTGCTCCCAAGTTACTTTTTGTAGAAGTGTCGTCAAGCTCAAGCATCATCCTGTCAATTTCATCCTGCTTGTCAGGAGTCATTCCTAAAAGTTCCGGAGCAATTTTGCTATTCACGTTGTCAACTGCATTTAGCACTCCCTTTCCACCGTAACGCTTCTTGTCGCCATCACGAAGTTCAAGGGCCTCGTTTTCTCCAGTTGATGCTCCAGAAGGAACTGAAGAAACTCCACAAACACCGTTTTCCAAGCTTACCCTTGTTCGAATTGTAGGGTTCCCACGGGAATCCAATATTTCCATCGCTTCAATTGAAATGATCTGATTTTTCATAAGAGAGTCCTTTTCTAGTATTTCATATAGATAAGCTAAAATTTTTTATGATTATAGATAACATTCATACTGTTTTGCTACAATCCAAAATAGGATTAATTGCATAATTACTTCAGCAGCCTATTACAATTCATTTTTTTATTTGATTATTTTTTAAATAAAACAACACAGTTGATCCAATATTCAAAAAAAGAAAAATTCACCTAAATTTATAATAAAGATTAAAGAATAAGTATGATTTAATTCCTAACTTTTTTCTCACTTTTTTTTATTTAAAAGACATCAGGAATAAAATTTTCACTAAAATTAAGGATTAATATAAAAAAATGTCACATGAGTAGCAAAATAATTTTCTTTGTATATACAGTATTTTAACTTTACTTCTTCCACATAAATTGAAAATTGCCAATACCTAATTTGAACATCAGGCAAAAATATTGCTACATATAACATAGTACGAAAAAAAAATTGCATCATTATTGAGAGAATATTACCAATTTTTGAAAGCTTTATTTTTTTCAAATTTTAATATTAAACAAAGTTTTATAGAAATTAAATGAAGAAAGTTTTCTATCCTTTTACTGAACAACCAAAAGCTGAATTTAAGACAAAAGATGACGACTGGTTGATAGAAGAAAACTTCTTGAATCTTTGGGGATACTTGCGAAGGAGGTATCCTAATGTTGACCTAGAGGATAAAAAATTCAATGATTTAATAGAATTAAAAACCTCCCTAGAAGGTCCCCGTGAATTAAGAGAATGGAACGAAGCCATAGCATCTGTTCTCAAACACTGATTTCTGGTCGTTAAACAGACACTTCAAGGGAAAACAAAAATGAAGTCCTTTGACAGCATAGAAAATTTTTTAGAAGAGCGTCTAGATCATAAAAGACGCACAATCAGTGAATCTACGCTGAAGGAGTATGACAGGAAAAAAGAGCAATTAAATGCATCAAAAATTTTCCAGATAGAATTTTCGGAATCAATTCCTGAAGAAATCAAATCTTATCTGTGTGGGAAACTAAAGAAAATTTTAGATTTTCCTGAAAAGTATGGAATGTATATTAATGCTAATGAACATTTACTGCGCTTTGTTGATAAGAAATCATACGAAGTCGAAGAAGGCACAAATTTGGCTGCAAATGTTTTACTCCCTGCATCCAAAATAAAATATATCAGCACCTCACGTTCCTTCATAGTAATAATAATTCTTCCTCAAATAATTGACACTGCAGAAACTGTTATCAACATCACTCGCAATTTGTTTTCAAAATTGTATGGGAATATTTTCTTAAATGAAAAAATACTGCCTATGGAGTTTTACCGACAAAACTCAAATTTAGGTCAAAAGACAACTGCAGCAATACCGGAAATACTAGATCTAGCTTCAAAACTCAATTTATCTTCTGAAACCTTTTATAACCATTGCGAAAAAATAGCAAAGTCTTACAGATTAACCGTTGAAGAAAAGGGGAATGAAATACGCAAGCAACTAATAAGTGAATGGAGAAAAAAGTGGCAGGAAAAACTGCTTACAAAGGAGGATGTTAAAATAATCGACTTAATTTTTTCTGAATTTATGGATTCCATGAGTAAAAATCCTGAGAAAATAATTAACATAATGATAGAGCATGTTAAAAAACTTAACTCACAATTACATTATATTTTACCACATGAGACAAGAGAATATGAGACTTTTGAAAAAAAATATAACAAACATTATTTACGCTCAGTGCAAAACAAATTTCAAGAAATTACTTCACTCACCGGTTTTATTGAGGAACTTTACACCGAGCTAAATAATTTTCAAGAAGACTCAGAACTCAAAGGAATAAGAAAAGAAATTCTTTCTAAAATGCAACAATTGAGAAAAGAAAAAAAAATAATACAGTTTTACGTGCCTGAAATTGGCTGTGCAGAAGAACTAAAAGATTTACGAGAGACATTTCCCCTTATTCTTATAAAAATGATTCCTAAAGGAACACCACTTAAATATTGGTCAAAAACTGTAAAAAAGATGGAAAAAAATTATTCCGAATCCATATATTCAAAAATATACTTAGCACTTCATAGCCTAAATTTATTGACACTTGATATTAATAACTCAAATAATGAATTTATTAATAAAAACGAGACAATAAAGCGACTTGAAAGAATTTTGAAAATTCTAAAATATCACAGCACAGAAATCAAAACCTCACAAAGCGTGCTTGGAATTATAGCTGACATGAGCGAACAAACAGTTTTCAATACCGAAGCGAATAAGGGTGAGCCAAGAATGATGATTCCCTTAAATGAATTTGAAAGAGCATGGAGCTATTTCATATCTTTCGTTTTGACCCTGATTTATTATCAGGATGATGCAAATTCAACTGGTTTGACTCAAGGTTTCAATCCAGAAAACTATACAAAATCAATTTTGGGATACGTTGACAAACAGTGCGCCCTAGGTATAAATTATTTTCACATCGTTAAGCTGCTTTGGTTAATTTATAAAAATAATATGAACCAAAATTCCATTAAATTCTTGCTTTTTTGTCTCGAAAATCCAAATACAATATTGCGATTCATACTTCACCAGATAATGCGTCCCCAATCCGGGACTTTATCATTAGAAAGACGTCTAGAAAAACTTCTAAACTATGAAAAGGCTTGGGTTTCTGCCTTTCAAAACCGCTTGGATATCACTGACAATTATACATAATACTAATTAAGAAAATGAAGATATAACTTAGCAATAATTGGCATGTTTTTCGCAGGTTTATTATTATAGAATCAAGACAAAACTACATTTGAAAAATTTTTTAAAAGGAAAATCATGAAATGGTTCAAATTCGAGCCGCATGAAGAAGAAATGCCAGAGACTGAGTCTTCTACAATGTTAGTATACTTGAGTCCTGAAGCACTTAAACAGGCGATAGTTGTAGATGATTTTGCTTCGTTCCAAGACAGTCCAGAATGTATTCCCGGAGGAAGGCTTTTCGAGGTTAGCAGGCAATACAGTTACCGTTTAAGACAAGTTGCTGATTTGGTTGAGGAACCTCTAGAAGATCAAAAACCTCAAATAAATAATCCCCCGAAGCGAAATTTTCATGAGGTAATCCGTCCAGAAAAACGTATGGGGAATCAAATTGAAGATTTGATTTCAGAAAACTCTGACATTTCTAACAAATTGACACCCAACCTTGAAGAAAACAGTGAATCAGTAGAGGATATCCAAACACAACAAAAGTTAAGTCCAGAACAGGTACCCTTCAAGGACCTTGAATCTCTTTTCGTAAAATAGATTAGACTGATCTTGTAGATTATTCAAAATAAGGTAAAAAAGAAAATATTTACCTCAATTTAGTGGTTGTATTTTTCCTCTGTTCAATGTCAATAAATGTATTTCTCTTATAGCTTCACCGCTATCATCAAAACTTAATTTTCCTGTTACGCCCTGAAAGCTTTTCATTTTAATTAGTGCGTCCTTCAAATTCCGATGACTTTGATTGCTCTCATCATTTAAAAGTTGCATCAAAATTAATAGAGTGTCAAAGGCATGAGCAGTATATGAGCTTGGACCGATATAGTTTTGATGGCGATAAAGAATTTGTTCATGAATCCTTTTCAGTTGGCCAATCATCTTCGTTTTACTTCCAAGAAAAAAACTATCCACAAATACTGGTTTTCTCACACCACTTACTCCTGGTGAAAAAGGAAGCGCTGAATCATTCCAGCCGCTGTCACCAAGAAAATTGATATTTCTCATTTTATATACTGCACTATAAGGTAAAATGAGTCTTAAATTTTTTACTCCTCCTGCTCCTACAGCCACATACAAGGCATCAAAATTGTGAACAGGATCCTCTTTCTCTTTCAGCTCCTTTAAAATATTTTTATCTTTTGTTGCTAAACGTTTAATTTTTCCTGTAAAAGTATCAAACTCATTTACTAGGCTCTTTTGACCTTCATGTTTAAATCCTTCAACTGCTAACACATCACATCCTTTTTGCTCTACTGCATTCCAAAAATGCCTCATTTTTTGACGTCCCTCACGCGTTTTTGCATAAAGTATCAAAAAACGACAAGCTTGCAGCTTATCAGTTGCATAATCTACCAATTTTTTTACTTCTTGCTTCCAGCTTTGATTATTACGGAAAATATATTCCCCATATTCGGGAATACTGTCAGTTAAAGATAGGGAAATTAATGGGACTCCTAACGCCTCTGCTTCAGTCGCCGCCGCTTCAGAGGTTTTCCTTGCTAGAGGACCAATTATGGCAACTACCTTCTCAATTTGCACCAGTTCTCGAATAGCATTTTTTGTTTTCTCTGAATCCAGATGGGAGTCTCGAATTATAAGTTCCCATGAATCCACCAACTGCTCAGACAAGCGATTATCAGATCCCTTGGCTGAATTTTCTGTGACTGTCTTTTCAAGGAAGGTTGAGTTTTGAAAACTATCGTTAAATGTATTTATTTTGTTTGAATAAAGAGCCAACCGTAAACCATTCAAGGTCTCCTGAACTAAACGGACTATTTTTACGTTTGAACTACTCATTGGGAGAATAACTCCAATCCGTCTAGGTTTTATATTCAAAGCTAAAACGAAGCTTTCCTGTATTTTCTTTAGCCTCTTATATTGGCTTTCATCACCAATTTCGCGGGCTAAATTAAGTCTTTGATCTAATATTACTAAGCCCTCAATGTAACGACGTTGCTTTGAAAATAGATCAAATTCAATATCAAATATTTGCTCTCTAAGCCATTTTGAATCTGGATAATTCAATAACAATATTCTTAACTGTTCTGGCGACTGAATTGACTTTATCAAAAAGGATATCTTATCCAGATCTACTTCATCTGAAGTTTCTGAATTACTTAACAATTCAAGTCGATATTGTATAGCATTTAGAATTTCTCCCTTTGACTCTGCTTCCCTACTAAACATGAGAACTAACTCAATTCGTTGCTTGGCACTCAATTCACTAAGTGCACGATCACGCAAAATGTTATCCTGATTTAAAGTCTTTTTCTGAGAATGAAGCGATTTATTTAAATAATAAAATATAAATGGTACTACGGAGCTTCTGGGGCGCTCTTTCAAAAAAGCAATTGCTAGTTTTTCTGCAGAAGCCCATTTATTAAGTTGATAGAGCAGTTGAACTTTCAATCTAACTCTGTCCTCAATTTTTAACCAGTCTTCATATTCCAAATATTTTTCCCTTGCAGCTTTAGGATCTGAAAATATCATTTCTTCAATTTCAGCCACGGGTTTTTTATTAAAATTAATAACTTCATTATTTTTCCAATCTCGACCTTGCTGATGTAAATCAACTTCTAAGTCTATAGTGTTTTTTTCAATTCTGGTATCCCATGGAAATATTGGATTTGATAGCGATGCTAAAGTTTCGTATGTCAAATCATCCGTTTGCATTTGAGTTAAAGACCGTATAGGTGGTAATTCTATTGGGAATAATAATTCCATTTTTTCAAATGTAACTGGACTGGAAACGGATTTATTAGGAATTGAAGGAGCTTTTATCATTTTAAGGAATCTAGAAAAAGTATTTTTTTCACTAAAATCTTTTGCAATTAAGTATTTTATATTCTCTTCCAACCATACTCGGTCACTTAAAAGGCTTTGGGAAAAAGCTAATCCTTTAACTCCAAAGGAGTACCAAAAAACAAACAATAAAATCAGCAAAATTTTAAATACCTTGACTGGATCAAATAGCATTTTGCAACCTAATTTTCTAAATCAAATATTTTTCCTGCAACACGGATATTATCTTTACGAATTGTAAATTTTTGGGTATCAAAATACTCCAACAAATCAATTGCATATTTTCTTGAAACTTTTATTAATTCTTTAAACTGGATAACATTTATATCTGGGTTTTTCTCAAAAAATTCCCGTAGGATTGTCAAAATTCTTTGAATTTGTTCTGGCTTGTAGTATAAATCCTCAGATATACGTACAAGTTTTTTGGTATGAGTGGCGAATTTAAGCAATTCTATTCCATCCTTCTCATACACCCCCATTTCTTCTAGTAATCTGGTTTTTCGCATTGGTTGAAATCCACCATTTTTGATGATTTGAAGACACTTTACCAAACTTTCTTGAAGGATTTGAGAAATTTTTACCTGATGATATTCCAGAAAAAAATACTTACCCTTATTTAATATAATGCCTGAATCACACAAATATATTAACAAATTTTCTATTTCTTTTTCTGTAAAAATCAAAGACATTTTCCCTGATAGCTCAGCATGTGTAATTCCTTCGCGTTCTGGAAATTTTTGATGATGATTTTTTAAAACTTTGCTAATAAATTTTCCAATTCGCTTTATATGATCTATGTGCAAATAGCGGCCTGAGACCGAGTCTATACAAAGAACCTGACCTTTTTCTTGCAGGATCTGTAAAATTTTTAAACTATCTTTTTCTGAAAGACCTGTACGAACCTGAAATTCTGAATGAAAAACTCCTCGAACTGACCGCAAATATATTACTTCTTCAGAGCGTACATATTCATCACCATCCATCAATCGCCCGAGCCTCACTGAAAGATCCTGCTGCATTCTTCGGGATTTACTTGGAGAAGGGTCAATTATAATTCCTCCTCCAATGGTGTTCATTGGCGAGAAACTTCTTATGATAAATCTGTCACCGTATTTGCCACTTAAAATTCTTTCAGCACGAAACTGAACCATTACAGTTTCTCCTGGCAACAAAGATTTTCCTTCCAAAAGTATAATCCTGCCTATAAGCTCCTGAGTACCAAGATGAAGTCTTACTCGTGTCCTGTTTTTCAAAGGAGTTGAAGCATCTTTCAATAAAGACAATGATGCATTTATCATATATCCAGAAAGCAATGATTCAGGATCTGCCAGCTGATTACCACGGAATACTTCTTCCTTGGTAATTCCGGTTAAATTAAGTGCAACCCTTTGCCCTGCTTTAACCTCTTTTACCTCAGTTCCATGAGACTGCATTCCTCTAATGCGGATTTCACGGACCTGCGGATACTGAACAAGCCTCCGGTTATGGCTTAAAAACCCCGTCAATACAGTTCCAGTTACAACTGTTCCAAAACCTTTTAATGTGAAAGAACGGTCAACATACAGTCTAAAAGGCTTTTCTATTTCTGGATTAACAATTTTTTTTGCAAGTTTTGCAATTTCATCACGAAGTTTCTTCAAGCCTTCACCTGTTAGTGCTGAAACAGTAATTACTGGGGCGGATTCCATAAAAGTTCCCTCAAGTAAAGTAAAAACTTCCTCTTTGCATATTTCAAGAATTTCTCTGTCTTCAAGCAGATCTATTCGTGTGAGGGCGACAATGCCAGATTTAATATTTAAAAGATTGCATATATTCACATGTTCTCTGGTTTGCGGCATAACGCCTTCATCTGCGGCCACCACTAGTAAAACAGCATCCATTCCTGTAGCCCCTGCTAGCATATTGTGAACAAATTTTTCGTGACCTGGGACGTCAACTATGGCTATGGTATTACCATCTTCGTCTTCATAATGAGCAAATCCTAAGTCAATGGTTATTCCGCGCATTTTTTCTTCAGCAAAACGATCAGTATCAACTCCTGTAAGAGCTTTTACTAATGAAGTTTTTCCATGATCGATATGACCGCTAGTACCTATTACGAATGGATTTGAAGATGGAATTTCTTCTTTGACACCTGACATTATATTGACATGAGAGAAAGTAGGTTTAAAAAATTAAGATTTTGTTTTTACTTTACTATTAAAATCAAATCTATATTCTAAATTAACCTTCGCAGGACACAAGCTACTCTGAGAAAATTTCACTGACTTAAGTTAACTAGTTTGCTATAATGCTAAAAAATATTTTACTGATTTATTTCATATAAATTTTTATTTATCGAAATTTTCAATGAATAAGCTTAAAAACAAGATTTTGTTTTTTTACTCAGCAATTACGCTGCTAACATTTGTTTATCCTGCCAGAGCCGTTGAAATATTCTCAAGAGACTCTGAACACAGGGGTGTTGTAGAGTTTGCACCATACCTTATTTATCCAGAAAATAGGATTGGCAACGGGATTTATCTTGAAAAAAAACTTTTGGGTTCCCATCCACAGAGGGTCATTATTAACATTGTAAACGTAAATGGTACTGACAACCATATATATCTTTATCGTGGATTGAAGGGGGTTTTTGGGCTTGATATTGTAAAAAATAATACAGGAGAAGATGTAAGATTTTGGCAGGTAGATCCTGAATTTTATCAGTATTCAAACAGGACTTCGGGGACAAGAAGAGTGTTCAGGATTTTTAAAGATAGAATAATACCCTTGCTGCCCAATCTTCGTACTGGGTCGGGTGTAACTACATCTAAAACTCACGCAGTTTTTTACCACATCTCAAATTCAAAAAATGTAACCAGCGTCAATCAGAATGGACAGGAATCAACAAACAGAATTTATACTTTTAGGCTGCATGTGATCAAACGTGATTTGGAAGGTTTAGTAAGTCTTTATGACATACCAATTAAGGATGCCAATTACTTGCTAAAGCTTGATTGGGAAAACAAACATTCTGTGAGCTATAAACTTAGTAATAGCAAAAAGTATACTATCGATCTAAGGAAACATGCTCCAAGCCTCTTTTGAGTTTTGTTTTTCAAAATTAAATAGTAATTTTTTTATCTTTTCCGGTTAAAAATTCATCTTTAGGAAAAAATGAATCACAAAATTTCATGCTTAATCTATGATATGGATGGATTACTCTTGGATACTGAAAAAATTTATACTGAAGTCACTCAAGAAATTGTTGGTGAATATGGGAAAGTTTTCGACTTGTCGTTAAAGCAGTCAATAATCGGGAGACCCTCATCTGATGCAGCAAAAATAATTGTAGATAGTCTTGATTTACCAATTACAGCACAAGATTACCTTGATTCTAGAAAGGATACTTTAATCGAGAAATTTAAAAATACCCAGCCGATGCCCGGTGCAAAAGAAATGACATCCCATTTTTTTAGCCATGGTATTCCACAAGCAATTGCTACAAGTTCATCTTCTCCTATCTATGATGCAAAATACACAAAACACAAAAAATGGTTTTCACAATTCGATAAAATTATCCGTGGAGATGACCCTGAATTAAAACTTGGTAAACCAGCTCCAGATATTTTTCTACTTGCTGCAAAACGTATAGGAATTGAACCTGAAGAATGTTTGGTTTTTGAAGACGCACCAGCTGGAAGTGAAGCTGCAATAGCCGCAGGAATGTCGGTGGTAGTTGTGCCACATTCAGAAATGGGACATAACCTCTTTAAAAATCCCAGCCAAATTCTAGCATCATTAAAAGATTTCGATCCTCAATTTTGGGGGTTGCCAAAATTTCCTGAATAATTTTGAAATAAAATGGAGCAATGTAGATTGGATAAGAATGAATCATGATAAAAGATATGTTACTGCAATTTAAGACTTTAAAATTTCAGATTCTTTTCGAATTAGAAATTTTAATAGACACAATTTAAATAACACTAGATATATTTATAAAATATGAATGAAAATATTTTTAAAGCTTTAGTAGTAAGTGAAAATGATGATCAGACTTTCACTCGAGAAGTGGCTGATCGTTTTTTGGAAGATCTTCCTGAGGGAGAAGTTCTTATCCGTGTGCATTATTCATCACTGAATTACAAGGATGGACTTTCCAGCATAGGTAATCGAGGAGTGACTCGAAATTATCCACACACTCCCGGGATAGATGCTTCAGGCGAGGTTGCTGAGAGCTCAGACTCAAAATTTATGCCTGGAGACCGAGTTCTTGTAACCGGTTATGATTTGGGAATGAATACTTCTGGAGGATTTGGACAATACATTCGCGTTCCTGCTGATTGGGTAGTACCTTTACCGGAAGGATTGACGCTTAAAGAGTCGATGATATTTGGAACCGCAGGCTTCACTGCAGCACTTTCCGTTAATGCATTGCAAAATCATGGTATTACTCCAGAACAAGGAGAAATAGTTGTAACTGGTTCAACAGGAGGAGTTGGAAGCATTTCTGTATTGCTTCTTTCAAATTTAGGCTATGATGTAGTGGCTTCAACAGGGAAATCTTCAGAAACTGATTTCCTTAAAGGATTAGGAGCTAAAGAAATTATTGCTCGTGATGTAGTCAATGATGAATCAAAAAAACCTTTACTTAAACAGCGTTGGGCAGCTGGGATAGACACTGTAGGTGACACAACCTTAGCTACCCTACTTAAATCAACAAAACAAAGAGGTGCTGTGGCAACCACAGGAAATGTTGCTTCAGCTAATTTACCTATAACAGTTTATCCATTTATTTTACGGGGAGTAAGTCTGCTCGGAATAGATTCTGGCCAAACCCCCATGAATCTAAGATGCCAGATATGGAATAAACTTGCTTCTGAATGGAAATTCCCCCAATTTAAAAAACTCTCAACAGATTGTGATTTGGATAATCTAGAACCCGAAATCGAAAAGATTATTGCTGGCCATCAAAGAGGACGTGTAGTAGTAAATCTTCAGTAAAAAAAGTTTATTTAACCTAAACAGGAGAACATAATGAGTGATACAGTTAAATACATATTACCCGAGTCAGAAATTCCGAAAAACTGGTACAACATTACAGCAGATCTTCCAAAAGCGCCTCCCCCAGTTATACATCCAGGCACTGGAGAGCCTATAGGTCCTGATGATTTAGCCCCTCTTTTCCCAATGGATCTAATTTTACAGGAAGTGAGTTCTGAACGTTATATAGACATTCCTGAACCTGTAAGAGAAATTTATAAACAGTGGCGGCCAAGCCCTCTTTATCGTGCAAGAAGATTGGAGAAAGCACTCGATACGCCTGCAAAAATTTACTACAAGTATGAAGGCGTCAGCCCTACGGGTAGCCATAAGCCAAATACTGCGGTTGCTCAGGCTTTTTATAACAAAGAGGCTGGTGTAAAGAAAATCTCAACTGAAACTGGAGCCGGCCAGTGGGGCTCTTCATTAGCATTTGCCGGTTCAATTTTTGGATTGGAAATTCAGGTTTATATGGTAAAAGTAAGTTTTCAGCAAAAACCTTATCGAAAAGCAATGATGGAATCCTTCGGCGCGACGTGCATAGCTTCACCATCAGACACAACCAAGTTTGGTAAGGCATACCTTGCCAAAAATCCAGATTCTACAGGGAGTCTTGGGATTGCCATCTCGGAAGCAGTTGAAGTTGCAGCAACTAATGATGATGTTAAATATTCTCTTGGAAGTGTACTCAACCATGTGCTTATGCATCAGACAATTGTGGGTTCAGAAGCACTGAAGCAAATGGAAATGGCCGGGGACTATCCTGATGTAATAGTTGGCTGTACAGGCGGAGGTTCAAATTTTGCTGGACTTATGTTTCCATTCCTCGGAGAAAAACTTCGTGGTGGTTCTAATGTGAGGGTAGTCGCAGTCGAACCTGCAGCATGTCCCTCCCTAACAAGAGGTAAATATGCTTATGATTTCGGTGATACTGGAAATATGACTCCATTAACTAAAATGCATACACTTGGCTCCACTTTTGTTCCGTCTGGGTTCCATGCTGGAGGTCTGCGATACCACGGAATGGCACCCTTGATAAGCCACCTTAAGGAATTAGATTTGTTGGAGGCATATGCATTTCATCAGAACGCATGTTTCGAGGCTGGTGTAACTTTTGGGCGGGAGGAAGGAATTATTCCGGCTCCAGAGGCAAACCATGCAGTGAAGGGTGCAATAGAAGAAGCTCTTCGTTGCAAGCGTGATGGTAAATCAGAGACTATTCTCTTCAATCTATGTGGACATGGACATTTTGATATGCAGGCATACACTGAGTATTTCAGTGGTAATCTTGAAGATCGAAATTATGATGAGCAGGAACTTGCTATGGCTCTTTCAGGTCTCCCATCGGTTGGAAACTGAGTAGTTGACTGAAAAAGATGAATTTTTAACGCTTTTTTCAGCTGTCCTAAGTGAATTAAAACCAAAATGCACAATTATTTTTAATGTAAGTGCAAGTATGTAATTAAATTTATTTTATTAGGATAATTTTGCTGTATTAAATCAATGTGATAAAAAAATCTAATCAACAAGCATACCTCTTTAAATATCCATAAGAATAAATCTTATCTGCACAAAAATACTTTAAAGTCTCCTTCAAAGTTTAATTGCTTATCAAAAAGCTGCCATATGAAACATGAATATTTCATTCTTAAATGAGAATAACTGTATTGAGAGTTCAAAAACTTCTGACTGCCTTGTTAAGCCTGTGGATTTTTTTAATCCCCTTGGCAAATGCCTCAGAACCTGCCTTTGTGAGAGAAAGTCTGCGAGCCCGTGGAATGGGCAATGCTTTTACAGCGGTTGCGAATGATGAAATGCTATTTTTTTATAACCCTGCAGGGTTACGATCAGTTATTTATAACATTTATGAGATCGTTAGTTTTAATTTTACAGTAAATGAAAACACTCTTAGTATGAGTAATTCTAGTAACAGCAGCTCTACCCTAGGGAGTCTATCGGGGAAAAAACTTTATGTTGAGTACAATGTTGGTCTATTGAGTCATATTAATTCAAGATTTGGATGGTCATTATTTCAAAATACATTGATTGACATTCAGGTAAGGAATCCAGTTTTTCCATATTTGGAAACAAGATCATTTGTGCAGGCTGGTCTCGCGGGTGGGATGGCATGGAGTTTTCTTGACTATCAGCTTGATGTTGGACTTGGTGCCAAGCTTGTTCAAAGAGCTGGAATAGACACAAAATTCCACGTGTTTGACGAGGCAATTATTGAACTCACGGAAGAAAATAAATATACCAAACTTGCAAATAAATTTGAGAATAAAACCGCTATTGCCCCTGATGCCGGGATAGTATATCACTTTGACGGAGTACACAACCTGTATCCAAAAGTTGCAATAAGTCTGCAAAATATAGGTGGTCTAGACTTCAATAATGCGGGAGAAGTACCTATGACAATGAACTTAGGAGTTAGCACTGAATCTGAACTTGGGGGTTTTGATTTAATACTTGCCGCAGATTATCTAGACTTAACCGATGGACAAAACCTGGTTTCTACAGGGAATTCAATCACTGAAAGAAACATTAAGTTTGGAGCTGAAATTGGCTGGAAAAAGTTATTTAATGGACATCATCTTTTTTCTATTAGGGCTGGAAGAAATGGGCCATATAATAGTGCAGGATGGACCCTGAACTTATTTGGTTTTAAAATTGATGTTGCAAAATACGCTCAAGAAATTGGTGGCTACTCTGGTGAAATGATGGACCAAAGGACCAGTCTTCAAATTTCAACGATTTTTTAGATGCATTTATAACAAAACTGTAAATACGATGTCTTATAGTTCACTCTTTATTTTAGCAGTAATTTTAATCTGTTTTAGTGGATGCACAACTCAGGGTAGATTGACTTATCTGAAATTCGAAAAAAGCGACAACTATCAAGATTTAAACTCCTCTATGGAGAAACTAAAAAATCAGTATGACAGCTCTATTCAAAATCAACGGAGTGCTTTAAGAGAGATACGATATATTTCAAAGCATATGAAGGAGCCGGGCAAGCGTGAAATGGCACTGAGTGCTTTGACATTTTTTACATTCATGAGTGACGACGGAGATATTCGAGACAAAAGTCTTTCACGACTTAATAATGTGCTAGATGAACCTGAGTGGCCAAAACATTTAAAATTAAACATAATTGACAGCATTGTTGATCTTGTTACAGGCAGATTGGGTTTCCAAGAAAAACATGATGGAATGATGATGATTTTCGGTGTGGCCCCAGAAGTACGCGAAGATGCTTTAATGTACCTGCTTAACAAATTTGAAGGACTTGAACCGCAACTTCAGTACCATACTGTAAGTTCATTTCTCAGACTATTACTTACAAAGCCAACCTTGGTAAACTGTCCGGAGAATATTTGCGACGAAGATATCAGAAAAAATCAGGAAGAATGGGATCTTGGAGTAGAAATAAAAGCTAGTATACCTGATAACGCAGATCCCAAAGCAGTTGAAGCAGGAGCATATGGTCCTTTGACCAAACGTGAACCGCTTGAAGAACGGGAAGAGTGGAATGAAGAAATGGACGAACTCAAATTGATACTTTGGGAATGGATTGAAGATGCCCTTGATGATCAAGATGTTTCTTATCTGATTCAAGGTCGATTGATTAGATTTGCAGGAGAAATAGAGCTTTTCTCACTACAAGAGGAAACGTCAAACGAGTTTATTGAACAAATATCTGAATGGGCAGAGAATGAGGATATTTCAGTTGATTTAAGAAAATTGCTTGGTGCCTCAAGGGAAAAGGTGAAAATTTACGGGTTCCCTTCAACAAAATCACCTCAGCTATCTGAAAAAGCTTTTGAAGGAATAAAAAAAAGACCCATAGATTTTTTGGAAACCCACATAGACGCAATTTTGCATCAACAGTTTGAACGTCAGAAAAGTGGCTTTGATCCGGGTGAACCTGATGCTCTAGGCCTGGCTTTTACTTCGTTCAATGAAACGGATGAAGGAGATCTAAGGAGAGAAATAATCCTTGAAAATGTAACTACAGCATTGCAAAAAGGATTGCTGGGAGACATTTCGTATATAGCAGAACGCGCCTTGAAATCAATTGAAAATACTCGTTCTGATGTAGACCTAGAACCTTTATTGAATCTTGTCAGTGCTTTGTATCCTTCACTGAAAGCACAAAAACGAAGTCCCAAGCCATTATTCGAAACTTTGTTAGAAAAAGTGGAGTCAGCCGAAACACTATTTGAGCGTAGATTATATCTCAATGCAATTCTTGCAGGGGCAACAGTTTTTCCGATGGAGACTAACCTAATCCTAGCAAGTACTAGCGACCAGGACGTAGTTACAAGTCACCAAATTAATTCAGTAATACAGAAATTAGATGAAAATTTTTAATTGTAAACTGAGTACATAACAAATTTGATCAGTTTAACAAAATTTTTTTTATGAATTCCATTATCAAAATATTAACCTTTTTTATAATGCTTTTGACATTATTTTCCTGTGCCGACACACAGAATTCTGGGCAAAGTTGCGAGGTCAAGCTTGATGAGCAAAAGTATCAATCTGTTGCAGAAAACACCAATTGCTCAGATTATGAAAGGGGCAGTGGCTACTTGGGACAAGCTGGCGTATCTTTCAGTAACTTTCTCCAAACTGGAGCTGCAGACAATATGACTAAAACTCTGGGAATTGAAAAACTAAGCTCTCCCACAGACTACACAACAGGCAATAGGGGTTACATAACAAATGCACTATGTTTAATTGGTGCAAATTCATTCGTAACATCGAGCCGATGCAATGGAAGTTCAAGGACGCGAACCACTGATGAACTTGAAATATCAATGTTTGCCAATATAGCTGATTTTCTCTATCTAAACTATGGTATTCTTGATAATGATACCGACGGTACAATTACCTCAGAAGAAAGCGCAGCTTTCACTAAACTAAAGACGGAAGGAATAAGTGTCGCTGGATTGGGCACAGGGCTTTCTGCATATAATCGATACGAAGTTGTAGCAGGTAGCTCAAATTATATCGCAAATCAGGATCTTTCTAAATGTGTTGCATATGATGGAAACTACACAGACGACCCATCAAGTGGAGATTCAACATGTGCAACACTCCAAGCTTCTGGTAGCGTTACTGAGATAAGACCTATCTACAAATTGGACTCCATGGAGGATATTACAGCTGACGGAGATCTGCTGACTTTAGTTTCAATGGTAAGCGAACTTACGATGATTTCTACTGCTCTTTCTTCAGATTTTGAAGAGCTTGGAATAAGCTCTGATAACAGTATAAGAAAAAGTCTTACTGAAGCACTCGACAAAATAGATAATGGAGCAAAAGATAATAATCCTACGGCTGACCAAACATGCTTAGCAGTGATTTTATTTGATGTCATGTTTTTACTTGTTCAAAACGCCTCAGACAACAGCACTACTTCAACAGAGTTAAAAAGTGGAAACTTGATCAGCACATCAGATTTGTTAACTGCTGTAGACAATACCCTTAGTCTTTACCCATCTGATGCAATTGAGGCTGCACTTGGATCACTTCCGATTCAATCTGCCAGAATTGTTTACGCAACAGACAGTCCGGCCACAACATACACTGATTCATACGAATCCGCAGAAAACTCATTATATTCAGCAATAGCCAACACACGCAGCCTTGGCACGGAAGACAGTGAAAAAAGTGATGGGAAAGTAACATTCCGAGAATTAATTTGTGTTGCAGAAAACTAATATGCAATTGATTGTCGCATTTACTTTCATGAGTTTTGTGATTTTTCCAACATTTACGTTTGCACAAAATCCAATTTTGTTTTTTTCAGGTGACTTACGGGGAGAAATAAAACCATGCGGTTGTGCAGAAGAAGGCGACATGGGAGGTCTCTTACGAAGATTGACTTATATTAAACAGAACAATTCAGTTAATAGGATTATTTATTTTGATCTAGGTAATAATTTCCCTGTACCCTCACAGCAGGGCGATCTTAAAATACCGCTGATTCATTCCGCACTAGAAAAAATGAATCCGGAAGTTGTTCTGGTTGGTCCTAATGAATGGCAAAACGGATTGCATTGGCTTGATTCAAAAGTCCCATATCTTCTTAGCAATCAAAGCAAAAAACTTAATTTTTTGAATTTAAAAATTATCAATCATGAAAACCACCAAATAATAGTACTTGGTTATTTATCACCAACTCTCGTTTATCAGAATAAGAATGATTCTCCAATTATATTCCCGATTAATCAGGAATTATTAACAAGTTGGAGTGACAAAATTCAAAAAAATATAGCTCAGTTTCGAATACTATTATTTCGAGGGAATGAACACGAATTAAATTTATTTGAAAAGTCAAACATGTTTGATCTTATTGTTGCAGGAAGCAACAATAATGATGAGCTAAATCAAGTTTTGAAAATGGAGGTGGACACTAGAGATATTCCCATGATACCAACCAAAGGACAGGGGATCTTATCAGTGGAGTTGGATGTAAATGAAAAGATTATTCTGGCTAACCAAGAAAACGATTCGGGGAGTTTATCTGTTTCTTGGCTAGGAAGAAATATAGAAGATGATCCTGAACTTTTAGAATCATTCATGAGTTATGATGACGCTGTTAAAAAATTATTTTTCAGAAATTTGGAACTAAAGAAAGAGCATTTGAAAGACTCTCCGTTTATTGGTAATCAAGTTTGCGCTGCTTGCCATCCTAAAAGCATGGACATTTGGAAAAAGAGTCGACATGCAAACGCTTTTGCCACACTAGAAAAACTAGGTAAGCATTTTGATCCTGAATGCCTAGAATGTCATGTGGTCGGCCTAAAACCATGGACCACAACAGAAAGTTCTTCAGAGGCAATAAGGAAATTTGAGGGAAAAAGAGGATTCCTTAGTATGGAATTAACACCACATTTAGCGAATGTGCAGTGTGAAAACTGTCACGGACCTGCTTTAGATCACTTAGCCAATAGTAAAATTAAACCAGCTATGCACAATCCTGATTCAGTTTGTGTCGAGTGTCATCAAGGAAGTCACTCTCCATTATTTGACTATAAAAAATACTGGCAAAAGATAAAACATGGACCATAAATTTCAAGTTTTATAACATCCAACGATCACGCGCAGTTTTTGAAAGAGCTAGAAGTTCGACTAATTTTTTTTTATCATTATTTTTAATTTTTTCCTCAAGCGAAGATAAGACTTTTTTAAAGGCAACAACTCTAGGAAGGAGTTTTTCTTGGTTTTCAAGAAAGATATCTGCCCACATTTCGGGACTTGAAGAAGCAATGCGTGAAAAATCCTTAAGTCCAGCACCAGAATGTCCCAAAGCTTCATGAGAGTCTGTATTTGAAATTGCCTGTATACAAGCGTAAGCAAGAATATGAGGTAAATGACTTACTGAAGCAAACATCTGATCATGAGATTCTGGATCCATTTCAGATACTTTAGCACCCATTGATTCCCAAAATCGTCTAACTATTAGAATCGATTCCTTATCAGTTTTTTCTTTAGGAGTAATTATGCAGCGCTTACCAAAAAACAAATTATTTTGTGCTGCAGATGGTCCAAAATTTTCTGATCCTGCTATGGGATGTCCTCCCAAAAAACGAATTTTCTCATAATCATGAGAACACATCATTTTCAAAAGAGGAGATTTTACGCTGCCAGTGTCAGTTAAAATTGCTGTCGAAGAAATATTTGGAAGAATTAAAGGAAGGATATCTTTAAATGATTTCACAGGAACAGCCAACAAAACTAACTCTGCTTGAGCAAGTTTTTTGTCAGGCATGTTTGAAAGGTAATCAGCTAATTTTTCTGATTTGATCTCCTTGTGATATTCCTCGTTGTTATCATATCCAAGAATTTTTCGCGCCAGTCCTAAACGCCTAACATCTTTTGCAACCGAACCTCCAATAAGGCCAAGACCTACAATTGCTATTGCTTCAAACGGTTGGAATCCTGAAGCATTCATCTATAAACTCAACTTGCCGCAGTTGATGTTCCGCTGGCGGGAACTAATTTAGTTAAAAACAACGACACAGGACTTGCAACATAAATAGATGAATAAGTACCGACAAGCACTCCTAAAAGCAATGCAAAAGAGAAATCATGAATTATTTCACCACCCAATATAAATAGAGCCAAAACAACCAGCAATGTGGTTCCAGAAGTAATTAACGTCCTGCTCAATGTTTCCGTAATACTTAAATTTATTGTTTCTTCAGGTGATTTCTTACGATATTTCCCCACATTTTCTCTAATACGGTCAAAAACAACAATGGTATCATTCAGAGAATATCCCACCACAGTAAGTAATGCTGCAACTACCGTTAGAGTAAATTCTTTATCCAAGATGGAAAAAATTCCTACTATAATTAATACGTCATGAACTAAGGCAATTATTGCACTAACTCCCTGTCTCCACTGAAAGCGGATGGTGATGTAAAGCAAAACAAGCCCCAAGGCTATAAGTATAGCCTGTACAGCACTGATTTTAAGTTCATCACCAACTTTCGGCCCAATTGATTCGATTCGTCGTATTTCTAATTTCGGATGCTGATTCAGAAGTATATTCCCTAATTCTCTAGTTAAATTCTCGCCTGTTCCCAATGGGCTATCAATAGGAAGACCTAGAAGTATTTCCTTATCAATAATGTCACCAAATGTTTGAAGCACAACATTTTGCATGCCTCGCTCAGCAAACAACTTCCGAAGCTGGTCTAAGTTGGGTTGACTTTCAAATTTAATCTGTACATTAGTTCCTCCTCTAAAATCAATACCATATTTTAGACCCTTTTGTACTGTTACCGAACCTATTCCTGCTAGTAAAAGAATAGCTGAAATAATTGAAGCAATACGGCGATAAGCGAGAAAATTTATAAATTGTCCTTCTTTAAAATTAAGAAACTGCATTGTCTAAAATCAAATTGAAGAAAAATATTTTTATTAATTAAATGCTTACAGAACGTAATTTTGTTCTTCTCAAATAAACAAAATCGAAAAAGAATCGTGTAACCATTATTGCTGTAAACATGCTTGCAATTATACCTATTGAGAGGGTTACAGCAAAACCTTTGATAGGACCTGTACCAAATTGTAGCAGAGCAAGAGCGGCAAAAAGTGTGGTAACATTTGCATCCAAAATTGTTCGGAAAGCTTTTGCAAATCCTTCCTGTATTGCAGCTCTTGGGTTTTCTGTTCTTTTAATTTCTTCCCTTATACGCTGAAAAATTAATACATTTGCATCAACTGCCATACCTATAGTCAAAACAATCCCTGCCATACCCGGTAAGGTTAATGTTGCTCCAAAGGCTCCAAGAACGGATATAATTAAAATTACATTGAAAATCAGTGCTACTGCAGCAAAAACTCCTGCCAAGCGATAATAAACGAGCATGAAAACTAAAACTAGCACGCTGCCAATCATCAATGAATTAAGACCCTGATTTACAGAATCTTCTCCAAGACTGGCTCCAACCGTACGCTCCTCCCTGATTTCTATTGGAGCCGGTAATGATCCAGAACGTAGTACAATTTTAAGAGTATCTGCTTCCTCAACAGTGAACTGTCCAGATATTGATGCTTCTCCCCCAGTGATTGCTTCACGAATTACCGGAGCAGACTGAACTTTATCGTCTAGTACAATTGCCATGTTTCTACCCACATTGCGACGAGTGATTTTTGCAAACTTATCTGCACCGATTGAATCGAATGAAAGCGAAACATAGGGCCTGTTATCCTGAGAATCGATCCTGACTCGAGCATCTCTGATAAATTCTCCAGTCATCAGTATCTTTTTCTCAAGCACATAAGGCCGTTTTGAGATAAGTTTATTTGTTACTTTATCCCATATTTCTTCATATTTTACTACTTCAGTCAGTCTGTTATAACTGTCTGGAGTGGCATTATTGTTGACAAGTTGAAACTGCAAAACTGCCTGTGGTCCTATCAATTCTATTGCACGATCTCTGTCTTTTAGTCCTGGTAGCTGAATAACAATATTGTTGATACCCTGCTGTTGTAAAGAAGGTTCACTTATACCAAGACTATCAATACGGTTACGCAATACTTCCAGAGCCTGACTAACAGCATTTTTCTTAATGAGTTCCGCCTCTTCTGACTTTAGCTTAAGGTAAGTAAGATCACCTTGATCATTCTGATCAAACTGTACAAGGAAACGATCGTATGGAGCCTGATCCAGTTGAACTTTTCTTCCTGGTTCCATCTCAACAATCAGAGAATCTGAAGTTTGGCGGACTTCAACAAAATCAACCTGCTCATCAATCATTAGGTCCTCTAGTTCCTCCGCAGTCCTACGAAGAATTTCTTTAACTGCATCGTCAGCTTTTATTTCTATGTCTAGGTACATTCCCCCCTGTAAATCAAGTCCAAGATTGACTTTATTTTCAATAGTCTGCGGATCGACTCCCGGCTGATATGCCCTGTATGTCGGGAATGCATAATAAAGAGCTCCAAGCAGCACTATCAGAATGATGGCACCTTTTAGCTTAATATCCATGATTTTTTATTTTAAAATATAGTCAATACCAAATTGGACAGGAAATAAAATATATAAAATAGAGGAATCTTAGTAAAAAAATTCAGCCAATAAAGCAATACTTTTTCATATAATTTTGATTTTTATTAGCTATTATTTTATTCTCATTTTTTGGATTTCTTTTCCTTTTTCTCTTCTATCTCTTCTTTTTCCTCATCAGCATCATCTTTGTTTACTCCAGTTTTTTTATCCATTCGAGAAACTTGGTGACGCTCTAACTGAATTTGGATTTTGCTGGCAATCTCCAAAGTTAACCTATCATCTCCAACCTTGACAATAGTTCCAAATATTCCACCGTTTGTGACAACCTTGTCGCCCTTTCGCAGACTGTCCACCATTCTCTGATGTTCCTTCTGCTTTTTTTGTTGAGGACGAATTATCAAAAACCAGAATACTCCTAAGATTAAAATTAGAGGTATAAATTGAAAAAAAGCACTTCCTGATGCTGATTCAGCAGATTGGGCATATGCGACTGAAAAAAAAGGAAACATTAAATTAGCTCCAGTTAAGGTTAATAAGATAGTTAAGCCGTAAAAGCTTATCATTACATTTGAAAAAGTTCACGTCAAAATAATTCCTAAATCATTTTTTTTATTAATCAGCAAATCATTTTTTTAGCCCTACTGATATTTTACAAATATTCCGAGCTACTCTGAATTCTTATGAATTTGTATATTAAAATTATTACTTAATTTTTTTGAAACTTTTCAGACCTTACGGGGACGCAGGTGTGCATACCAGCGGAATTCAAGTTTTTTGAAAAGAGAGACGATTATGAAAGTTAAACAAAAGTAGAAAAAACCTGCAGTGATAAAAGATTCGAATGGTACAAAATGGCGTGAATTTACTACTTTTGCTGCACCAAACAGATCAACAATTGTAACCACGCCAGCAAGTGCACTGCCATGGAGCATGAAGATAGTTTCGTTTCCATACGCCGGAAGTGCCCTGCGAAAAGTTCCAGGTAGAATAATTCGCCTATACATAGTTGATTTCGACATCCCACATGCACGTGCTGCCTCAAAGTCACCAAATGGGGTCTGCTCTATGGTTCCACGCAGGATTTCTGCTGTATATCCTGCAGTATTGAGTGCAAAGGCAATTAATGCACACCAGTAAGCTTCCTTGAACACAATCCAAATAACACTCTCACGAACAAACTCAAACTGTCCCATTCCGTGATAAATCAAGAACATCTGCACCAGTAGCGGAGTCCCCCGGAAAAAATAGATATAAGTTTTAGGAAAAATTTGAATCCATGGTGACCTGCAAATAGCCAGAAGCGCTATTGGGAGAGCTAGTACAAAACCACATACGAGAGACAGGAACACCAGTTGAATTGTAACCCAAAGACCCTCAATGTAAAGGTGAATATTAGTAAAGATAACTTCGTAGTCCATCAAGCCCTCCTCACACCTACACTAAAGCGGCGGTTAGCCCAACGAAGCCCAAAATCAGAAACACCTGTTATTACCAAAAACAACATGGCTACTACAAGGTAAAATGTAAATGGCTGGCGAGTAGCTCCACCAGCTACACCTGCATTGTAAACCATGTCATGTAGCCCAATCACTGAAACAAGTGCAGTTGATTTTGAAAGTACCATCCAGTTGTTACCAAAACCTGGTAATGAATGTCTTACCATAAGAGGCATAGTTATTCGCACAAATACTTTCCAACGATTCATTCCGAAGGCATGTGCCGCTTCTATTTCCCCTTTTGAAACAGCAAGTATTCCTCCACGAAAAGTCTCGGTCATATATGCACCAAAGATAAAACCTATAGTCAGAGTTCCTGCTATAAAAGGACTTATATCTATATAGTCCCATCCAAAGTAATCTCCAATGTTGTTGAGCTGGATTTGGCCACCATAATAAATTATTGTCATAAGCACCAAATCAGGAATCCCTCTGATCAAAGTGGTGTAAATATTTGCACTGCTGCGAGCAATTTGTGATTTAGATAGCTTGGATAAAGCACCAATCAGACCAAGAATTATTGCTATTAAAAGGGAAAGCAAGGCCACTTCTATAGTTAGTATCATTCCCTGCAAAATCATCGGGAAATAGCCATGAAGATCAAACATGCCTTATATTCGTGAGAGTAAAAAGAGTAAGCCACGAAATCCTGAAATTCCGTGGCTTACTAATAGAATAATTAGGAGTTTTTTTGAGGCTTATTTAATATATTATTTTAAACCTCAACCAAGACAAATCTTAGTAAACATCAAATGCGAAATATTTTCCATTGATACGGTGATAAACACCATTAGCACGAATAACTTTAATAGCTAGACTGAAAAGTTTTGCTAATTCACGATCATTCTTTCGCACCGCGATACCAGCACCAACACCAAAATATTTTGGGTCGGAATAGCCTGGTCCTACAAACTCCCAACCTTTTCCTTTATCTGTTTTCAGGAAACCCTCATCCATTGCAATTGAATCTGCAAGCAACAAGTCAATTCGTCCAGCAATCGCATCAAGATAAGCTTCATCCTGGGTCCCATATCTCTTAATATTAACGCTATCACCAAACTCAGCGGTAATGAAATTGTCGTGAATAGTTGCACGCTGAACCCCAACAGTTTTACCTTTCATACCTGCCTTTGAAATTATAATTCCAGATCCTTTTTTTCGAGCGAACTTAGCTGGAGTGTTATAGTACTTTTCAGAAAAAGCGACTTTCTTTTTACGTTCTTCCGTGATTGACATAGAAGCTATGATAGCATCATATTTGCGGGCCAGCAGCGCTGGGATAATGCCATCCCAGTCCTGCGGTACCAGTACACATTCAGCACCAATTTCCTCACAAAGCGCCCTTGCGATATCAATGTCAAATCCTTTAAGTGTCCCGTCTTTTTCAATCGAGCTAAAAGGAGGGTATGCTCCCTCAACACCGATACGAATTTTGTCCCATTCATTTGCTGAAACATTCGAAGTAAGTGTAAAAAGAACCAGCAGAGTCAGAGTAATTAATTTTTTCATAGTATTTCTCCATTTTAATTTTTTAATTAATGAGATATGAAAATAATATCTCAGTTTGAAGCCCTTATGACTTGCTTTAAATTTCGACTTTCTTGGAAATAAACTGTCGAAATCGATCTGAGGAGGGGTTTTTGAAAATTTCAGAAGGCGTACCCTCCTCCTCTATGCTGCCTTCATGCAGAAAAACAACTCTTGAAGAGACATCTTGTGCAAATCCAATCTCATGCGTAACAACAATCATTGTTCGCCCTTCTTCAGCGAGATTTTGCATCACCTGTAAAACTTCTCCCACTAGTTCTGGATCAAGTGCTGAGGTAGGCTCGTCAAAAAGCAACATATCCGGTTCCATTGCTAGTGCCCTTGCAATTGCTACTCGCTGCTGTTGACCTCCAGAAAGATGAGCTGGGTGGTAATGCTTTCTGTCATGAATCCCAACCTTATGCAAAAGGGATTCTGCACGCTCAATAGCCTCATTTTTTGGTATTTTAAGAACATGTATGGGAGCCTCAATTATATTTTCCAATACCGTCATGTGGGACCATAGATTGAACTGCTGAAAAACCATTCCAAGCCGAGTCCTGATGCGCTCCACCTGTTTAATGTCTTCCGGCACAATAGTTCCGTTGTGGTCCTGCTTCATTCGAATCAACTCACCACGTACATATATTTTGCCACTAGTGAGAGTTTCCAGCATATTGATGCAGCGCAGAAAGGTACTTTTGCCTGAGCCACTAGCTCCCATCATTACAATAACATCACCTTCATGTGCTTGCAGTGAAATACCTTTCAGAACTTCATCACTGCCAAAGTACTTATGCAGATCATCCACAATTAGTGTTGCGTTAATATTATCCAATTTATTCCCAGATGGTGCAATTCTTTAGTTCCTAAGTGCTAAACCGAATTTTTGGCTTTACCCTTTTTCCGGTAGGAATGGAAAGGGGCTCTACAATTTGCGTACAGTTATTCTCTAAAAAATAAAAAAAGTAAAGTAAATTATTAACTTATGCGAAAATAGACAGTACTATTCAAATATCAAAAATAATTTATCAGTATTAAACTTATTTGAATAATATCTATTTTTTATAAAATGAATCAGAACCAGTATACGATTAACTGGTTTCAAGATTAGGAAATTTTTTTCTGGTTGAGGATAGGTTTAAGATTTAGGCCCCTGCACTAGCAATTACAGAGTTGAGCAGAACATCTGCGCCTGCAGAAACGTGTTCGGGGGTTGTATTTTCTGCTTCATCATGACTTAGTCCCCCTTCACAGGGTATAAATATCATCCCAGTTGGCGCAACGTGATTCACTTGGCAAGCATCATGTCCTGCTCCGGATACAATATCTCGATGACTGTATCCGAGAGAATCAGCAGAATGGCGTACAGTTGCAACACAGTCCTGATTAAACTCAACTGTGGGATTAATTGATATATTTTTAAATTCACTCTCAAGCCCTTCTGATGAACAAACAGATTTTACTACATATTTTAAATCCTGATTGATTTGCATAAGGATTTCTTCATTTGGATGTCTAGTATCAACAGTAAAGAAAACACTGCCAGGAATAGTATTAATGGAAGCAGGATAAGTCTCTAACCGTCCAACCGTCCCTACCGCTTCAGAATGGTTTCGAATAATTTCACGCATTTCAGTTATTATTCTTGATGCTCCCATCATCGGGTCCCTGCGATATTTCATTGGAGTCGTACCAGCATGGGCCCCTTGACCGAAAAGAGTAATGTGAGTCCAGACTGAACCCTGACCCCCTGTTACAACACCAATACATGTGTTTTCATTTTCCAGTACTGGTCCCTGTTCAATGTGCAATTCATAATAAGCCTTGATAGGAAATAATTTGCAGGGGACATCTCCAAGCTGACCAGTTCGTAGCAATTCGTCCTCAACAGTTATACCTCCAGTATCTTGATTTTTATAAATTTCATCCTGTTCTAAAATTCCAGTAAACACTCCAGAACCCATCATAGATGGTGGGAAACGCGCACCTTCTTCGTTTGTCCATACAACAATTTCAAAAGGAGATACTGTTTCGATTCCATGATCATTTAACGACCTAACTACTTCCAACCCACCAAGTACACCAAGTATACCATCAAATCTTCCTCCTGCAGGCTGAGTATCAAGATGACTTCCAGACAAAACAGGATCCTTATCCTGATTTTTACCATCCCTCCGTGCGAATATATTACCCATTGTATCCCTCCGGATAGTACACCCAGCCTCAGATGCCCATTTTTGAAAGAGTGTTCGCCCCTCAATATCTTCATCAGTAAGTGCCAGTCTGCAGTTTCCACCATGTTTTCCCGGGCCAATCTTTGCCATTTCCATAAGTGAGTGCCAAAGTCGGTCTCCATCTGCTCTAATTTCCATATAAATCTTAGACTTTAATCTATTTTTTTAATTATATTTATACTTTATCTCAATTATTTACCCAGAATGCCTGCTTCAAATCTGTAAACTCTGAAGATGGTCCTTCAAATTTATTGCGACCTAATTCGAGAACATAAACGTAATCTGCTATTTTAAGAGCCTGTCGAATTTCCTGATCGACTATTAAAATACTTAGATTTTCTTTACTCGTAAGCATCGTAAGCATTTCGTAGACTTCTTCTGCTAACATTTTAGAAAGACCTGCTGTAGGTTCATCTATAAGCAAAACTTTCGGTTCAACCATTAAGGTTCTACTAATCTCAACCATACGTTGTTGTCCACCTGAAAGTTCACCTGTAATTTGCTTTCGTTTTTCTTTGAGAATAGGGAATCTATTATAATTAGCTTCTATCTTTTCTTTTACCATTTTCTTATCATTACGAAATGTCCATCCCCCCAGTTCAAGGTTTTCTTCAACTGTCATATCTTTAAACACTCCAGGTTGCTGAGGGATGTAAGCCATACCTTTCAAAATAAGTTTATGTGCTGGAATATGCAGAACACTTGAACCCTCCAGCAAAATATCTCCTGAATTAGGTTTTAGAAAACCAAAAATTGCTTTCAGGGCTGTTGATTTTCCTACTCCATTTGCACCTAGGATAGTTGTGATTTGATTGTAACGAACCTTTATGTTGACGTCCTGTATTATATTCAAATCCTTGTAGTAACCTACATACAGATTCTTAATTTCTAAAACAACTGGTGTATCTTTTTTCTCTGTCATAAATTATGTAGAATTTTGTTTTATATCATTAGTTGACTTAGAATCTTCATCATCATCTTTTCCAAGATATGCGTCAACTACGACTGGGTCATGCTTAACATCTTCAGGTTCTCCATCAGCTATCAAGTCGCCATAATTCAAAACTAGAAGTCTTTTACAAAGCGAAAAAATAGAGTCCATTTGGTGACTGATAAGAACTATGGCTTTGCCTTCTGCATTCACTTTACGAATGTATTCGTAAATGATTTCCATTAGTTTTGGGTGAACTCCAGCAAATGGTTCGTCTAAAATAATGATATCAGGATCAAGCATTAGTAGTCTCCCCAATTCTAAGAGCTTTTGTTGTCCACCTGATAATGCTTGGGCATATTCATTACGCAAGTGATCCATAGTCAGAAAATCTAAAACTTCCAACGCTCTTCTCATCACCTCTGATTTGTCTACAGCCACATGTTTTGCGAGGGCTGGAACATACAGATTTTCCAAAACGGTCATCCTCCTAAAAGAGCGTGTAACTTGAAAAGTTCTTCCCAAACCAACTTTAGCAACCTCGAATGGAGGCAATTGATCAATTCTTTGACCATTTAAATAAACGGTCCCACTGCTAGGTTTGATTGCCCCATCAAGGATGTTAGTTAAGGTAGTTTTTCCCGCACCATTTGGCCCTATAAGCCCTACAAGTTCAGGCCCTTTTATGCCAAAGGTAAGATTTTTAAGCACATGCAATCCACCGAATTTTTTATTCAAATTTTTAACCTCTAGTTCTAACATACTTTTTTTCTGATTATTCAACATCTTCTGTTTTTTGAAAGCCTCTTTTCTCAACAGTTTCTGAGGCAACATGAGCTCGAGTAAAAAACTCAATTATTGGTGTGATAAGTCCGTTTCTATAAAAACGTAATGTGATCATAAGAACAGCTCCAAAAAATACTAGTCTCCAAAGAGTCATATCCACTTCTACCCCACCGATCACAAAACTCTCCCTCAATAATTCAAGCAGGAATTGAATTATAATCGCACCAATAGCGGCCGCGGCAAAATTTTCTAATCCCCCAATGACGGCCATAGCCACAACCAAACTCATTTGCAAAATCATCAGATTATTTGGAGTAATAATTCCAATATAATGTGCCTGTACAGCCCCAGCTAAGGCTGCCATCGTAGAAGTAATAACAAACACCATTATTTTGAACCTAACTGTATTTACTCCTAGTGCAGCTGCTGCATCTTCGTCCTCTCGAAGTGCTCGAACAAAAAGACCAAACCTAGACTTAGCTAACCATGCCAAAACAGCCATGCATGCAAGCAGCAAAAATAACATTACGTAATACGGAGGGATTTTATCTGTCTTACTGAATTCATGACCAAATATGGATATACCGTTTTCAAAGAGGTATGGCAATTCAATACCGGCTTGTCCCCTCGTGATCTTAATTTCTGCACTGATGGTAGCCCGTAGAATCTCTGAAAAACCAAGTGTAAAAAGCGCTAGATAAGCCGCCCTTAATCTTAAAACAAGCATTCCTATCAACAAACCAAATATACCACCAAGTAGAGCTCCCAAAATAATTCCAATCCAAATGGGCATTGGCGTAATCTGGATACTACCATCCCAAACTGCTAACGCTTTTGTGAGGCAATCCTGATCAAGAGTACTTGAAGTTACACCAACTGCATTCTTGATGATGAAATACTGATCGCCAATTTCAAATTCAGTACATAAATTGGTAGGTACAGGAGAAAGATAAAAATAATGACTAAAAAGAGCAGTCCCATATGCTCCAAGCCCCATGAAAGCCATGTGTCCAAAAGAAAATTGTCCTGCATAACCAGCCAGCATGGACCAGCTTGAAGCCAAAATGGCATAAAAGAATCCTGTGATACAAACATGCATGATGTAATCATAATCTTTTCTTCCATATAAGAAGGGAAATGCTATGAAAAAAACAATTATCAGAATACTGATAAGCCAAAGAGTCTGCTGTCGATTCATAATTTACCGTGTGTTCCACTCGCGAACCTACGCCCTAGCAAACCCGTGGGTCTAAGCAAAAGCATGAGCGTGAGTACTATCATTCCGTAAGCAGGTATATAGGAAGACGCTTTTTGAGGATCCGGGACACAGCCAGTTCCTGCCGCCTCTACTAGTCCAATGATTATTCCACCAATAAAAGCTCCAGGAAGAGATCCTAAACCTCCTAAAACAACAATTACAAATGAACGCATAGCCGGAATCATACCTACCTGTGGAAGCCATGAAAAAGCTTGAACCAAAGTTGCTCCTGATAGAGCAGCTATCATTCCACCCAATGCAAAGGCTAACATGTTCATATGATGTGGGTTTATACCAGCTATGGTCGCTGCATCTCTATCTTGACTTACTGCTCGTAACGCCTTACCTGTCCATGTTCTATAGAGAAAATACAAAAGACCTAGTAAGACCAAAATTGAAATAACTGATGCAACAAAACGTGGATTTGAAATAGAAACAGTATCGAATAGCTCCATATTCCCACGGCTTGTTTTGATCAGCCAAGGATCTTCTTTATCAGGTAGTCTAATTCTAGGAAAATCAAAAAATCGTTTGGCTTTAACTGGGTTAGATCCGCCAATAGCCTGAACAAAATATTGCAATGTAAAAGCAAGTCCAAATGTAATAAGAATTCCATATTCTACAGGACGATCAATTCTGCCATCATAAAGGGGAGTAAGGAATAACCTTTCAAAAATTGCTCCTAACAAGAATGTAAGCAGACAGGCAATCAGCACTCCAATTACAGGGTGCAATCCAGGAAACCACACAACTGTTGAGTAATAAACTATCATGCCACCAATCATATAAAACTCACCATGAGAGAAGCTGACAATACCCAAAATTGAAAAAATTAGCGTCAATCCAAGAGCCATTAAACCATAAATAATGCCGATGATAAGACCATTTGTAATTTGGGAGGCAACAAAAGATCCATTTGAAACACAGTTATTTTCAGGATCAGCCAGTGCGAAGGCTAACATAATTATTCCAAGGGCAACAAACCCGGGAATGAGGATCAATTTTCTGCTTATTTCAGGAGTTTTAATCCACATAGGGACCAATCCTATTGGTCCAAATGCAGCTCCAACCATTGCACCAACTAGGATCGAGTTAGATGTGTCAAGATCTTTTCGTAAATAAACTCGGCGTGTAAAGATACTGCCAACAACTCCCCAAAAAATCAACCAGAGTGCCGTCCACCAAAATATGGCAGAATATTCCATACAGTAGCTATTATTACAGATTGATTATTATAATACGTATGCTTAATTGATTTGGATATCGCAAGCTCTTCCCATAAAGGCTGAAGCTTTGAGCACTAAAGGGGCTCCTCAAACATTCCCACGCATGCGCGGGAATGTTTTTTTATTTATTAGTTTAAATAAAGAGGATTAATCCACATAAATTGGATCTCCTGTTTTATAAACTTCAGGATACACAATGGTCATTGTATTGGAAGGCTCACCTTCTTTCTGGTATTGAACCATGGTGATTGCTGGGTCTGGCCATTGATGCCACCATTCTGAGCCCTTACCGTCTTCGCTAGGAGATTTTTTTGAACCATATGGAAAATAGATTCTACCCAAAACTCCATCATGAGAAATGTTCTCAAGAGCAGTTACAATGGCATCTCCATCAGTCGAGCCTGCTTCGTTTATTGCTTGAGCAATAACTCCGATAGAGTCATAGGCTTCCAAAGCGTAACTTTCAATTCCATCCTTACCAGTATTAGCTTTGTAATCTGCAGCGAGTTTCAAAGCGCTTTCATTGTACATGGTCTCTGGAACTCCTATTCGAGCCATAAAAGCTAAATTGCCATCAGGAACGTTCTCCCACCAAGCCTTACTTTCAAGTCCAGCCTGGTTTGCATGAAACATTATATCCTGCGGACCAATGCCAGCATCTGCAGCCTGCTGGGTATAATTATAACCTGCTTCTCCTGTCAACAAAACAATTGTGTAGTCCGGCCTCTCAGCCTTAACTCTCTCAACAATACCAGCAAAATCCTGTGTCCCAATATCAACACCAAATGTAACCGATGAGATTCCTTTTGAACTCAATCCCTTTGCACATTCTTCAGCTGCGGGGATACCATAGTCTGTATTTTCTGTGACAATTACAACTGATTTTACCCCTGGAGCTTGAGCAGCAAACTTCCATATTACTCCTGAAGCCCATGAACTTAAAGGTGCAATCCTGAAAATATACTTCTGCATGTCCCCAGTGATAGTATCATTCCATGTTTCAGCAAAAACAACCGGAATACCTCTTGAATTTGCAACATCTTTTGAAGCAACTCCAACAGAACTATGATAACCACCTCCAACGGCAACTACACCATCTTGAGTGATAAGCTTCTGCATCATTGCTGCAGCTTTTTCCGGAAGACCTTCTGTATCGGTAATGACAACATCGATATCACAACCCAGAACACCCCCTTTTGCATTTATATCTCGCTCAGCAAGAAGCATGGCCTCTCGCATAGCTTCTCCGCCAGTCACTGAGCCTGGAGCCGAAAGCGGAGCCAATCCACCAATTTTAATCGGACAATTAGCAGCATAAGCCTGGATTGATACAAAAATAACCAGGATGGTGATTAAAATTCTGGGAATATTAATTTTTATTTTACCCATATTTCTCCTTTTTAAGGAATTTTACAGAATTAGAATCAACTTCTTTCGAAAAATAAGAAACTAAGAAAATGACTCCGCTAATGTACCTAAAGGTACCCCAAAAGAGCCCAAAAAAACTATGAACTCAATAAAACCTCTTTTGAGGAAGCTCAATTAAAGGTTTTTGTCAAACGAAGCTAACATTGATTTATGTTCTTGGCAAGCATAAATATGAATAAGTATCATTGAATAACAACCATGAAACGATCTCAAATGAATTGAACGTAAATAACCGGTAATATTTAATCCTTATTTTAGATAATGTAGGCTATTATTCTACATTCATAAAATTGATTAAATTTAAAGTATTTTTAATAAGTTTAACTGCTTTGCAATCTAAAGAATTAGAGCCAGATTAGTCCAAATATGTTAGATCAATTTAAGTAGAAGTTATTGACAAGATTTCCTCAACCGTGGTTAAACCATAAAGAATTTTGTTAACGCCATCTCTGCGAAGAGAAACCATGTTTTCTTTAAGGCACTGTTTTTTAACTGAAGCATCATCACTTTTTTCTAAAATCGTTTTTTTAATTTCCTCACTCATTACCAACAATTCATGAACACCAATTCGTCCTCGATATCCAGTATTGCGGCATTTTTCGCACCCTTCACCTCTAAAGAATTTTTTATTGATCTTTCGAAAGCTTTGGGTGTTAATCCCTAGTTCCCTTAGTTGTTCAGGATGAGGTTCATAACTTATTTTGCATTCTGTACAAATTCTGCGAACTAACCGCTGTGCAAGAACACCAATTATTGTTGAGGAAACAAGAAATGGTTCAATTCCCATGTCAATCAGGCGGGTGATCGTTGCAGGAGCACTGTTGGTGTGAACCGTACTGAAAACAAGATGTCCTGTCAAAGCAGACTGTATAGCTATTTGTGCAGTTTCTGGGTCACGCATCTCTCCAACCATAATAACATCTGGGTCCTGTCTCAACACTGATCTTAATGCGTTTGCGAAATTCAATCCCAATTTTGGTTTAATTTCGATCTGACTGTAGCCAGGGAGTTTGTATTCAACTGGGTCTTCTATAGTAATAACATTATGTGACTCGTTGTCGATTTCAGCTAGAGATGCATAGAGTGTTGTGGTTTTTCCACTGCCTGTGGGACCAGTAACGAGAATTATTCCACCACTGCTGTGAACCATGTTTTCATATGGGTTTAGAATATATTTTGCTAGGCCCAGTTGGCGCAGACGCATTAAATTTTCGTCCTGATAAAGCAATCGCATGACTATTTTTTCGCCATGAACAGTTGGTGCTGTTGAAACTCTGATATCAATTTTTCTTCCTGCAATTACTACCATTGAGCGACCATCTTGTGGCAGTCCTTTTTGTGCGATATCAAGACGTGACATAACTTTAACTCTGTTTACTACAGTCACATGTACCAGTCGGGGAAAAACAGTTACTTGCTGCAGAATTCCATCAATACGATATCTTACTATAGAATCTCTTGGCGTTGGATCTATGTGTACATCGCTAGCCTCACCTTTTGCAGCTTGCCAAAGAAGACTGTTTACTAAGCGTTTAATTGGTTCCTCATCAGTAGCATCCAATAAATCTTCAGGTTCCTCAACTGCCATTATATTTTCAAACGTTTCCTCAGAATCCAGCTGATCAACAGCTTCTTCAGTTGTTCCAGAAGATTCGTCATACGCACGATTAATCAAATCCAAAACTGCTTGCTTATGAGAAAGTATTGGTTGAATGTGACACTTGAAATGTCTAGCAAGATCGTCCAAAGGCTGAGAAAGGGAGGGGTTTTCAATGGCAACTTCCAATGTATTTTTCTCTTTTTTAAGTGGAAAAAATATATTTTTTTTAGCATAACGAATTGGGATGAATTGAGTGAATTCCCTTACAACCGGGGAATCATTAAAATTATCCCTGTATTCCAGCTCAAAATATGAGGCTAATGCCTGTTGAAATTTTTCTTCGCTTGTAACTTTATGTTTGATAAATACTTCTTTCAGTCCATCAGTATTTTCTCGGTAAGCAAGCATCTGTTCATGAAGGGATTCCAAGATATCAGGGGAGGTACCGTATCTTCTAACTAAAATTTCAACAACGGGGTGATAGTTGTCCATAAAATGCTCTAGCTTAGGATCAGTTTTGCAGTTTAAATATTAAAACTGATTCTCAGTTAATTGATGAGTTTTTGAAAAAACATGCCTTTGTTTAAAATAATTTTTTCTTAAATGGGATCTCTCATCATTAATCGATTTCGATAAAATATAATTACAGACAGAAACAATAGGAGCAGAATTATTACTGCAATACCTATATATTCAAAGGAATTTATTGGGATATTGATAATTTTTAATTCAAGTATATTAGAATCAGTAGCCTTAGCCTTCCACACCAAAAAATCTATTTCTTGTATGTTTTGCTTTCCAGAAAAAATAAGCTGGGCAGATTTTATTTTCAATTGTCCTGAAGGAGTGAAGACACTCACTTTATCCAGTGAATGATTAAATTCCCTTTGGATTTGCAAACTCCCATATAAGGACTCTAGATTGTAATTAAAAATAATTTGTGTATTACCTGGTGGAAAAACACTTTTAATGATTAACATTCTATCATCAATTTGATGTTCAATATCAGGGCCAGAGTTACTTTGAATCATTTTAAAATTGTACAAACCCTTGGGAAGAGAATAATCTATTGAGTGGTCTCTTGTATCAATTCTGTCAGGTGATGAATTATAAAATGATATTACTTCTGTTAAAGTGACTGAGCTTAATCCAGATTCAATCACGAGTGACACCTGACTTATTTCAAGTTTGTTTATATCCGTGGATGATACTGGGATTTTAATATCTTTTTGATACTGATTCTTGCCGGCTTTGAAAAAGAAAACTTTTGTACTGTATAATTTACCAGCAACACGTGTCCCAAGCTGATATGCTGCCCGATAATCAGGATTCACTCTTAAAAACTGGAAATTACCCCTATTATCAGCTAGTACCCTGCCCTGTGGGCCTACTGGTGTTACCTGACCTTCTGCATTAAGTACTAATTTCAGCAAAACCACATTCAATCCTTCTTTTGGAACCAATTCCCCTGCCGGTAAAATAATTCTCCCTTTAACCGTAATTTCAGTTTGTGGAAGGTTTTCTGAAAAAACCTTATCAGAAGATCCTAAAGCAAAAAAAATATAAATAGAGAAAAGGCATAAAAATATTTTGCTATAGGTTTTTCTCTTAACAAAAAAATATGAGGGAAAAACGATTTTGATAGTTTCCTTTATCATATTTAAAAAATATCTCATCCTTGGGCAGCTTTGATCGATTTAAGATAATCTGCAATCTCCTTAGCATTTTCTTGAGCCGCTGTTTGAATTTTTTTAAATTCTTCAGGAGCCCTCGCCTTAGCAACAAAACGATAGTGTCTTAGGGCTGAATCCCAGTTTTCCTTAAGATGAAACAATGTCCCTAGTTCAAAGTGTATCTGCACATAAAGAGCAGATATATTTGAAATTTTTCGACCTGACAATTCTTTTAATCTTTTTAGTGCCATTTCTGGCTTTTTCGCCAACTGATCGAGTTTAGCGACCCAGTATGCAGACTGTAATTCCTGCGCTGAAGATCCTCCTCCATCTGAACGAAGCAACCAAATCCTTGCATTTTTGTTTTGTTTAAGATGAAAAAATTTATGGTAACCAATTAAATATGCGTAAGTTCGAAGCTCTTTCTTAGACCTTGAAGCCTTTTTGAGAGAAGCATAGGCTCTCTCGTATATTTGGACAAGTGACTTATAATCTTTTGTACGTTCGTAAAGTCTTTTCAGTTCAGCAACTAGTTGTAGAATCAAATCAACATTTTCATCAGGTGCCTTTTTAAGAGCTCTGCTATAATAAATTTTAGCACGTTTATACCCGCCTAATTTTTCAGCTGCGTAGCCTTGGTCTATCTGTGATTCTAAAGAGAGAGTCTTTTGTTTATCATATTTTTCAAGAAGAACATAAGCATCAAGGATTCCATTGTATTTTGCTCTACCTATTTTTTGATTTTCAGCAAATATAAGAAGCTTAAAATTTTCATCATCCAGTATACGTTTATTTTCTTTTACTTCTTCGTGAATAGCCTCGGTAACTTTTGACCATTCTTCCTTGTCAATCCATTTTTGGAAAGTCCTATTTGCCAAAAATTGTTTAATCTCATTCTGCTTCGCCCGCTCTTCTTCATTTAACGGTTCAGCTTCTACAGCTTGTTGATAATAACTGAGTGAAAGCTCTGATTGCCCAATGTTTTCTGAAGCTTTGGCTTGGTCTATCAATGCTACGATTGTCACAGAAAGTGCAGGGTTATAAATTTTCAATAATTCATATGCATTCAAGATTCCTGACCAGTTACCAATTTTTTTTTCTGCAAATAGCAATTGATTAAAACTCTGTTCTTCCAGCTGGATTCGACCTTCTTGAACCTCTGACCGAATAAAGGAAGATAGTCCCCTCCAGTTTTCCTCTTCGGTCAACTTTTGAATTCTACTTTCAATTATGAATATTTGTAGGTTATCCAAATTTTCTTGGTCTTCAGGAAATGATTTTTTCCAGCGATCAAAAATTATTTTTATTCTCTCAAGTCTTTGAGAATCATTGCGTCGCTGAGCTGCAAATATCCAAAGTTTGTAATGATCGATTGTCATTTTTGGTGATTTCCTTTTAAAAACATCTTGCAGCTCCCAGGTTATTGACTTCCAGTCTTCAAGTTGTTTGTGTGCCTCAAGTAGCATGCTTACAGATTGCTTTCTATATTTGTCATTTTGCCTAACTTCTCGTAAATCCGTACGAGCTTTAATCCAGTTTTGAGCCTTAAAATGACAACTGCCTCTCAAATAAATAAAATGATACCACCTATCAAGATTTGACTTTTTGGAGTATTGCAAAAATACAGGATTTTTTTTCAACTCAGAAATAAACTTCCCACAATTTTTCTGATCATGATATTTTAGAAACAATTGAGTTTGAAATTCGTGTCGATCTTTTTTCGACAATTTTGAATCCACAGATACTTCTTTCATAAATTTGATATATTTAGCCTCAGATTCCGTTTCCCGGTAAAGTACTTCTAGAGTTTGCAAAAGTTCAACATTTTGTTGATATTGTGGGTACTGACGTGCATTTTCAAATGCTTTTAAAGCAAGAACGGGCTTGTTTGTTTCTAGATAAAGTGACCCGAGACTGAGCTGTGTGATAGCTGAATGCTCTTTAACTTCTCCAGCCAGATATTTTTCATAGACTTCTATAGCTTTTCGAGGCTGTTTAGTTTTAATATATAAAATCCCTAATTGATATTGCACCTCATCTATATTAGCTTTGTATCCCATAGACAAATATTCTTCAAAGCTATTTATCGCATTTTTGTGATGTTTTATTTCAATATATAAGTATCCTAGCTGATAGAGAACTTCATTTAGATACGTAGCATCTCTAGTTGAAAGGTATTCGTTGAATGCTGAGATAGATTTATTTGAATGGAAAGGTCTCTGTAGAACGCCAATACGATAATAAGCTAGAGAAAGATGCTCTTTATCATTCTTATCTATATATTTTTGGTAGTGTTTGACCATTCCTTTAACAGAATTAAAATCAAATGCTGAATCTTTTTCATACTTGACTGCTTTTGCATATGCCATTTCAGCCCGCCAAAAAGTCGAAGAAGTAGCTATTTCAGACTCTGGGTGGTCTTTTGTAATTCTGGCATACCATTTTTCAGCATGTGCATAATTTTTTTCCTTCTGAAAACCTGTGGCTAACTTAAATTTAAGATTTAATTCCTCTTCCTTACTTATGGAATTTGAAGAGTAGAAGTATTTTTCCCATGCTTCTGCTGCTTGAACAATATCTTCCAGAAACCACCAAGCTCGTCCTAACAAATTTAAGCGTTCCAACTGCTGACTCTGGCTCAATGATTTTGGATTTAATTTAGCAAAATACATTGTAGAAGCTTTGAATTCTGGCAAAGCCATCTTTTTTCTTTTTAAACGCAGCGATTCAGCATGATATGAAGTGGCATATCCCAACCAGTAATAAGCTGCATCACTGTGACTAGAGTCAGGGAATTTAGATAGAAAAATTTTTAATGAATTCATTGATTCAGCATATTTATCAATGCGAGCCTGTGAAACACCTTTATAAAACATTACTTTTTCAAGATATTCATTGCTTGATGGGAAACTTATCATAAGTTCATCATAGCCTATAACTGCATCGTTAAGTTTTCCAATATTGCGAAATGATTCCGCTTTCAGAAACATCATTTCTTCCCTTGAATTACCTGTAGGGAATTCATCAAGATAACATCTTGCCGCCTCTATTGATTCTGCAAACAATTGAGTTTCAAATGTCTCTCGAGCAACAGCCAACTGTTCATCTTCCCCAAGATCACTTGTCCAACACTGTGCTAATGCGCAAGCTGTCCAGAAATATAAAATAATACTTATCAGAAGAGCATTTATGTTTATGAATTTTAATTTTGACATAGACATTTAAATTTTAATTCTTGTTATAAATTCTGAAGGGTATTGATGAAAATTTTCTAAAAATGATATAAAGTTTCGGGTAATCAGAAATTGTTATTCAAAAATTACAGAAAAATTAAGTTAATATTATCTATTCGCTTTTTTTATGCAGGAATTGTGGCAGCACATGAACTTTTACACTCTTTATTACAAGTAAGACCTTAAAGTTTAAGCTGCGTAATTCCGCAGATATTAGAAAGTGAAATAAAATTTTATTCTCAATTACATACGGAAAATTGATCATTTATCTGATATTCTTTTTTTTCTTTGCATATTTCGTTAGTCTTCGTATCTTAATTAACTATTAATTATAGCGTTTCAACCAAAAAAAACCAATCCAGAAGCAGATGAAACCAAGCAAATCAATGCGAACACAAATTAAAATATGTGGCCTTACAAAACCTGAGCAAGCACTTTCTTGTTTTAACATGGGCGCAGATTTAATTGGGCTAAATTGCTGGAGTGGATCATCGCGTTATATTATTCCAGAAATTATAAGTGAGATCGTTTCTGAACTTCCTAAATCAGCTAAGACTGTAGGGGTATTTGTAAATGCATCTCCAGATTCAATAAATGATTTGATGAATTTAACAGGTATGGACTGGGTGCAACTGCATGGTGATGAAGAATTGGTAACTTGTGAAAAATTGGAATTCCCTTGGTTTAAAGCATTTCGCGTATCTCCTAAATTCAAATTTTCCCTTATAAAGCATTACAAACAGGAAACATTTCTAATTGATGCGTTTAGTAAGTATCATTTTGGTGGTTCAGGACTAAAAGTTGATATTGAACTTGCAAATAAGGCTTCAGGCTTTGGTAAGATGATCCTTGCGGGAGGGCTAACCCCAGAAAATGTTGAAGAGGCAATTGAGAAGGTTAAACCTTGGGCAGTAGATGTTTGTAGCGGAGTAGAAAAAAAACCTGGAATAAAAGACATGAGGTTAGTTGAAAAATTTATTAGTAAAATCATTAAATAATTTTTTTCAATATGAATAATCTGTATTAAGCAATGAAAAATTCAAATTTCACAACTCAGGGAGGAATCAAAATAGAAAAGACTATCACTCCACTAGATGCAGATTCAGCATTGAACAAAATATATCAATATATTGATACACATAAGGGTGCTCTTTTTGTGAGTAATTATGAGGTACCAGACCGCTATTCGCGATGGGATCTCGGATTCATAAATCCGGCATTGGAGTTGATTACAAAAAAACGTAACTTTGAAATCAATGCACTCAATCCAAACGGATCACTTATTCTCAAAGTAATTGAACCTGAAATAATGAAACATCCTCATCTTGAAGTATTAAATTCATTATCAGAAAAAGATAATGTTATGGGAACGATTTCTGGAACTGTTAATGTAATGAGTGAGTTCTTCCTTGAAGAAGAAAGGAGCCGCCAACCAAGCGTATTTTCTGTAATCAGAGCAATCTTTGAACTATTTAGAAGTAATGATCCTTATCTAGGACTATATGGTGCATTTGGCTACGATCTGGTTTTTCAATTTGAAACAATTCAAACGAAACACGAAAGGGATGATGATCATTCAGACCTGCACCTCTTCCTTCCAGTAGAAATGGTAGTCGTTGACCGACAGAAGGAAGAGGCCAATAAAATTGAATTTAATATACATACACCTGCTGGTATTACAGAAAGCTGGTGGAATACAGGCAGTGAGTTCTCAGTTGCCGCAGGGAATTCAGATGGGCAAGTTCATTGTGACCACAAGATTGGTGAATTTGAAAAAAAAGTATCAAAAATTAAAAATAGTTGTAGAAGAGGAGATTTTTTTGAAGTAGTACTTTCCCAAACTTTTTCTACAGGTTTCAACGATAATCCCTCTAAATTGTTTGGTAGAATCTGTGATCAAAATCCAAGCCCTTACAGTTTTCTTATCAATATGGGAAAGGAACAGCTTGTTGGAGCATCTCCTGAGATGTATGTAAGAATAAAAGAAAATCGATTTGAAACGAGTCCAATATCAGGAACTGTTCCTGTAGGTAAAGACCCCATGGAAACTGCCGAACTTATAAAAACACTTATTTCTTCAGAAAAAGAAGAATCAGAACTTACTATGTGTACGGATGTGGACAGGAATGACATGGCAAGAATTTGCATTCCAGGAAGTGTAAGATTAATTGGCCGTCGCTTGCTTGAAAGATATTCTAAACTAATTCATACAGTAGATCACCTTGAGGGAATTTTAAATAATGACAGGGACGCTGTGGATGCCATTTTGACTCACATGTGGGCTTGTACAGTAACAGGTTCACCAAAACCAACTGCGATGCAAACAATTGAAAATTTTGAAAATTCACCACGAGGATGGTACAGCGGCTGTATTGGATTTTTGTGGTTTAATGGTTTTGTAAGCACAGGAATGACATTACGTACTGTGCATCTAAAAAATGGAAGAGCCTCAGTTCGAGCTGGAGCAACACTACTGTATGATTCTGAACCTTCGAAAGAGGAAAAGGAAACACAAATCAAAGCATCAGCTTTCCTAGCTGCTACACTAGGCAATAAATCTTCCGATACCGAGGAAATTGATTTACCAAAGTCAGGTGAAGAAAAAACAGTTTTGTTTGTTGATAATCATGACAGCTTTGTACATATATTGGCTAGTTATGTCCGAGAAACTGGAGCAAAAGTAGTGACACTCCGCTCTGGATTTCCTTATAGAATGTTCGATGAAATTTTTCCTGATTTACTCTTTGTCTCTCCGGGACCTGGATACCCTAAAGAACATAATGTCTCTGAGGTTGTAGGTGAAGCTCTCGAGAGAAAAATTCCAGTTTTTGGAGTTTGTCTGGGGCACCAAGGAATTGCAGAACACTTTGGAGGGAAGTTATATACCCTAGAACATCCGATTCACGGCAAGTCATCAAAAATATTTCACAATGAAAAATCTATCTTTAAAGGTCTGCCAAATCCTTTCATTGCAGGTCGCTATCATAGTTTATACGTGGATAGAGCTACACTCCCTGAATGTTTCGAAATAACTGCTAAAACAGAAAATGGTCTCATAATGGGAATTCAGCATAAAACCCTCCCTGTTGCCTCTGTACAGTTCCATCCGGAATCGATTCTAACTCTGAAAGATAAATTCGGTCTTCGCTTAATTAACAAAGTTATGACCGAACTTACTGGTATTTCTGAACAAAAATAACTGCAATAGCGGCAAAAAATATTACACTAGACAAATAGAGTTTGCTACGGGAATTGTCTAAGATCAAATGATGGATGGTCCCTTAATATATATTAGATCTCTGGTGAATCCACATTTACTGTGGCAGTATAAAAATCAACAATAATCAAAGGCTGTAAAGCCTCTCAAATTGTTTCAGAAGGAAAAATTGACTGGGAGGTTATGAAACTGATTTGAACAGAAAATATTTTTTTAAATTATTATTTGATTAGCACAAAAAATTTCAAAGATTGCATTTGTATTTACCAGGCGGCAGATTAACTTCTGAATCTTTGCTGATTAAAAATGAACGGTCGTTATTAAAATAGACAATAGTTCTATCATGTCCTACTATCAGCAAATCTGGGGTTGATTTCGTCCAAGACTGATGAGGAGAAGTTACATCGTGATATGGCAACCTGCAAAGATAATTTACCTGCATATCTTTTTCAGAAGGATATAAATATTGGGGATGATCGAAGGAACTACAACCTAGTAAAAAATTCAATAAAAATATTATCAACGTTAAATAATTGATAATACTAATATTTTTGAAAATAAGAAATTGATAAACCGTAAACACCAAAACAGCTCCCAAGGAAACTAAACTTAAGAAACTGTTTCTTCCTCTGAAACTGGGAAATAAAGAATACGTTTACAATGAGGACAATTTTTATGTGAATTGGGATTAGACATCAATTCATTAATTAACTGCGGCAACAAAACCATATGGCAACCACTGCAGCTCTTATCAACTATAGCGCAGATAGGTGTGGTAATCCCACTATTCTGACACCGCTCATAAAAACGTTGAATATTTTTTGGAATTTTTTGCAGTAAACTAGTCCTGCGTGGAGCAAGTATGGCGATTTGTTTTTCTGCTTTTTTTTGCTCTTTCAATAGTCCTGAGGTCTCCTGTTTAAATTCTGTATTAGACTCATTTAGTTTGATATTAATTTTTTCCATCTCTTTATCTAGGTCTTCTTTATTAATATCAATTTCAAGTAGATTTTCTTCTAAAACACCAAGGTTCTTGCGTGCCTCTTCAAGCTGGCTTTTACTTGCGGCAAATTCCTTTTCGTTCCGAATCTTTGGAACTTGTTCATTCAAATGAGTAATAAGCTGCTCCTGGATCTGAATATTTTTTTTTATTTCTTCAGATTCATTTACCAAAGCTTTCAGCTCACTATTTTTTACTTCAATATTTTTTTTATGATGATTAACAACCGAACTCGCTGTATCAATTTCTTTTTCTAATTGAGACTTTGAATGAATGAAAGTTTGTAATTCAAGGTCTGTGTGGGCGAGGTCGATTAATGGTTGTATAGATAAATTCATGGTAGGCTTCTAAATGTTATATATTTGCATTTTCAAGTGCCAACAAATCATACCAAAACAAGTTTGTTCCTACAAGCCTAATTTAAGTTTTATCCCCTATAGTTATGTTAATTAGAGGTATATTACTTAAGAAATAATTTCTTAAAAAATGGGGATTTTTAGTAATTTTAAGAAAAATTTTTTACTAAAGTGGATTTAAGCGTTTGTAAGGAAAAAATTAATGCTACAAATGAAATATAATTTTAGATGAAAATATTCAAAGATAATTCTTAGTGGATTTTTTGAAAAATTATACATATGAAAAATAGTATTGCGTCAGTTTAAATTGATGGTAATTCTGTATATTATTCCATCTGGACTTTTTCGGTTACTTTCAACAATGTTTTGACTTTTAAATTCTTCAATTGATTGCAAATTTGTTTTAAGTATTTGCAGTCGATCATAACTGTCAATTGTACCACTTAGAGAGAATCTCTCTGGCCCATATTCAAGACTGTCTACTCGGAATGGAGCATCCTCGCTAAGAAGAGAGGAAACAGTTTTAAGGAAGTTTAAATTATCATATTCACGACTTTCAAATTTTTTGCTTTTTTCAATATAAGTTTTTCTAAGTTCAATACTTTTTTTCAACTCTAAAATCAATAACTTCAAGTCTGAATTCGATGTCTTTGGTAATGCGCGAAGAAGTTCTGTTTGTATCAAAAGATTCCCCTCTTTTATTTTATGTTTAAGCAAGTCAATCGTTGTATTTGTTTGCCAGAGGAACCCAACCAGAATAATGAAAATCAACACAGCTGAAAATGACAATGCAATTTGATTCCTACCCAAATATCGTTTCCACGGAGTGCTCTCATGATAGAGACTCAACTGATGGAATTCAATAAAGTCTTCAGCCTGATTTCTTAACTCTCCAAGAACACCCCAATGCTTCCGCTCAAGCAATGAAAGCATTGAAGATTTAGGATTAACAGAAGTCATTTGACTTGATAAATTATTATCTTTATGTTCAATTTCTGATGATTTAAATTTTGTTTCATGCTCGTCAATTAATGTTTTTTCTTCTGATTCTTCAGTATGATTTGTCTCTTCCTTCAATTCCTCAAGTTTTCGAATATACATCAAGGGGGTAAGCAGTTTCTCAATAATTGATAAATTTGCATCTGATTTTTCCCGATGCTTCGCTTCTTCCATTAATTCTTCAAGCGTGTCAGGTGTCTTAACATCAGTTTTCGAAAATACATTAATTGGGAGTGATGAGTCTTCATTAAGTTTTTCTTCACCTGATCTTTCAGCAAATGCTTCAGACTCATGGAAAGGAAAGGATCTTAATTTAAAAACGACACCGTCCCATTTTATCATTGGCCCAAAAATACCGTGAATTTCAATTTGACTTTCTGAAACGTAATTTTTAATACGCAAATGGAGAGTCAGTTGTGAGCATAGCCAGTTTAATTCATGTTTTAAATTAGTATATGTTTTTTTTAATTCAATATTACCCTCTTCTAAATCCCCATCTTCTTGATATTTGATAAAATTATTCAGAAATGCAGAAAGAGAATTTCCAACTAACAAAAGGTGTTTCTTAAGAATTACTGGAATCCTGTTAGGAAAGATTTTTACTTGATCTAAACGACCGTCACTTATTGTGTTCACAAATGCTTCATCACCACCAAGGTAAATTTGGAATACATCACCTGTCCTAGAAATTTTTTTATCATCGTTCATTAAGGACCTGTAAAGGGCGTAAGCAGAACAATCTACATTACGAATTAATAAATTTCTTTCCAGACAAAGTTTTTTTAACTGATTTAGTCTTTCCTTTCCAACTAAAAACACCAGTGCTTCAGAATTTTGTTCTGACATTGTGAAAACCTGAGAACTGTAAGTACATGCAGACAAATCACTCATTATTTCTTCTTCTAATTCATAAGGGAGTGCTTGTTCAACTTTTTTTCTTTCCTGAAAAGGAAAAGCAATTTTACGAAATGATACATCTTCGGCTGGCAATAAAAAAGAAATAGAATGATCCTTCCACTGATGTTGGTCAAGGAATTCAGCTATCATTTCAGCCCATTCTAAGTGCTCTGCTAAAAAATTTTCTTCAAAACCACTATTCTTTGAAGAAGCAAAACCAATTGGTTCACCAGTAATAAGACGATTTCGACTTTTTTTAGTTAGTCGGATGCCTTCAATGCAAAAGGTATGAGCAGAAATAAGGTAAAAAATATTTTCCATGAAATTGAATGTACTGCTGAGAAGGTGAGCAGAAATATTCAAATGATCTTATCAGAAGCAATCAAATTACTCAAAGAATTGAGATTAGCTTCCATTTCAGCTTGTACATGATTTAAAATCTAACCAAAATCGCCAAAGTATTTTTTATGTAAAATTTATAAGAATAAAGGAGAATTAATATGGCTAAAATGGAGTTGGAAGTCGGGACCTGTCCCACTGGGATTTTGCTAGCACTGAAATCAGTTGATGGCAGGATGCATCAGGTCACAGCAATTGAAATGACAAACGACGAAGCGCTGGAAATTTCTAATCTGATTCAGAAGAGAGTTAAAGAGAACATGGATGCGCCCAATCCCTCTGAAGTAAATTGATTATTTCACACACCTAAATTAAAAAAAAATGACGCAGGAAAATAAAGCAGTATGGAGTTGGACAATGTACGACTGGGCAAACTCTGCGTTTGCGACCACTGTCATGGCAGGGTTTTTCCCTCTTTTCTTCAAAGCATATTGGGCTGATCCAGATTATCCCCTAGAGAGTACTTTTTATCTTGGTATGGCAAACTCAATTGCATCCATAATTGTGGCTTTGTTTGCACCTTTTCTAGGTGCAATAGCTGATCAAGGGAGTGCAAAAAAAAAGTTCCTTTTTATCTTTGCTTACATTGGAATTATTATGACAGGAGGACTATGGTTTGTTGATAAAGGTTACTGGCAGATGGCTATATTGTTTTATGTTTTGGCCGCATTAGGATTTTCAGGCAGTAATATTTTTTATGATTCTATCCTTCCCAGTGTTGCTTCAGAAAAAAAAGTTGATTATGTCTCATCTCTAGGATTTGGAATGGGATATATAGGTGGAGGAATTCTTTTCATGGTCAATGTTGTTATGTATCTAAAACCTGATTTTTTTGGAATACCGGATGGAGCAACGGCAATTCGTCTTTCATTTGTAACAGTTGCTGTATGGTGGGCGATATTTTCAATACCAGTAGCAATATGGGTGAAGGAACCAGTAATAAACGAAAGAGTGGGAATTGTTTCTGCATTCCTTTTAGGTTGGAATCAAATTAGGAAAACATTTAAAGATATACGTCATATGAAGGTGGTAGGGATATTTCTTATTGCTTACTGGTTTTATATTGACGGTGTCGACACAATTGTAAAAATGGCAGTCGATTATGGTGTCTCATTAAATTTTCCTGACAGCGCCCTAATTACTGCATTGCTGATGGTTCAATTCATCGCTTTCCCAAGTGCACTCTTTTTTAATTTGCTGTCCACAAAAATAGGTGTAAAACAATCCATAATGACTGGTATTATCGGTTACGGAACTATTACATTACTGGCTTACTTCATGTCTCAGATTTGGCATATGTACATGCTCGCTGCTTTGGTGGGATTATTTCAGGGCGGAATACAGGCGCTCAGTCGCAGTCTGTATACACGAATAATTCCTAAGGATAAATCTGCTGAATTTTTTGGTTTTTATAATATGCTAGGAAAATTTGCAGCTGTTATAGGACCTGCGATGATGGGCACAATTACTTTACTTACTGGGAATATTCGCTATGGGATTCTTTCAATACTGCTGCTTTTCATTTTAGGAGGCTTTTTCTTGCTGAAAGTTAATATTCAAGAAGGATCAAAAATTGCGAATGATTACCTTTCAAAATAGGTTTCTTAACAATGTAAGTTCCACCCTATTTATATTAAAAAAAGACTCTCAACTTAATTAATTTATATTTAAAATAATTTTTGAAGTGATAAAATTTTTTTAGATAATTCGGTTTTAATCCCATAAAGGCTAAAAAGGTAAATCATCTGTTTCATCATTATCCAGCCAACCCGGTTTCTCTTCATGAATAGGTGCTGACTTACCGCTGTCTTGAATAACTTGAGATGGAGTTTTCGCAACTTCCTTCTCAGCAACAAGTTTCCACGCCTGAAGAGAATTAAAATATTTCACTTGTCCTTGTGGACTTGTCCATTCTCTTCCCCTTAAATCAAAGTGAACTTCAACTTCCTGTCCTTCATGGAATTCGTCAAGTAATTCACAGCGGTCCTGAACCAATTCTAACTGAATTGGCTGAGGATATTCCGGATTACTCGAATATTCCAAAACAAATTCACGCTTGCGAAAGCGATCTGAAATTTGAACTGTTTCTAATATTTTTTTTATCACACCTTTGATTTCCATAATTATTTATTATTACTTAAGGATCTTATATTTACTGAAGTTGGTTTTCAACTAGCGTTGCCCAATAAGCTGCCCCAATCGGTAGGACATCGTCGTTAAAATCATATTTAGAACTGTGCAGAATACAACCATTTTCACTCTCTCCAAGACCAATTCCCAACCAAACATAGCAACCGGGACAAGCCTGCAACATATACGAGAAATCTTCTGAAGCCATACTTGGGGTCGGATTTAGAACAACCTTATCCTTTCCTACCAAATCAACTGCGGCCTTTGCAGAAATATCTGTCTCAGTTACTGAGTTAACAGTTGCTGGATAACCATAAATGTAGTTAAGTTCACAGGAAGCTCCCATTGCATTACAAACACCTTCTGATATCTTTAACATTTTTGAAGGTATTTCTTGTCGAGTTTCGGGAAGGAAAGTTCTAACTGTTCCATGCATCCTAACACTATCAGGAATTATATTGTAGGCATCTCCTGAATGAATTTGAGTTACACTTATCACTAACGAATCTACGGGATGAGTACTGCGACTTGAAATACTTTGCAAGGCACTCAAAACATGGGAAGAAACTATAATAGGGTCAATGCATTGATGTGGCATGGCTGCATGCCCCCCTTTACCATGTATAATCAAATCAAAAGTGTCAGCTGCAGCCATAATAGGTCCAGATTTTATTCCAAAATGACCAGCTTCCAGTCCAGTCCAGTTGTGCATTCCATAAACCGAGTCAACCGGAAATTTTTCAAATAAACCTTCCTTAACCATAATATCACCACCACTGCCACCTTCTTCTGCTGGCTGGAAAATGAAATGAACTGTACCTTGGAAATTTTTGCTATCTGCCAAATACTTAGCTGCTCCAAGCAGCATTGCGGTATGTCCATCGTGTCCACAAGCATGCATTTTACCTGGATTTATAGAAACATGTTCAAAGGTATTTTTTTCCTCTAGCGGTAACGCATCTAAATCGGCCCGTAAACCTATTGATCGTCCATCACCATTTCTGATGGTTCCAACGACCCCAGTTTTTGCAAGACCCCGATGGATCTCAATTCCAAATTCTTTCAATTTTTCTGTTACAAAATCTGAGGTCCGCTTTTCCTCAAAAGCTAATTCTGGATGCCTATGAATGTCCCTACGCCAAATGGTCATTTCATCATGAAATTTTTCAATCTCTTTGATCACTTTCATTTTAATCCTTAGAATATTATTTTGTTTAAATAACTAAATACCATTTTTTATTAAAAAAATGATTCTTGCGATCAACCCTCATTTATAGACGATATATGCATGATAGTCGATTGTTTCATGCAGAAGTTTTACATCTCAATTATCTAACTTTTTTTGAAAAATCCTTTAAATCCTTAAATTTTAGCAACCCAAAAAAATTTTCTGGAATCCACCAGAAAACTAATATTATCTATTAAAATTCAGATCCCATTGAAAGTAAGTCCTGCTGATTGAAGTGCAATCATTTAATTTAGTTGTATTAATTTTAAAAAATTATCCTTTTAATAAATGATTGTATATACTAATCTCCCCTTGATAAACTTGGCAAGACAGTTGTGTTTGGGGCCGAAAAGTTTAAAAAGAATGAGGAGTATCTATTTCCAGATTTGGGGGAATAAAAATATTTAGTTTTAAGCTTTGAGAAAAAAATTTTAATTATTTATTAATTTGAATATGCACCAAAATTTAAAAGCTTATCCATATATGTGCTAAGGAGATTTTTTGAAAAATAAAACTACAATTTATCAAGCTAAGATAATTATCACTATGAACAGTTATCTCCCTAAAGCAACTCATGTTGCCGTACGTGAAGGTAAAATCCTTGGGGTAGGGAATCTGGACCAGCTTTCCGGATGGGGAGAACATTCTCTCAACACTCGTTTTGCAGATAAAGTATTGATGCCCGGATTTGTGGAGGGTCACTGTCATGCTCCTGAAGGTCAAATATGGGACCATACTTACCTTGGCTACTTCGAACGCTATGACCCTGAGGGAAAATTACACCCTAAACTCGAAAACATGGATAATGTGCTAGAACGACTTAGGCGTGTGGATGAAAATATGGATGACAATGATGCACCACTTTTTGCCTGGGGCTTTGACCCCATCTATTATAACTCTGAACGAATGACAGTTAAAGACCTAGACTCAGTTTCAAAAACTCGCTGTATAATAATAATGCATACCAGCGGACACCTTTTAAACGTCAATAGCCTTGTTCTGGAAAGGGCAGGAATAGATTCCTCTACAGACGTTCATGGAATATTCAAGGATGAGGAAGGTAAACCTACAGGTGAATTGATCTCGATGGCTACTCATTACATTATTCAGAAAGTTGCTGGGATGCCTTTTTTCAATTCGATGGACTCCAGAGGATTATGGCGTTTTTCAGCAATTGCGAGAAGAGCGGGTGTAACAACTGCTACCGACCTTGCAGCACGCTTTGACAGAGACACCCTTGCTGCTTATCGAGAAGTAACTTCTAAAAAGGAATTTCCTCTGCGAATCGTTCCAGCAATGAGGATTCAAGAAATGCCAATTAAAGAAGGAATAAAAAAGATAAAAGAATTAGTGCAAAGTAATTCAGAAAAACTGCATTTTGGACTTTGCAAAATAATTGCTGATGGATCAATTCAGGGTTACACTGCAAGACTAAAATGGCCAGGATACTTCAAAAGCAGCCATGAAGGTGCTTGGTATGTCCCTCCTGAAACCCTCACAAAAATGATTGATGCATACCATTCAGAAAGTATTCAAATGCACATTCATACCAACGGAGATGAAGCAACAGAAGTAACCATAGGTGCCATAGAATCAGCACTTTCAAATAAACCTCATTACGATCATCGCCATACTCTTCAGCACTGCCAGATGGCTGAGGAAGCTCACTTTAGGCGCATGGCCAAGCTGGGCATTTGCGCAAACCTCTTTGCCAACCATATTTTCTACTGGGGAGACCAGCACCTAGAACAGACAATGGGTCCTGATCGCGCTGTCCGCATGGATGCTACAGCTACAGCAAAACGGAATGGAGTCAATTTTTCAATTCACTCTGACGCACCTGTAACTCCTCTAGGTCCTCTTTTTACTGCTTGGTGTGCCGTAAATCGACAAACTGCTTCCGGCAGAATTCTTGGGGAACATGAAAAAATTTCCGTTGAAGACGCGCTTCGAGCAATAACAATTGGCGCGGCATACACTCTCAAACTTGATCACCTTTTAGGAAGCATAGAATCTGGAAAGTTTGCCGACTTTGCAGTTCTTGAAGAAAATCCTTATGAAATACCTCAGGAATACCTTAAAGATGTTAAAGTATGGGGTACTATACATAGTGGGATTCCATATCCTGCAGAGTGATTAGAATAACAGAATAATATATCTGAATTGATGAAAATACCAGTACCCTTCACAGTGATAGGAGGGTTTCTAGGAGCTGGTAAAACAACCCTCCTAAATCACATCCTAACTCAGGCTGCTGGAATTCGCTGTGCGGTTCTGGTCAACGATTTTGGTGATCTAAAAATTGATGAATCACTTATTTCATCTCACGAAGGAAAGACCATTTCACTCACAAATGGCTGCGTATGTTGCAGCATTTCCAACGATTTCAACGAAACTTTGATCAACCTTTTAAATAGTATCGATGACTTTGACCAAGTAGTTGTGGAGTCCAGCGGAGTATCAGAGCCGGATCGCATTATGGACATCGCAAGACTTGATCCAGAACTTATTCCTAGTGGAATTATAGTTCTGGTGGATGCCGCGGAGGTACAAAATTATGCAGTAGACCAATACGTCGGAGACATTGTTGTCAAACAACTACATAATGCTGAACTTTTAATAGTCAACAAAACTGATTTGATTAGCTTGGATAAACTAATTGATCTAGAGGCATGGCTTGAGAATGTATCACCCAACGCAGTTCGCTTTAATACATCAAAAGGGGTTGTTCCCATACAAATGATTTTTAGTGAAGAAGTAAAAAGAAAAATTTTTAATGAAAAAGCTTATGAAGAAACAAACATAAATCAAGACCTCAATTACAATCATCATAATCACCAATTTAAAAGTCTTACACTTTATTGTAATAAAGAGCTTAACCGCAAAACTTTTCAAGTATGGTGCAAAACACTTCCTAATTCTATAATACGTGGAAAAGGGATCTTGAACTTTGAAGAAGAACCTGGGGGATCATGGTTGTGGCAGAAGGTCGGAAAGCAATCTTCAATCAAAAAGTTGGCAGGTAATAACTCAAATTCAAATTTAGTTCTAATTGGGACACCAGAGATGCCATCATCACTTGGACTTAAGCTTCCTTATGGCATGAAGATAAAAGATGAAAGATATAGTTTGAAGTGAGATAAATGGGATATTATTGAAGTTAAAAAATTGATCTGAAACCCAGCTTCATCCAGCAAGATTATTTTTCAAAAAAATAAACTACTAAATTCATACATCAATTTTAAATATAGAATTTTGGGGGATATTTAAAATTACACTTTCATTAATAATTTCTGTTTCAGTAAAGTTGCACTCAGAAAATATTCTTCATTACTTTAAAAAGTTATTATTTTATGTTTTTTATTAAATTCTTAATTTAAATAGATTTTGTGATTATTTAGATCAGGTGGCAAGCAACTTTTTGATTGGCTTTAATTTTTCTCAACAATGGGGTTTCAAAATGACATCGCTCTTCTGCAAGCTGACAGCGTGACGAAAACCTACATCCTAGAGGGGGATCAATAGGACTAGGAGGTTCCCCATAAATTTGTATTTGAGTTTTTTTTCGGCGATTAGGATCAGCAGATGGAACAGATGCAAGGAGCCCTTTAGTATATGGATGCATTGGATTTTTAAATAAAGATATCCTATCGGCTTGTTCTACAATCTGTCCAACATACATCACTGCAATCTCATCACACATATGCTGAACTACACCTAGGTCATGGGAGATGAAAAGATAGGTTAGACCCATTTCCTTTTGAAGTCTCCTTAGTAAGTTTAGAATCTGCGCCTGTACAGCCACATCTAAAGCGGAAACAGGCTCATCACAAATGAGCAAATCTGGATGGGAAGCAAGAGCACGTGCGATTCCCAAACGTTGTCTCTGACCTCCAGAGAATTGATGAGGAAAGAGTCGCTCATGCTCACGACTTAAACCTACCTGTCTAAAGAGCTCATTTACCCTGATTGATCGTTCAGTCGTATGGCCAATTTTCAATCTGTCCAAAGCTTCCCGAACCAACCTACCTGCACGTAACCGGGGATTTAGAGATGAGTAAGGATCCTGAAAAACATACTGGATATGCTTTCTCTGAACCCTAAGTTCTTCCCCTTGTAGTCCTAGAACTTCCTTGCCCATGATCTTGACAGAACCGCTGCTGGCTTGAACTAGTCTTGCTATAGCAAGCCCCGTAGTAGTTTTACCTGAACCGGATTCTCCCACTAGCCCTAGAGTCTTTCCAAATTCTACCTTTAAGGAAACGCCATCCACAGCATGTATATGACTGTGTACTTCAAAAAAGTGCTTGCGTTTAGTACGAAAATACACCTTCAAGTTATTTACCTCAAGAACAGGGACTGGAACGATCATGCAAAAACTTTCTCAAAATTTGTGTTTTCTTGCCAGCAGGCTGTCAGATGTTTTGCAGCCCGTTTAGAATCCAACGGACGCTGGTTAAGACAGCGATCCTCGACGAAACAGCAACGAGGTGCAAACAGGCATTCGTTGCGCCCAAAATGGCTTATGGGGGGAACTATTCCAGGAATCTCATGCAGATCTTTCCTCTCTGGCGAAATTGTTTCCTTAAGATGAGGAACACATCTGATAAGTCCCTGGGTATATGGATGCAGTGGGTTTTTCAAAATTTCTTCTACAGGTCCTTCCTCAACCTTGCGACCGGCATACATAACCATCACCCGCTCTGCCATTTCAGCTACCGATGCCATATCGTGTGTGATCAGAATTATAGACGTTCCCGTCTGATCCCGAAGTTCATGCAGAAGTTCAAATATATGTGCCTGCACTGTTACATCCAAAGCCGTGGTAGGTTCATCAGCAATAAGGACTTTAGGCTTACAAGCCAGAGCAATTGCAATCATCACCCGTTGTCGCATTCCTCCTGAAAGCTGGTGAGGATAATCATTTGCCCTTTGGGAAGGTAACGGAATTTTGACTGATTCTAGTAGTTCAATTGCATGCTCCCTTGCTTCACTATTACTCAATCCCTGATGAGTTTTCAATACTTCTGCTATTTGTTCTCCTACACTGAAAACAGGATTCAATGCAGTCATCGGTTCCTGAAAGACCATAGATATTTCGTTTCCACGCAAACCACACATTCGCGCTTCAGAGGCAACAACAAGATCTTCTCCAGAGAGCCTGATTGAACCTGAAGTTATTTTACCCTGTTCCGGCATAAGACGCATTATTGCAAGTGAAGTCATGGTTTTACCACATCCTGATTCTCCTACTATTCCCAGTATCTCTCTAGGAGCAATACTGAATGAAACATCATCAATTACAGGAACATCACCTGAACGAGTCTTAAAGACAACTGTAAGGTTTTTTATTGAAAGAATTGGATCGGGCATGGTGGTCAACGTTTCCTTAATTTTGGATTGAGTGAATCGTTCAGTCCATCTCCTACCAAACTTATTGCTAAAACTGTCATAAAAATAGCCATACCTGGATACATAAGTACAAAACCCTCTTGCAGAATATACTGTCGATTATTTCCCATTATTGCTCCCCAACTCATTACATTTGGATCACTAAGCCCAAGAAAGCTGAGGCCTGCTTCAAAGAGGATGGCTGATCCTACCATCAATGTTGCCTGTACAACAATTGGAGGGAGTGCATTCGGAAGGATCACCCTCATGATTAGATAAATATCTCTGGCTCCAACTGAACGTGAAGCTGTTACATACTCCAATTCCCTGATTCTTAAAAACTCTGCCCTGGTGATCCTGGCAACTGCAGTCCAGCTGACAATACCAATTGCAAAGGTAATGACCGGAAGTGATGCTCCAAAAAGAGCAACAATAACCATTGAGAAGAGCAGAGTGGGAAGCACCTGAAAAAATTCTGTGATGCGCATAAGTAACTCTTCTATCCATCCACTATAAAATCCAGAGAGTGATCCGATGGTAATACCAATGACTACGCTCAACAATGCTGCCGAACAGCCTACAGCAAGTGTGACCTTACCGCCGTGAATAATCTGTGCCAGAAGATCCCTTCCAAGATAATCAGTCCCCAGAATAAAGCCCTGCTCGCCTGGATGAGTGAATGGTAACCAGACCATTTCAAAAGGATCGACTGAATAAATAAAAGGACCAATCAGTGAAATAAAGACTATAAGTAACAGTACTAAAAGACCCAACACTGCAGAGTAATTCTTTAGATACATGCGAAAAATTTCCATAAATGGATTTTCATCTCTGAAATCTTCATGATCTACTTTGAATAAAGATGACTGCTTAGTCATTGGATGTTCTGATTCGAGGATCAATAATGCGATATAACATGTCAGTCAGCAAATTTGCCACAACTACCACAAAGGAAGAAAAGAACAGAATACCGAGTATGGTAGGTGTATCACGTGCTAAAATTGCCTGCACAGCCAATGTGCCCAGTCCCGGCCAACTAAAAACAGTCTCCACCAAAACTGCTCCAGAAATAACTCCAGAAAACACCATACCTGCCATTGTAACTACTGGAAGCAGAGCATTGCGAAGTGCGTGCTTGTAAACAACCAAAAATTCAGACAACCCCTTTGCCTTTGCGGTTCTAACATAATCTGAGCCCAAAACATCTAGCATACTGGCACGTGCAAGGCGACTGTAGAGAGCTACAAAAATGGAAGCAAGTGTTATGGAAGGTAGTACCAAATGGTGTAATATATCCAACATTTTGGCAAAACCCTCCCGCTCTATAGATACATCCATGAGACCACCAATGGGGAAAATAGGCAGAATAGAAGAAAATAGTATTATCAGCATGATCCCTGTCCAGAAAACAGGTGCAGAATATCCTACGAGTGCAAGTACGGTAACAAAATGGCTGGTAATTCCCTGCGGATTTCGGGCAGCAATTACACCCAGTACCACACCAACTGTAATTGCAAGGAGCTGAGCACTAATAACAAGTAAAAGTGTTGCTGGTAAACGCTCCAGGATCAAGTCAGTTACAGAAATATTATAGTAAAAGGAGTAACCTAAATCCAGAACTGCAACTTTAGCAAGGTATTTCAAGAGTTGCTCCCAGATTGGCAGATCTAGTCCATAATCTTTGCGAATAGCATCCATCATTTCTTCATCAGCTCCACCTGCATCGATGGCGATAGTGTCTGCAATATCTCCTGGAGCTAGGTGCATCAGAAAAAAGTTGAGAATAAGGACTATTAACAATAGAACAACTCCAAATCCGACACGTTTTAATGTAAGCGATATAAATTGCACTGATAATATGGGGAAAGAACTTTAATAGAATGCCATTACATAACAAAATCTAACAAGTGATGTTCATAAATTGAAAGTGCATCCGCTGCTAAATCACAGCGGATACAATAACGATCTTTTAAAAAAACTACTTCAGATATATTTCATCTAGTGGAGATGATGTACCCCAAATAGTGCTTGGAGGATTTCCCAACTTTGTATGATTGTAAATAGTGTGGTAGGGGACTGTGTGTGTGAAGTAAATTGGTAGATCCTGAGAAATTATTTTCTGAGCTTGTGAATAAAGAGAAACTCGCTTCTGTTGATTATTTTCCATCCCTGCCTTTTCCAGAATGGCGTCAACTTCAGGGTTGCAATACTGCTGAGTGTTAGACCAAATTACTCCCTTCTTGACATTGTTACAAAGGTATGTACGGTGAACACCAATCACAGGATCACCCCAGTTGAAAACCACATCCACAGTCATATCAAATTCCCACGTAGAAATACGTTTTGCCCAAGATGGAAAATCAGGTGACTGCCTGACAGTCACATCAATTCCAATTTTTTTAAGCTGTGGTTTGATATACTCGGCCATTGATCTTGCAGCTGGCCATCCAAAGTCAATGTTAAGCTTGAATCGCGTTCCATCACTTGCTCTAGCATATCCAGCCTCATCAAGAATAGTATTTGCCTTGTCAAGATCAAGATCATAGCGTTCCACGTTTGGGTCATGAAATACGCTACCCGGATGAAAGCCTGTGTAGGCAGGCAGAGAGGTCCCCATCATTACCGCATTCACCAAAAAATCTCTATCTACAGCATAAGCAATAGCTTGTCTAACACGCTTGTCGCTGGTTGGCTTACTCTTGGTATTGAAGGCCAGCCACGTGATAGGTCCAATTGCGGCATATCCCTTATCTGATGCAGTTAGATATGAGATTTGTTTGGAATGATTTATGTCCTGAGGTGTTGATTCAAAAGTTGAAAGAAGTATTTCTCCATTTTTTCGTCCAAGAGCCCGAGCAGCTGGGTCCTTGATGATTCTTATTACAATCTTATCCACGTATGGACGTTCCTTGATGAAATAACCGTCGTATCGCTCCAGAATAATATGCTGATCACGCACAAACTCTACCAACTTAAAGGGGCCGGAACCAACAACTTTATCGGAGTTACGTGGATGCTTCTTAGCATCTTGTCCGTCACCATATATGTGTTCAGGAATTATAGCGCCTAACTGAGAAGAAAGTGCTAACAGTAAAGCAGGGTGAGGTTTGGAAAGTTTAATCACTGCTGTGTGCTTGTCCGGAGTCTCAATTTTTTTTACTGCCGTAAACATAGTTTTAAAAGGATGGTTAGCCTTGATAGTGTTTATCGAGAACTTTACGTCCTTGGAGGTAATCGGCTCACCATCGTGGAATGTAGCATCCTCTTCAAGATTAAGAGTTACAGTAAGTCCATCCACTGAAATCTCCCAAGACTTTGCTAGATATGGTTGAGGATTCCAGTTTTCGTCAAATCTTAGCGGTGTAGCAAACAGCTGTGCTCCAGGTTCACCGGTGGCAATCCCTGACTGTACTGCAGGGTTTAAGTGCCTGGGTGTGGTTCCAATACTCCATACAAGGGTGCCCCCGTGCTTAGGTGTTTCTGCAACAATAATTGATGCAGTAAAGATTGAAATCGACGTCAATGAAATAAATTTAAATATTATTTTTATCATACTAACCCCTCTAGTTTGAATTATATAAATAATAGCTTGTCTTGCCATTTCAGCATGAGATTAATTTTTTTGAACTGATTCTTAAATACTGTGGCGTTATAATAAAAATGTAAAGTAAATAATTATCCATAATTTCACATTTCATTGCTTGCTCCAAAAAATTTCAATTTTAACTGAGTTGCAAAAAAAATCTATACACTGCTATATTAATTTTCTAGTTGTGGTAGATGATTTTAATTTGTAAATAAATTAATACGAATATATGTATTCTATCGATCAATACAGCTCCACTGGTTTCGCCTCTCCAATAAGGGTTATGAAGGAATCTATATCAGAGGAACTAGCTGACAGAGTACAAAATTTAAGAAAAACAAATCCCATTCTTGCTGAAAGGGCATTAGGGACCAATTGTCATCTATTATTTCCATGGCTCCATGAAATTTCACACATGTCAGAAATTCTTGATGAAGTTGAAAAGGTAATTGGACCTAATATTTTACTATGGTCCTCCAGTTTTTTCATCAAGGATCCTGGAAGTAAATCCTTCGTTTCCTGGCACCAGGATAGTACTTACTGGGGACTTAAGCCCTTAGAGATTGTCACTGCATGGCTGGCATTCACTCCAAGTAAAACCTCAAACGGATGTATGCAAGTAATACCAGGAAGTCATCTTAGAGGACAATCAGAACACAAAGACACTTTTGATGACGATAATTTGCTTAGCAGAGGACAGAAAATTGAAATTGACATCAGTGACGAAAAAGTTGTCGACCTATTGCTGGAACCAGGAGAAATGAGCCTTCATCATGTACGAATCTTTCACGGTTCCAACAGCAACGTATCAAGTTCAGTCAGAATAGGTTTTACCATGCGATATATTCCTCCGCATACGAGCCAGGAAGGAGGACGCACATTTGCTGAACTGGTTAGAGGTGAAGATAATTACAGTAACTTTGACACACCACGACCACCCGCCATTGAAATGGGCGAAGAAGAGTGGGCGACACAGCAGGAATCATTAAAGCGGCTGAACAGTATTACATTTAATGGCTCAACGCAAGAAAGTAAAATAATCGGGCATCAACCTTATGAATAACTAGAAGGTAGAAAAAACCGCAATCCTATAAAAAAATTCTGAAATATTTTACAAACAATAAATAAGTTAAAAAATGCATCTGAAAAACAGTTGGCCGTTACCTTCATCTCCAAAACCCATAGTTATAATCGGGGCTGGAGGTATAGTAAATGACGCTCATATGCCGGCATATCTTAAGGCCAACTTTAATGTAATTGGTCTCTATGACATTGATCAAAAAAAAGTACTTCATACAGCTAAGAAATGGCATCTTAAATCGTATACATCATTGGATGAATTGATTTCTAATGCTGAAGTTAATAAAGCTGTCTTTGACATAGCTACACCACCGTCAGCAATAAAAGGAATTCTGAAAAAAATACCTATTGGAAGTACTGTCCTGATACAAAAACCGATGGGAGAAGATTTCAAGGATGCAAAGGCGATTCGTGCTATCTGCAGAAGAAGAAAACTAACAGCTGCAATAAATTTTCAGCTCCGCTTTAGTCCAATGATGATAATCGTTCAAGATTGTATTGAAAAGAAAGTTATTGGAGACATTACTGATCTTGAAGTTCACCTAAATTTATTGACTCCATGGGAACTTTTCCCTTTTCTTAAAAATATGTCCCGAGTTGAAATTGCTGTTCACTCCATACACTACTTTGATCTTATCCGCTCTTTCCTAGGCAATCCAAAAGGAGTATGGGCTCAAACCTTAGGACATCCTTCCTCTAAAGAGTTTGCGCAGACCCGCACTACAGCCATTCTTAACTACGGACCCGATATTCGCTGCAGTCTTTCTATTAACCACAATTATAGCAAAGGCCCAAATTTCCAATCTGCCCAGATACGTATAGATGGGATCGAAAGTGCTGCGATGATTAAGCTGGGTCTTTTGCTTGACTACCCAAAGGGCGAACCAGATGAAGTTTGGATATTTCCAAAAGTGGGGACTGACTGGAAGAAAATAGACTTTGAAGGTGGCTGGTTTCCCGAAGCTTTTATCGGAACTATGAGTAATCTACAGCGATTCGCTTCAGGAGAAGATAAAAACCTGTACACATCAGTAGAGGATGCCTATCATACTATGTCATTAGTTGAGAGTTGTTACATTTCCAGCAAAAAAGGAGATACGGCTCTGGCAAGATAATGCAATATGTTAAGTTAAACAATTTTTAAGAGGATAACAATATAAGCAAAGAAACAGAAAATATTTTATTTAAAATTCAAAACTTATCTTGACTACCACTGAATAATGAAAAATTTCTTGCTAAATGTATTCAACAGCAAACCCAAACTCCAGACCATGAGCAAGGCTGCCATTATCCAAAGCATCCATGATAAATCATGCCAATCTATTATTAAGCCTCCAATTATAGGACCCGCAATTTTTCCTGCATTTTTAAATGATCCAATTATTCCAGCACCAGCACCAGTGTGACGGGAATCAATTTTTTGAGCATATAGAGCAATAATTGATGGGAATATAAGTGCCTGCGCTAAACCGAAACCGACAGCCAGAAGAATCAAAGGCTGAGTTGATGTAGCAAATGGGATTAACCCTAAAGACAATGCCGCCAGCAACAAGCCTGCAGATATTACAGGCAGGTAACCTTTACGGTCACTCAACCGACCACCAAAAGGTCTTACTAAAATATGCGTTAATTCCTGAGTTGTAAAGAAAAGACCGACCCATAATATAGAAATGTTCTGCTGCAGAGCGTAGATAGGTAAAAATGTCTTTGCAGAATACAAACCTAAGAAGACCACAAATTCAAGTAACCCAGCAAACCAGATTTCAGATGTCTGAAATCCTGACCTCAAGGCATCCTTAAATTGCAGCCTCCAGCTTTTAAATGTTCTAACTGGTATGCAATGGTTTTTTAACAATAGGATTGGTAAGAAAGAAAATGAGCTAAGAATCCCTATAATAACAAAAACAACTTCAGGTTCATATACTGTAAGCATAGCAGCCCCAAGAAGTGGCCCGAGGATGTAGCCTGAGGAACGAGCCATACCAAACCAGCCCAATCTCTCAGCACAATTGCTGTCTATAGTAGACTCTTCCTTTCCCTGCTCTACCACCCAGGCAACAGTTACTGGTCCATATATAGCAGTTGCAGTTCCATGAAAAAGACGAAGAATTAAAAGTTGATGAGCATTTTCTACCCACAAATAAAATAATGGGACTAAGGAAAACAGCAGTGTTCCAATAAAGAACCAGATCCAGCGCCCCCATCTATCTGACAGCAAACCAAACAAAGGTTTGAGCAACATTCCAGTTAAAGTCGAAGCAGAAACAATAAAACCTAAAAAAATAGTGTTTGCTCCTAATCCCACAGCAAAAAGGGGAAGAAGAGGAGTTTTACCCATCTGATAGGCAGTCCTTACAATGAAATCTGCTGATGCTAGATACAACAACTTGCAATTTGTACTGATTAGCGAAGGTTCCTGCATCTTATGCATGCAGTTTCTGTATTTCATTATTTTCAATGAGATGATTGAGACTTGCCAAGTCCTTTTCACAGACTATATTAAGATGGTTAAGCTTCTGATCAATCTGCTTGCTCAGATGTTCAAACACTTCATATGCTTGGTGAGTAGGAACGGAATCTGCTACTGAGACAGTACTTACAAGAGCTTCCATTCTCTCTTTAAGCATAGTGGGGAACCGTAATCGGTCTGAAGGAGTTTCATTTTTTGTTTGTGTAAGTTCATTTTCCAAAATTTTTAATTTACCCTGCAGTGTTTCAGCATTTTTCCTAACTTCCTTTTCAGACTCTTGATCAATGGAACTACCCAATTTTTCCCGTGACAAGAGTTCATCAATTTGAAAAATTATTCTTCGAATACTATTAATAGCGCCATTAATCTCAGATACCTTTCTATTAATTTTGTTCCATAATTCAAATTGCGCAGAAAAATCATCTGCAGAGGTGTCTAAACGAGGATCCTTAAGTATTTTAAATCTATGTTTATTTTCTTTGCCCTCAAATTTAAGACAAACCTGATAGTTCCCGGGAGGAGCAACTGGTCCCCCTCTAGGACTTTCCTCTCCACGGCCGAGAGCTTCATAGACTTTTCTTTCAAGCGACTTGTCAATTTTTATTTCAGGACCAGGATAACGCATATTCCATACAAATCGATTGAATCCTTTCTTGTTTGGGAGATAGGTGTTTTTTTGCCCATCATCTATATCTTTAGATTCATACTTTGATTTTACTTTTTGCTTATCATCAGAATTCTTGCTTTCGAACCTTTCGATCTCATTACCTGATTCATCTAAGATCAAAAGCTCAAAGGGATTTTGCATTTCTGACTCAAGGTAATAATTTATGATCACTCCCTGAGGAGGATTTTCCCCTATATCCAAATTACGGAAAAATTTTTCTCCTTCATTGGTTTTAGCTTCATAAAATGTCCCAGGGAAACCAAAAGCTGCGCTATAGTTTTTCCCTTCACCAAGAAAAAAGTTTACACTCCAGTTTAATGTATAACGGTATGTGTCCTTTGGGGAGAATAATTTAACTTTTTCAACATTTTCTTTTTTGGGAAAAATTGAAGATATTTGCCTGAGAGGATTAATGTCATCAAGAATCCAGAAAGACCTCCCATGTGTAGCCACTACAAGGTCATCCTGTTTGATTTTCATATCATATACAGGTACAATTGGGAAATTACCTTGGAGTTTGTTCCATTTTAAACCATCATTTGTACTTATGAAAATGCCTGTTTCGGCCCCTACAAAAAGCAATCCAGGAGTTTTGGGGTCTTCCCTAATAACACGGCTTATCTCATTTTCAGGATAATCCCCATTTATGCATGTCCATTTCCTACCACCGTTTATAGATTTATACAAATAAGGACGATAATCATTCAATTTATAGCGAGTGGCCGAAAGGTATAAGGTTTCAGGATTATGGGCAGAGACTTCAATACAATATATGTAGGACCATTCCGGAAGTTCATTTGGTGTAATATTTTGCCAGTTTTTTCCACTATCATCAGAGGTATGTACAAGTCCATCGTCACTCCCAGCCCAAAATACCCCAGATTCATGAGGTGATTCTACAAAAGTTGAAATAGTACCATAATGCTCTGCCCCACTACTGTCTACAGTCAGACCTCCTGAAACTCCAAGCTTTTTATAATCCGATCGAGTAAGGTCTTGACTGATTTTTTCCCAACTTATTCCCTCATTTAATGTCCGGAACACATGATTACCACAGGCGTAAACAATTCCCGAATCATGAGGAGAAAAATTAATAGGGAAGGTCCATGAAAATCGGTATTTTATATCCCTTGGAGCCCATCCGTACAATTCTTCAGGCCAAATATTAATTAGTCTAAGCTGCCGGGTTCGGTGATCATAGTGCTGCAACGCACCTTCTCCCCCAGGTGAACTTCCTACAGATCCTATGTATACAATATTGGGGTCATCAGGCTTTACCGCAATAAATCCACTCTCTCCAGTTCCCGGAAGAGTGCATTCATTAAAAGTTATGGCTCCATACTCAGATGCGCTGGGAACACTTATACTGGTGTTATCCTGCTGAGTAGCATAAACCCTGTAAGGGAATTGATTGTCTATATCCATACGGTAAAATTGTGAGGTGAGTTGATTGTATATGCTTGACCAGCTTTTACCACCATTAAACGAAACACAAGCTCCACCATCATTACCCTGAACCATTCTAAGGGAATCCTTGGGATCAATCCACAGGTCATGATTATCGCCATGCGGTGTTGTAATTTCGGTAAAATTGGTCCCACCATCTTTAGATTTCCACATTTGTAGATTAGTGATGTATACTGTATCTGGGTGCTGAGTATCTGCGAAAACATGACAATAATACCATGGACGATGTATCAAATCACGGTTTCTGGAAGTCATTTCCCAACTCTCTCCACCATCTTCTGAACGATAGAGACCAGCATCTTCAGCTTCGATTATTGCCCATATACGTCCGCTTTGCACAGGAGAAGCAGCTATACCTATTTTACCTTTATTCCCTTTGGGCATTCCGGGATTATCAGATATATCTTTCCATGTATCTCCACCATCAGATGATTTGTAAAGGCTACTATCAGGACCACCACTATTAAGACTCCAAAAATTTCTGTATGCCTCCCAAAAAGAGGCATATATGATTCTAGGATTTAAAGGATCAAAACTTAAATCAACTGCTCCAGCTTTTTCGCTGCGAAAAAGAATTTGATCCCAGTTTTCTCCACCATCTTTTGAACGAAAAACACCTCGTTCTTTGTTCTGTCCAAACGCATCACCGAATGCCGCAACATACACCAAATCTGGATTTTGTGGGTGAACAATTATTTCTCCTATGTGGCGAGTTTTTCTTAGTCCTACATTTTTCCATGTTTTTCCTGCATCTAAAGATTTGTAAACACCATCTCCAAAAGACACATCAATCCGAATGGTTGATTCTCCCATTCCAGCATAAATCACATTAGGGTCGGATTGGGCAACAGTCAATGCTCCCACCGCAGAACTTTCTAGGAAACCGTCAGAAATATTTTCCCAAAATAAACCTCCGTCTTCAGTTTTCCAGATACCCCCGGCTGCAGCACCGAAATAAAAAACCTGTGAATTATCTGGATCTCCAGCAACAGCAACAACTCTTCCACCACGGGGTGGACCAATACATCGCCAGCGAATAGTATTTAATTGAGGGATTGAATCAGATTTAGATTTGGGCATGATATTTTTTTCTTTAAGTAATTTTAATGTTTTTTTGATTATTTTAACGTCCTCGCAATCTTGGATCAAGGGCGTCACGAAGCCCGTCACCTATATAGTTGACACTTAGTACAGTCAAGGCTATGAAAAGTCCCGGCCAGATAACACGCGAAGGAGTAATTTGAATAAAATTTGCCCCATCGTAAAGCAACCGACCCCAAGTAGGAAAATCTGGAGGGAATCCTAGTCCAAGAAAAGACAGTGCTGATTCTGTGATTATCGCGTTTGCAATGCCCAATGTAGCAGATACCATTATGGGACTAAGAATATTAGGTAGAATGTGACGAAATATAATGCGACTTTTTCTAGTACCAATACTGTAGGCTGCTGTAACAAATTCGCGCTCCTTAATTCCAAGCACATCACTCCTTACTATCCTGGCAGTATGCATCCAACTGGTAATACCTATTACAAAGACTATAAGCATAAAAATGCCTGCCTCCGGACCATATAGAGTACGCAATGTATCTCTGAAAAGTAATATTATTACAAGTAAAAGGGGCAAAATAGGTAATGCCAGAAATAAATCAGTTAAACGCATAAGGGGGCCATCAAGAGATTTTATGAATCCAGCAAGTATTCCAATCATTGTTCCTAAAATTAAAGCAATCATCATAGCCAGAAAGCCTACAGCTAGTGAAACTTGTCCTCCAGCAAGCATTTGTGCAAGAGTGTCATGACCAATATTATCAGTACCAAGTGGATGGGATAGAGTAGGTCCCAAATTCCTTTTTTTAAAATTTATTGCACTTGGGTCAATGTCATGAATATATGGCCCAATGAAAACAGCAAGTGTGATAAAAGAAAATACAAATACACCAGTTAAAGCACCTTTATGTTTGCGAAACTGAATCCAAACATCACCCCATAAGGAGCGATGCTTCGAAACAGCTTCTTGACTCAATTCTTCAAATTTAGCGATATCAGTCATAGCGTATTCTTGGGTCTAGAATTCCGTAAACCACATCTGCAATCAGGTTGAAAAGTACAATAAGTATGGCAAATAAAAATGTCAGTGTTTGCACAAGAGGTATATCAGCACCTTCAATAGCAATAATTAAAAGCTGTCCCAAACCATTTACACGGAAAATCTGTTCAGTAATAATTGCACCGCTGAAAATTGTTGGAATCCCAAGAGCAATCAGAGTAACTACAGGAATAAGGCTATTTCTCAATACATGAATTAAAAGAACAACTCTTTCAGAGCGACCTTTGGCCCTAGCTGTCCTGACGTAGTCCAAATTGAGATTATCAAGAATGGAAGCTCTCATGAAGCGGCTCAATTGAGAAGCATTATAAAGTGCCAGTACAGACACAGGCATTATCATTTGTTTTACTTGAGTTACAAAGTTTTGCCAGCTGTCAACTGAAAGAGTAGTATCGTAAATCATTGGGAACCACTTTAACTGTACGCTGAAAATTATTATTGCCACCATACCTGTAAAAAATGTTGGCACAGAAAAACCTACCATAGAAATAAATGTCCCAACCTGATCAAACCAAGAATATTGTTTATAAGCGGAAACAATTCCAATTGGTATGGCAATCAGAATACCAAAAAGATATGACAACCCCACTACCCATAATGTTTGTGGAGTACGCTGAATAATAAGGTCAATAACTGGGCTACGCGTAGCCCATGAAAGAATCCTTGTTCTCTCCGTAGCATCACCAATGCTGATCCCAAAAGCTTCATGCAATATGTTCAGAGGCTCATTTACAAAAAATTGAATAAGCCACATGCCAAAACGGACGTGCATAGGCTGGTCAAGACCAAGAGAGACCCGAATTTTTTCACGTACCTCGGGAGGAACAGTCATTGGCAAGTTCCCCGTCGGATCATTCGGAGCTAAGTCGAGGATGGCAAATATGATAAAGCTGATAACCAGCAATGTTGGAATGGCGAGTAGCAATCGCCGCATTATATAGTTGATCACGGTTTGATCGCCTAAAAGTTTTAAAAAAAACGGTTTGCAGACACCTCGCCCACAAACCGCGATGTTAAACTATGATTTTTAGATATTCAGAAGAAGTTTAAATATAAAAAAATAATTTTCTTCTGATTCCCCGGACATGAATAACTATAAAATCCGGAGGGGGAAAATTTGCTCAGCAACAGTTATGAAATTTACTTTCGAGTCCAGTCAGCAATATTCCATAGCTCTGAGTCCCATGAGTTCATACGCACACCTGAAATAGTGTTCGAGTGAGCTGAAACATCACCTCGATGAATAAGAGGTATCATTGCATAATCCTGCATGAGCATATCATTCATAGATTTTGCTAATTTAATACGATCCTTTAGGGCCGCAGTTTTTGACATTTTCACAGAAAGTGCGTCATAGGCTGGATTGCACCAACGCGGCATATTATTGCCAGCCCACTTATTGCTCTTTTGGGGCATTTCACTGCAAGTCCAACCAGCCATATAAGCCTCTGGATCTGTTCCACTGAAGGTATTTGTATACATTTCTATGTCAGAATAGAACTTCTGATAAGTGTCTGGACTACCTGGATCTGATCCAAAAAAAACAGATGCACTAATATTACGAAGTTCAGTTTCTACTCCAATCTGTTTCCACATTTCTTTAATGAAGGCCTGAGTTGCTTGTCTAACAGAATTTGTAGAAGTTTGATACAAAATAGAAATTCTGACTCCGTTTTTTTGACGGATTCCATCAGAACCTTTTTTCCAGCCAGCAGCATCAAGAAGTCTGTTAGCCTCAGCAACATTTTGAGTCTTGCATTCGTCGTTTGCAGTTGATGCATAAATGGCCGGTGCAGGTAAAACATTACAACTAATCTTACCAGCCTGACCATATCCGGCGTCAACAAGAATCTGCCGCTCTATAGCAAGTGAAAGCGCACGTCTAACATTATAGTCTGAAAGGAAAGGATGTGCATTGCGGGTATTGTTTCCACCCATATACTCAGAGCGATTTTCCCCAAGTGCTGAATCTGGGTTACTAAAATTTACCATCAGTCTTTCCACTGCAGTTCCAAAAGCTGAAACAACCGTTCCCTTTCCAGCTTGCTCCATTTTAGTGAGTATTTCAGGTTCAACTTGCAGGTTCCAAGCATAATCCATTTCACCAGTCTCCAGAACAGCTCTGGCTGCCGAAGTTGCATCTCCTCCCCCTTTGAAAACCATTTTGCTGAAAGCGGGTTTATTGGGATCACGGTAATTAGGATTAGCCTCAAAAACAATTACATCATTGGGTTTGAAGTCCACTACTTTGAATGGACCTGTTCCAATCGGATAAAAATTCTGTTTTGTACACTCCTGAGCCTTGGCTCCCTGACAGCCATCAAACTGTGCCTTCTGAATAATCGGAGTGTTATAACCTACGAAAGCTGAGTAGGGAAAAGGCTTTGCAACATTGAATTCAATCTTGACCGTATGAGGATCAAGAGCTTTTACAGATGAAATACCTGTGTAATAGTTGGTGTGAGAACATCCTGTGTCTGGATGTGTGCAGTACTCATATGTGAATACAACGTCATCCGCGGTGAATTTTGTACCATCTGACCACTTAATTCCTTTTTTAATTTTCCAAGTGATTGAGGTCAGGTCCTTAGAAACTCCTCCGTTTTCCACAGTAGGAATTTCCTCAGCGAGCCAAGGTAGCATGTTCCCTTTTTCATCATAGCGTGCGAGTGGCTCTATCACGACAGAAGATGCTTCTAACTCTTTTGTTCCTCCGGATAAATTGGGATTCATAGTAGATGGTGCCTGCCAGTATAGCAGATTAAGTTGACCATCACTGCCACGCTTAGCATGGACGAAGCTTACCAAGCTCACAACTAGCGTGAAGGTTATAAACAAAGTGAAAATATTCTTCATGGTGTCCTCTTTTTTGAAAAAATTATATCAGCATGGATTATAGCTGATGTAAAGTAACATAGCGGATCCCTCCGTACGTCTCATTGGGAATTTCAACTAACTTTAGTTAAAGCCCTTAAAAAAACCTCCTCAAATTGTTGAATAAGCTCAATCAAAGAAGGGTCCGGCATTATACTAATTGTGACTGATTTGTCAACAAATCAATTATCTTTTAAACAAGGTGGCACGCTACGTTATGACCCGAAGATATTTCTCTCCATTCAGGAGCTGTTTTAAAGCAGTTATTTTCTGCCACAGGACATCTGGTACTGAAATGACATCCAGATGGGGGATTAGCAGGACTAGGAACATCCCCGATAAGAATAATACGTTTACGTTTTTTTTCTAAAACAGGATCATGTAGTGGAACAGCTGAAAGCAATGCTTTTGTGTAAGGATGTACTGGTCTGCTATAAAGTTCCTGACTTGATGCAAGCTCAACAATACGACCTAGGTACATTACAGCAACTCTGCTAGCAATATGACGAATCATACTCAAATCATGAGAAATAAAAAGGTAGGTAAGACCAAATTCTTCTTGCAAATCCTCAAGAAGATTTATTACTTGAGCTTGAATTGAAACATCCAAAGCCGCTATAGGCTCATCGCACACTATAAAATCAGGACTAAGTGCAAGCGCACGAGCAATACCTATGCGCTGCCTCTGTCCACCTGAAAACTCGTGAGGGTATCTATTTGTGACTTTAGGATCAAGTCCCACAGAATTAAGTAACTGTTCTACCCTTTCATGTCGCTGCAATCTATCTAGCCTCTGATGTTCTATCATGGGTTCGCTAATAATGCTCCCAACAGTCATTCTTGGATTTAGACTGTCTTGCGGATCTTGAAATATCATCTGCATTTGAAGCCTCTGCTTTCGAAGATCTGCACTTCCAATTGAATTAAGTTCATGGTCCTTAAAAAAAACTTTTCCTGCAGTAGCCGGGAGAAGCTGAAGGATTAACCTACCAGTCGTTGATTTTCCACATCCGCTTTCACCTACCAATCCCAAAGTTTCACGCTCCTTTATTTCAAAGGAAATTCCATCCACAGCCTTTACTGAGCCTACTTTTTTACGAAATATTCCTTTTGTAATTGGAAAATGCTTTACAAGTCGATCTACTTTAAGAAGGGACTTATTTGTAACTTTTTTCATATATAAAGATTTTAATTAGGATTCCACCAGCAGGCAACTTTATGATTATTTTCTCTACTTAATAAGGCTGGGTTTTCCTGACGACAACGCTCCATAGTCTTAGAACAGCGCGGAGCAAAGGAACAGCTAACTGGTTTTTGGTGAAGACTTGGAGGTTGGCCATTTATACTTTCCAAGCGTTCGGCTCTTTTTCCCTTCATATTAGGTAAAGTTTTTAATAATCCTTGAGTGTAAGGGTGTTTTGGATTTGAATAAAGCTCGAAAACTGGTGCTTCCTCAACGATGTTACCTCCATACATTACAGCCACTCTATCGGCCATTCCTGCTACTACTCCAAGATCATGGGTTATCCATATAATAGCCATACCCAATTCTTTCCTAAGTCGCTTGATGATTTCAAGTATTTGTGCCTGTATAGTAACGTCCAAAGCAGTTGTTGGCTCATCTGCAATCAGTATTTGTGGATTGCAGGCCAGAGCAATAGCTATCATCACCCTTTGACGCATACCACCTGAAAAGTGGTGAGGGAAATCATTAATTCTATTTTTTGCCTCAGGGATACCAACCATTTCAAGAAGTTCAATTGCACGTCTTCGGGCATCAGATCGGTTCATCCCAAGGTGTTCTCGCATCGGTTCAATCAGTTGGTACTCGATTGTCAATACAGGGTTAAGAGAGGTCATTGGATCCTGAAAAATAAAGCCAATTTTACCTCCTCGTATTTTTCTTAATTCTTCTAAGTCCATTTTAAGAAGATCATGTCCATCAAAGTTAGCTTCACCTGACACAATTTCCGCGGGTGGCATAGGAAGAAGTTTAAGCAAAGACATCATAGTTACACTTTTTCCAGATCCACTTTCTCCAACTACACCAAGTAGCTCACCTTTTTTAAGGTCGAAACTAATACCATTTACAGCATGCACCTGGCCTTCTTGGGTACGGAACCGCGTAACAATATTTTCTACCTTGAGAATAGAAGTTTGGCTTAACATTAAATAAAAAACTGAATAATCAAATTTTTTCAAAATTGAAGAAAGTCTAATCTTATCAGTTTATTTGTCAAGAATATTGTTATAATTAAAAAAAATTAATCCCTTTTTTATAAAAAATTTCCGTATCATTTCAGATTGACAATATTTTTTTTTTCAGAGAGAATAGCTTATCTTAAACTAGCTCTAAGAGATATTTATGATAATATCAGTCGGACTCATTTTATGAGATGGCATCCTGATTTTTTTAAATTAGAACTGGTCTTAGATATGAGATACTTAAAATAAATTTTATTTCTATAGTCCTCCTAAGATGCCGTCTGAGTGGAACAGGAAAATATGTCAGGAAAATCTACTATAAAATATAAGGTATGCCGCGCCTTGGGTGTTAATCTAATAGGTACTCCAAGTGCTGCGCTTACTTTAAGTCGACGCCCTAATCGTCCCGGACAGCATGGTGGTGGACGCCAAGCAAAAATTTCTCCTTTTGGACAGCAACTTAAAGAAACACAAAAGTTGAAAGCTTTTTATGGGATCAGTTCCAAACAGCTTCGACGCTATTATGAACACGCTGCTAAAGTTCGCAAGCAGACTAATATTGCCTTAGTTCAAAGTCTTGAAACTCGGCTGGACAATATGGTTTATCGTTTAGGATTCGCTGGCACACTAAGAGCAGCAAGACAGATGGTGGTACACTGCCACATTACCGTAAATAATAGAAAAGTTAATAAGCCCGGTTTTCAGGTCAAGCCTGGAGACAGTATTCAACTGAGGGAGAAAAGTCAAAAAATAGACAGGTACAAGGATTGGTTCAATTTCTTTGAGCAAAAATTAGCTTATATCCAGCGAGACAGCAAAAAATATTCTGGTAAACTTGTTGAGGTCCCTGAGAGAGAGGAAATCCCAATTGATGTAGAAGACCACTTAGTGGTGGAATTCATGGCCCGCTGATACTTATTTAACAAGATATTGCCTATTATCTTGGTAAAAATTAGGCTTTAATTAAAACCTTTAAAAAGTCTAATCTCTCCTCCTGCCCATGGGAATATATTTGCAGTAAAATTATACCCCTATTTGAATGGTTGCTGTATGAAAAATTCTAAGCAGATTCGACAGGAATTTATCTCATTTTTTGAAAAAAGAGGTCATACTTTTGTGCGCAGTGCCCCTGTAGTACCCAATGACGACCCAACGCTGCTTTTTTCAAATTCGGGAATGGCACAATTTAAAGATGTTTTTTTGGGTACTGGGAATCGTGACTACAATCGTGCTGTTAATTCACAAAAATGCATAAGGGCAAGTGGCAAACACAATGATCTGGAAGATGTAGGCTATGACAATTACCATCATACATTTTTTGAGATGCTTGGAAACTGGTCTTTTGGAGAATATTTTAAAAAAGAAGCCATAGAATGGGCATGGGAATTAATGACAGACCAATGGGGGCTAGAAAAAGAAAAAATGTGGGCAACCGTCTTTGCTGGTGGAGATGGCCTAGAAGCTGACGAAGATGCCGAGAATATCTGGAAAAACTCTACAGACATTATTTCTGAACAGGTACTCCGCTTTGACAAAAATGACAACTTTTGGGAAATGGGTGAAGTTGGTCCATGTGGTCCTTGTTCTGAATTACATTTTGATTTGGGAGAGGGCACATGTCCACTCTCCAACAAACATGAATGTGCTGTCAATCTAGAAGGATGCTGGAGGTTTGTAGAACTTTGGAATCTTGTTTTCATGCAATATCAACGTTTTGAGGATGGACAACTAGAAGAGCTTGCAGCACAGCATGTAGATACGGGAATGGGACTCGAGAGAATTAGCCGAGTTCTGCAGAAAGCTGATTCAAACTACAGTACAGATCTATTTGCACCAATATTAAACAAAATAAGTGATGTGACCGGACAAACAGATTCAGTTGGAGAGGTAGGTGTGGCTTTCAGAGTTATTGCTGATCATTTGCGTTCACTGAGTTTTGCAGTTGCAGATGGAGCTCTTCCCTCAAACGAAGGACGAGGATATGTACTTCGTAGAATGTTAAGGCGTGCTACAAGATTTGGAAGAGTTTTAGACATGCATGAGCCCTTTATCTTCAAATTGGTCCCCATTCTGGCAGAAGTTATGGGAAACGCATTTCCTGAAATAAATAAGCAGCAGGAACATGTTCAAAACGTTATTCAGTCAGAAGAGACTAGTTTCGGCTCTACCCTAGATCGAGGTTTGGAGATTTTTCACAAAATAATTTCAAGCTCTGAAATTAAATCCGCAAAAATTGTTTCAGGTGAAGATGCTTTCAAACTTTATGATACTTATGGTTTCCCTGTTGATCTGACTCGCCTTATGACTAAAGAACATGGTTTTGAAGTTGATGAAGTGGGGTTTGAAAAATTAATGAAAAAACAAAAAGATCGTGCTCGCGGAGCAGGAAAATTTAAAATAATTCCAGACAAATGGACTGAAATTTCTGAAGGAGCTGATTCAAAATTTGTAGGCTATGATACTTTCACCACAGAATCTAAACTACGCCGCTTTTCTCAAAATAAATCTGGGCAATTGCAGTTTATTTTAGATACAACTCCTTTTTACGCTGAATCAGGCGGCCAGATTGGTGACCAAGGTGTTCTGAAACAAAACAATAATACTTGGAATGTTTTAGATGTACAGAAGATGGGTGATTCTATTATTCATATCTGTGAGGCTGAAAATAATAGATCAAATAACATTGTTCCTGACAATTCTAGAATTACAGCCTCTGTAGATGAAAAATCTCGATTATCAACAACAAATAATCATACTGCCGCGCATCTTATGCATGAGGGACTTCGTCAGGTATTAGGCGAACATGTTACCCAGGCGGGCTCCCTTGTCAATCCAGAAATGTTAAGGTTTGACTTTACTCATTCTGAAAAGGTAAGTGACGCGCAAATTGAAGAAATTGAGGACATGGTCAATTTGATAATTCGCCGGAACATTAACACAGATATTTATGAAACTCCTTTTGATGAGGCAATCAGTTCGGGAATAATAGCACTTTTTGGAGAAAAGTACGGAGATGTTGTTAGAGTCGTAAAAATCGCTGATTTTTCTGAAGAACTTTGTGGTGGCTGCCATGTAAAAGCTACAGGACAAATTGGACAGTTCCGCATAGTTTCTGAAGAGGGAATTGCCGCTGGGATAAGAAGAGTGGTGGCTGTTACTGGTAAAGAGGCTGACTTGATGGCTCAAGAGCAAGGCAGAGTAACACGTGCATTGCGCCAACTATTGAATGTTCCAGAGTCGCAAATTCCAGAAATGACAATGAAACTTACTGAAGAAAAAAGACAACTTGAAAAAGAAATTCAATCCCTGAGAAGTAATGCTGCTCTTGCAGGCATATCAGAACTTTTAGCACAAGCTCATGAAATTGAAGGAGTATCCTTGCTGGCTAAAGAAATTGAGGCAGATTCTGCAGAAACACTTCGGAATATTGGTCATTCTGTTAGGGAACAAATTTCTTCAGGAATAGCCTTGTTAGCAGCAAAGATTGGTGAGAAAAGTACTTTGATCTGCGTAGTTACTGACGATCTGATTGAACGTGGTATTAAGGCTGGTGATATGGTGAATGAGGTTGCAATCCTTGCTGGTGGAAGAGGTGGAGGTAAACCTAATATGGCACAAGCAGGGATAAAAGACCCAGAAAAAATTTCAGGTGCATTAGCCTCAGCAGCAAAAATTATTCGAAAAAAACTAGCAAATTAACTAATGGGTTACGAAACTTTCATTGGCAAACGCTACCTATTTTCGCCACGTCAGGATCGTTCCATTTCAGTCATAACATGGATTTCCATAGGGGGTGTTGCACTTGGAGTGATTGCATTGATCGTTTCTACTTCAGTCATGAACGGGTTCCGAACAAATTTACAAAACGCCGTCACTGGTTCATTGCCTCACATAACAGTATTTGCATGGAATGATGGAATGAAAGATTTTTCAAATCTAAAAGAAAGATTAGAGGCTAACCCAGAAGTAGAGGGAGTTGCTCCATATATATACAAGCAGGTATTGTTAACAGGTAAAAAACAACCAAAAGGAGCACTTCTTCGAGGTATTGACCCCGACCAAGAACCAAGGGTTACAAATATTTCTTCATTCCTGCGAGAAGAAGTATACGGTATTTCCACACCAACTGAGAAAAATCAGACTCTTATCTCAAAAAAACTTCTTAAACGACTTTCACATCTGGACGCTCGAGACAAAAAGCTAAAAGACGGGATAATTCTTGGAGCAAAACTGGCTCGTTCTTTAGAAATCAGCGTTGGTGATTCAGTTAAACTGGTCTCCTCAGAACAGAGAATGACTCCAATTGGTGATATTCCCCGCATAAAAAAACTGAAAGTGATTGGAATATTTGAATCTGGAATCTCAGGTTATGATGAAGTTTTAGCCTTTATTGATTACCGTTTACTGCAGAAAATTTATAGAATGAATGAAAATATAACAGGCTTAGGAGTGAAAATAAGCAATCCTGAAAATGCCCCTGAAATAGCTAATGATTTCTCTGAGTTCAGTAATGATTATATTGTTGGGAACTGGGCAGACGAAAATAAAAGTATATTTCAGGTAATGAAGCTTGAAAAAATCGGACTTTTTTTGATACTTACTCTGATAATTGTTGTGGCTGCGTTCAATATTGTTAGTTCACTTATCATGCTTGTGCTAGAGAAATCGAGAGAAATTGCAATCCTAAAAGCTCTAGGTGCAAATGATTATGGAATAAGGAAAATCTTTTTTTTCCAGGGACTAGTAATAGGTTCGCTAGGCACGGTCAGTGGAGTCCTATTTGGCTTGGCTATCTGCTGGGTTTTAATTAACTTTGAAATTGTTGACATACCACCCGGTGTATATCCTGGCGGAAATAGAATTCCTGTTCTAATAGACTGGTTTGATGTTGCCCTAACCACACTAGCATCTTTTTTAATTTGTATGCTAGTCACGCTTTATCCTTCCACCAAAGCCTCAAGACTCAATCCAGTAGACCCTCTGCGTTATGAATAACTCATCTAGTTATTTATTATATAAAAAACTTGAATTTAAAGGTTTATCTAGATATTATATAGGGTTATTACTTGCATTATAAATCCTAACAAAATTGTTCTATGAACACTGAGGCCCAAAATTCAAAAAAGGATTTAAAATGACTTATACTGTTACAGAATACTGTGAAAAATGTAAGTACACTGACTGCGTGGAGGTATGTCCTGTGGAAGCCTTTCACGAGGGTCCAGAAATGCTTTACATAAATCCAGAAACTTGCATTGATTGCAATGCCTGCGTGGAAGAGTGTCCTGTAGAGGCCATATATGCGGATGTTGATGTCCCTGAGAAATGGGAACACTATACACAATTAAATGCAGATAAATGTGATGAATATCCTGTAATTCTTGAATCAAAAGATCCTCTACCAACAGCACGTACACTTGAGGAGATTCAGTCTTCTGGAGTTTAACTCTTAATTTCTTCAGAAATTAATTTTTTTGATTTAATATAAGTGAATGATCAGAATGACAAAAATGTTAGTTTTTATAATAAAAGAGTTATAGATTTAAATAATTTTTTAAAAAATTTTTTAAAAGACTTACAATAAAAACCTATGGCTGTACCAAGAAGGAAAACATCTCGCAGTCAACGTGACCACAGGAGAGGTCATATTAAAATCTCCGAAACTGCTCTCTCTGAATGCACCAATTGTCACGCATTAATCAGACCTCACCGGGTATGTCCAGAATGTGGATTTTATAAGGGTGTTGAAGTAATTGAAGTAGCTACAACCTGAGCTATTTTTTCTGCTCTTTCAATAATCAACAGCAAACCAGGATAAAGTATGGCGATTGCGGTTGACGCAATGGGTGGAGATAGCCCCTTAACAGTACAAATTGAAGCTGCTCTCAAGGCTATTTCTGAACTAGGTACCGAAGTTGTTTTAGTCGGAGCAGAAGATAGAATTAAAGAAATACTTAAAAAAAAGAGCTACGATAAAAATAAATTACGAATCGTCAATTCTACTGAAATTGTTGAGATGGATGATTCTCCTGCCACTGCATTACGTCAAAAGAAAAATTCTTCCATTAAAGTAGCTATAGATCTTCTTGCAACAGGCGAAGCTGATGCTGTAGTGAGTGCTGGCAATACTGGAGCAGCAATGGCTACAGCTAAGTTGGTTCTAAAATCTGTTGAAGGAATTGAGCGACCGGCTATCGCGACTCTTATGCCTTCCATACATAGGAACCACCCCTTCGTACTATTGGATATAGGTGCAAATACTGACTGCAAACCACTGTATCTTTTTCAATTTGCCCTTATGGGTGATGCTTACGCTCGAACTTTACTGCATTTGGATAATCCCAGAGTTGCCCTGCTGAACAATGGTGAGGAGGAAGGCAAAGGTTATCTGCAACTTAAAGAAACTTTTGATTTGCTAAAACAAAGTACGCTTAATTTTTCTGGAAATATTGAGGGTAAATCTATGTTTAAGGATATTGTGGATGTTGTGGTTTGTGACGGTTTTATTGGTAATATTGCCCTAAAAGTTGCAGAAGGAACTTTCGACTTTGTACGAAGTGTGCTTCGTGAGGAAGTTGAAAACACATTACTTGCGAAAATAGGATACCAAGCAATGAGAGGACCATTCAGTGCATTGCGAAAAAGAGCTGATTACTCTGAAGTAGGTGGTGCTCCTTTGTTGGGAGTAAACGGTATAGTAATAATTTGTCACGGAAGTTCAAGGGTACATACGATCCGCAACGCTATTAAACACGCACAAGAATGTGCAGAACAAAAACTAAATGAAAAAATTTCTCTTGAAGTATCAGAAAATCTAGATGTTATAAATCAGGCAAAAAGTATGGCTGAAAAAACATAACTTTTTTTAGTTGGCACTTTGATTTGCTTAAATATGATCCACAATATATTCTTCACACTTTTCCCAAGTCATTTCTTCATGCTTAAGTTTTTCATAAAGTGTAAAAATTAGCTGGAATTCTTGCAGAAGAGGAAGTCGTTTTTTTTTATGTGAAGGAATCATCTTTTGCCTTATAAGGTTTAAGGTATAAACGCTTTCTTTCAATCGTTTTAAAGACAGAATTTTTTTCTTGTAATCATGTAAAAGATAGCTAAAGATAAAAATACCTGCATCGTCTAAATCACCCGTCCAGTCCCATTGCTCAGTCTGATACTCAAATTCAATTTCAAGAATACGCCTTCCATCTTTGACAACTTGTGAAAACTCAGCTTCATTATCAAGATTTAATTTCATATGGTCAGTTGAATCAATTTTTTCGTAAGAGGACATGTCAAGTAGCTAATTAAAAAACTATATTAAATATCATAGAAAATTTATTACCATTTTCTAAGTAAATCTGAAATCTCAAATGATACTATATCAACCATCGTAATATTTCAATGTATGGAAAATATTAATAAACTGGAAAATATAAAACGTCCTTGGGTAGTGGCTCACAGAGGATATAGTGCCCGATACCCTGAAAATACTGCCTCCGCTTTTGATGCTGCAATAAGTGCCGGGGCAGATATGATTGAATTAGATGTATGTATTACAAAGGATCGGGTGCCCGTTGTAATACATGATCAAACTCTGGAAAGAACTACTGATGGAGCTGGAATGGTATCTGAATTCAATCTATCAGAATTAAAAAAATTGGATGCTGGGAGTTGGTTCAGTCCAGAATTTAAAGGGGAATCAATTCCTACTCTTGAAGAAATTCTTTTGCAAATCAGAGGTAAAATTTCAGTAAATATTGAAATTAAACCAGAAACTTATGAATTAGCAGGTCCCTCTGATGCAATTGAAAAGCAGATATGCATACTGGTTGAAAAATTTGGGTTGAAGGAATCTGTATTGATATCAAGTTTTGAACACTCCTTTTTTCCAAAAATAAAATTTTGGCATAAGAAAGATAAAGTTAAAAATTCACTCAGAATTGCTCCTCTTCACGAAAAGGAATTTTCTGAAGAAAATGCTCTAAATCTTTGTAAAGAAACAGATGCATATTCTTTCCACCATGATGAAAAATTTTTGACTCCATCACTTATAGAAATCCTTAAAAAAAACCAATTTAGAACAATTGCATACACTATAAACAATGAAACCCGTATTGAGGAGTTAACTCAATGGGGCGTTACAGGAATAATCACAGATGATCCTGAAATTATGTGGAAAGTTTTGAGAAAATTAAAAAGTTTTGAATGAGTATTAATAACATTTACATATGTTTTTAATAAATAGATCATGAACTAAATAGTAGTTTTTCAAAATTTTTTGTTATAGACACTTAATGATTTTTCCAAGAGAATTTAATTAAATCATTAAGTTTTGCCGCTGCTTTTCCATTGTCTACTGTCGCAGCAGCTAGTTCTACACCTTCTTCCAAATTTTCAACCCGTCCTGAAACGACTAAAGCTCCGGCAGCGTTGGCCAAAGCAATTTCTCTTGCAGTACCTTTATCATCTCCAGAAAAAATATCCTTCATTATCTTGGCACTTTGTTGAGGAGTATTTATACATATCTCCTCTAATTTTCCTGTCTTAAGACCAAGCTCCTCAGGTGTTACTTCATATTCTTTGATATTTCCATCTCTAAGTTCTGCAACATGAGTAGGGGAGGTAACTGTCAATTCACACAAACCGTCATGTCCATGAACTACCATTACTCGTCTGCTACCTAATCTCTTAAGTACCTGAGCTATTTTCAAAGTAAGATTAACGTTAGGGACTCCAATCAACTGACATTTTGCACCTGCAGGATTTGTTAAGGGACCAAGTAGGTTAAATACAGTTGGAACACCAAGGTCCTTTCTTATGGGACCGGCAAAGCGCATTGCCGGATGATGATTGATCGCGTAACAGAAACAAATATCCAAATCTTGAAGACATTTTTCAACTTCATCTAGTTCTAAATTTATTTTCACTCCTAACGCTTCCAGTGCCTCAGCACTTCCGCTTTTTCTTGTGTTGCTGCGGTTACCGTGTTTCGCAACTATAGCACCTGCACCAGCAGCTATTATTGCAGCACATGTTGAAATGTTGAATGTGCTGATTCCATTTCCTCCTGTGCTGCAAGTATCAATAGCGTTTTCAGGAGCTTTGATCTCCGAAGAACGTTCTCTCATTGCTAAAGCAGCTCCCGCCATTTCTTCAACAGTTACGCCTTTGGCCTGCAGTAAAGCTAAAAGTGCTGCAGCCTGAACAGTTACTGCTTCTTCACTCATAATCCACAATATCATTTCCTTTGCTTCTTCAAAGTTGAGAGACTCTGAAGCTAACAATTTATCCAGCAATTCTTTCATTTTTTAAATCAGCAATTTATTCGTAGTTCCTTTTCTACCCAAACAAATGCTTCAATCGCAAACATTAACTGATGCTCTTTACGAGTAAGAAAAGGATTAAATTGTAGAAACTTATATCTTACTTTAGTTGATGTTACCAGACCTAGATAACATTGGCCGTTTTTTCTGCTTTGTTTGTCTTTTGATGGAGGACCTGCCATACCCGTCTCGGCAAGAGCCCAATCTGCTCCAGATTGTCTATGCATTTCACTTGCTAGACTCTGCGCCCTCGTTTTAGATACGCTTGAATCCTCAAATTCTTTAACATCTAAAAATTGCTTTTGAGCTTCTTTATCATAAATAATTCTGCCGTCAAGGAAGTGGTCTGAAGCGCCATTAAGACTTGTAAAAGTTTGGGAAATTTGTCCCCCCGTGCTTGTTTCCACGACAGAAAATCGGTAAGGTTGTCCATTTTTTGCTCTTTGTCCAAGATGTTCTTGAAGTTTAAAAGCTACTGCTTTCAGCTTTTTTTGCAATTCAAAGCAACTATACTCGAATTCATTTAAATGTAAAATATTTGAATGAGTTTTCTGTTTACCCATTTTGTAGTAAAAATTTTGTGAAACATATAATGAAGCATTTACCGGCAAAAATGTCTCCAATGAGTGTCCTGCCTGAGTTGCTTTACGAATTTGTGTGGATGAAATTTGATTAAAATTTTGCAGTTTTTTTGGAAGAAAATCTTGATTCATTTGGTTAACAGTTAATTCAACGCCCCTTTTTTTCTTAATCAATTGTAAAGTTAGATTTAAATCAATATCATCACGTTGAGCAGCTAGCATAAGACAACTACTTTCTATGAGTGCTAAATCATGATCTGAGAAAATTCTTGGATCTAACATTCGCTGGATTAAATCTGCACCTACAATCAAAGATATTTTTTCTTCTGTAGAAAAATAATGAACGTGATCAACAAGACGTAAGGGCCTGCTGAATGATAATTCCCACCTAGAAATAGTACAGTTTTTACTTCCTAATTTTAGCTCAACTCCAGATTCAGCAGCATATTTAGCAGGTAGTGATTTTTCAGGATCAGGCCACTGTAATAGAGCACTTCTTAAAATTTCATATCGTAAAGATACGTGGGGAATTTGGAAGGGTTTAAATGGGTCGGGATGCCTACCGTTGGATAGTATGAATACTAATAATTGAGTTTCAGGGATTTGCCATAGAACATTTTCTGCAACCATTAAATGATTATAACCCACTGGATTTGCAGTCAGTGGAAAATAAATTTTAGCGAGATTACTTTCTAAAGTTGAGGGGCACATTTATATTAATTCTACTCAGCAAAAAAAAACTGAAGATATTGAATTCATAAATTAATATTAGTGCTATTTGGCCTCTTTTTGCAACAATTGCAAATTCAGCAGTTTAAGGGTTGAGTTTACTGCAGCAAGAACTTGATCAGAATCAATTCCGATTGTCTGAAGACGTTTCCCTTTTACCTGCCATGTGATAATTGCTTCTGTCAGAGCACTTGTTTTCCCACCTCTTGGTATCCTGATTTGGTAATCAACTAATTCAGGTGAATCAATATTCAGCTTTTTCAAAATTTTGCTAACTGCGCTCATAAATGCATCATAACCTCCATTTCCACTACCAACTTCTCGGTACTCCTTTGAATCAATTCTCAAGTGTATTGTGGCTGTAGCCTTAAGGTTAAATCCACTTGATATAGAGCAATTAAGGAGTTCAATTCGTTGAGTTTCGCTTGTCTCTAGAACATCTGTAATTATAAATGGCAAGTCAGCTGCAGTCATTGTTTTTTTTGTATCTCCCAGTTCAACTACTCGTGCAAGTACTTTGTTAAGATTCTCTTCAATGAGCTGAATTCCTAATGTCTCAAGATTTTTTGCAAGTGAAGCCTTGCCGCTCATTTTACCCAACGCATAGCTTCTTTTGCGACCAAATCGTTCTGGAACAATTGGATTATGATATAAATTGGCCTTCCTATCTCCATCGGCATGAATCCCACTGGTCTGAGTAAAAACATTCTCTCCAACAATAGGAGCATTATCAGGGAGTCTTTTACCTGAAAAGCTTTCTACCATTTCACTTACTGGTCCAAGTTTAGATTCATCAATAGAAAGATTCATACCAAGCTTGTCATTAAGGGCTACTGCAATTTCTGCCAGAGAAACATTGCCAGCCCTCTCACCAAGACAATTTATAGTGCAGTGCACGTTCCTTACCCCAGCTTTGACTGCGTAAAGGACATTAGCCACTCCCAGACCATAATCGTTGTGTGGATGAAAATCAAAAGTGGCCCAAGGGAACCTTTTAATCATGTCTTTAAGCATTGTATATACTTGATCCGGTGACAAAACCCCAAGTGTATCAGGAAGCATGAAATGATTTATTCCTTCGTCTTTTAAAGCATCCATCATTTGGAAAACATATTTGGGACTATTTTGATATCCATTAGACCAGTCTTCCAGATAGACATTAATATTAATATTTCTAGAATTTGCATATTTTATAGTTTTCCTTATGTCGGCAACATGCTCCTTAAGAGTTTTACGTAATTGATTTTTGCAATGATTTTCACTTCCTTTCGTTAATAAATTCATTACCTTACAACCTGATTCTTTTATCCAGTCAACACTCTTTTTGTGATCAATGAATCCTAGAACTTCAATTGAGTCCAAATAACCATTTTCTTTGGCCCAAACTGAAATGTTTTGTACAGAACTTAACTCACCCTCTGAAATTCTAGCAGAGGTTACCTCTATACGATCAACTCGAAGCTTTTTCAAAAGTGATTTCGCTATATTAGCCTTTTCGGGAGGAGTAAACGAAACACCCTGGGTTTGTTCACCATCCCTCAAAGTTGTATCCATTAACTTAACTTTATTTTTCAAAGCTGGCATGATAAGAAATTAAAATTTAACAAATAGATAGGCTCTAACAAACTACTTTTCAGATATTTTGTGTAAAATAAGGCTAAAAGCTAAAACAAAAGTCAAGAACAAATGAATGTCACGAGGAAAATCAAGCACATCAGCACTGTAAAGAAGCAAAGGTATTCCAGAAATAATCAATCCAATACCTGCAAAAAACTGCAATATTCCTGTGGCAGTTGATAAGGATATTTTACTCAGACGATCTGAATGTCCTTTTATATGATCCCAAGAATATAATGGAAAAATAACTATAAAAAATATTCCGGCCCATATGTGAAGTAAAGAGACTGCTGTAGATTCTTCAGCCCATGGAAAAATTTCCGTGTAACTAAGCAGTATGCCGGAAAGTATTAAAAAAACACAGCTTAAAACAACAAGTTTTCGCAAAGATTAAGGATATATATCAAATGTTTTAAAGTAATTCGGTAAATACTCGAATTTGAAACCTCTTTGGATTATAAGTAGAGAAAATAATTTAAGTTAGTTAGTTAGTTCCATCAAATTAATTTTAACATTTGTAAATCTTTCCTTAGTTTTGAGGCATTCTGAAATTGAATCCCATAGATTCCCATCAATTCTGCAGCTTTGATATTCTCATCCTTATCATCAATGAAAACTGTTTTTTGAGGATTTAAGCCGTATCTCTTAATCAACAATTTATATATTTCAAGATCAGGCTTTACAATTCCTACTTCTCCAGAAATGATTTTGCCATCAAACCAACTCAAAAAATCAAAGCGTTCTTCTGCGATTGGATATGTTTCTGCAGACCAATTGCTTAAAATATATAATAAAAGCTCTTTTTCTTTCAATTCAGATAATACTTTTACTGATTCCTCTATTGGTCCACCAATCATTTCTTCCCATCTCTCATACCAAGCTTTAATAAGCTCAATGTACTCTGGAAATTTTTTAGATTTTTCCAAAATGCCTTGGGAAAAAAGTTGGCCAGAATCATGTTTTAAATTCCAATCATTATCACAAATATTTTCCAAAAACCATTCAACTTCATCATCAGTGTGAAATAATTTCCGATAAAGATAGCGAGGATCCCAATCTATCAGCACATTCCCAAGATCAAAAATCACTGCATTGATATTAATCATAAATTTAACATTTTAGATTATAACTTCGCAACAAGTCCACTTGTGCGACCAAAGTTATTAACAACTGAGTTAGTTATTGCAAGAGCAATTTTCTGTCTTGACTTTGATTTCAGCAGACTGCGTCTGTCTTGTTTATTGTTAAGGTTTGCTATTTCTATTAACACCGATGTAGGGACCTTACTATAGCGCAAAACAGCAGGAAGAGTTTTTTTGCCTTTTCGATACAGATAACCTCTAACTGCAGAAGAAACTTTGTGTGTGGGCAACTTTAATTTGCGAAATTCATTAATGATTGTTTTGCCAAAAGATTTACTTAGTTTTTCTGAATAAATGTTATCACTTAGTTTAAAAATTAAACTTGGATTATACTCCTTTCGCTTGCGATATATTTTATGTTTTAGTCCAAACGCTCCTCTCCGAAAGCGTCTGTCTGGATAATATACCATTGCTCCTCTCAAAGAAGTGTGAAGAGCATCACCATGCAAACTGATGAACATAATATTTTCCTTAGGCACTTTCTTCTTTGTTAATTTGTGAAAAATATGGTTTACAAGATAAACACGCATATTTGCACCAGTCCGAGAATTACGATTTAAATATCTAGGAGTAACAAGAAGTTGTTCATCTTTGTCATGCTTATGTGAAAGAACTCGAATAGGTTTTTTCTGATTAGGATCTGTCAATGTATTATGTACAATTATGCCATGATGTCTCATTAATTGGGTTACTCGCCTACTAATATCATAAACAACTTCATCTTCATAAATCAGGTCATTATTTTTTTTACTACCTGCTATTGCTCCTGGATCTCCCCCTCCATGACCTGAATCAAGGATAACATGTAACTTAAGTACATTTTTTTTATCAAAATTATTTGATTTTCTTGAGATTTTGTTAGGCTTTTTATTTATTTTTTTATCTTTGTTATTCTTAGAAACTTTTTTTAAAGAATTTGGTTTTTTTGTCTGAACTTTTTCAACATTTTTAAGACTCGTAGGTTTTTTCTTTAAAAGATTCTTATTTTTGTCACTTCCAATATATTCCTCACTCAACAACTCCAAGGGAATTTTAATATTCTGGTGGTTTTGAATAAGTTTAGCTTCAGAAATATTATTCAATTTCAGCAATTGATCTGCAATCAGGTTGACTTCATCATTTAAAAGTCGTCCAGTAAATCTGACAACAACTGAAGAATATAAAGTATCTCCTGCTTGCATTTGATATTGCGCAAACCATTTTCCTAATTTGTTCTTTTTCAATTTCAAAGGTGATTTGACCTGAAACGTCCGAAGCCTTAATTCAGGACTGATCCAATTCCAAGGAATTTTGATAGTGTCACCAATTTGAAGAATATCTCCATTTTTTCGCATTTTATTGAAACGAACCAAATTGCCTGCCTTAATTCCTTTTTTTGTAAAAAGACCTGCAATCATGCTTGTTGTTTCCCATTTATAAGTAACAATGTGTTGCCAGTATTTATTAGTAGCTTTATCATTGTAAAATAAGGTCTTAAGAGCAGAACTTCGTATATCTCCATTAATAACCTTGAGGGGGAAGGTAATGTATCTGTGCTTATATAAATTACGAGATTTACTATATTTCCTTATTGTTTTCAGGCTCCTATACTCAGGTACAAGAACTCTTTTGGCCAGACTATATCCACCTTCTCCAGATTGTGGCTTAAGCTTTACCACCAAACTTCTTCCATCCCAGCCAACAATCATTTTTGACTTTCTTGAAGTTTGGTCGGATAAAGAAAAACTTTTCAAATTCTTTATTTTCCCTGATTTTGCAGAAACTTTATCTGTAAGAGCTATTAAAAAAAACAGCAATACTGTACTTAAAATGCATGTTAATTTCATATTTTACCTTTGGCTTATGATATTTGTTCCATAATCTTTAACAGATTCAGGTTGTAAATTGTTGAATTGCAATTTTTTTTGTGATTTCACATTTTTTTTTAAGTTGTATCCTTCATTGGAACGGTAAATACTTGGTACATGGTGAAAATATTCAGGACTTATCCATTCCAAAGGTATTTTTATGTATTGCCCTGGTAAAAGGTGCCGTGCATCAGCGAGTCCATTCAAAACGAGTAAATCACTTGCATTTTGACTTCGTGCGTAATGCTTTTTTTCACCAATAAAGCGAATTATAACTGAAGAATATAATGTATCTCCTGGTTTGATTTGATAAAAAGCGTAACGTAAACCTGAATCATCTCTTCTTATAACAAGTGGATCTCGAACTGCTAATGGTTCAAGTTCCAGATCAGAACGCAAAATATTCCATGGAATTGTAAATTGGATTCCTTGTTTAAAAGTTGCCTCATCAGAAATGTAATTTGCAGAAGTGGTAAAAATTTTTGCAATTAATTCTGGAGTTTCCCAATCATAGGTGACTTGATGTACCCAACCCCCTGCTTCAACTCTATCACTTGGAAAAAGAGCACGAATTGCTTCACCTTGAATAACACCTATCAAAAATTCAAATGGTATTGTTAAATAGACTTTATGATTAAGAGTGTTTACCCCAGTAAATTCTCTGAGGCGTGGTAACTGATGCGAGCCACCTCTCAATACACGCAAAGCCAGCTGATTCTCTCCCTCATTCAACCTAGGCTTGAGTTGTACAAATAATGATCCTACAGGTTTTTCATTTACTGATTTAAATTTTTTAGCATCTCTGATGATTGAATCTCGATACCAGCCAGCCCTCATAGGATCTCGGTTTGCAAATAAAAATGATGTTAGTGGTAGAATCTCTATTTGTGCCTTTTTAAATTCTGCAGATTCAATGATTGAAACTCCATAGAGGTTTAAAAGCAAAAATAATCCTGTAATTGAAGCTAGGTATTTTTTATAAATCATAGTATTTATGACTGTTGTGCTTTGAAATTTGTATTGCCATATTCCTCAAAAAACATGTTCATACTGTCCTTGTTATTTAGAGAAGTATTTATTCTAATACAACAAAAACTGTGCCAGTTCTTTCTTTCAACTAAAGAAGGACCTGACAAGAACTTATCTTAAATCTAAAAATAATGTGCTAAGTAAGTAATGGAAGGTAGGACAGAAAAAATCAAATGAGATACAGCCTCAGGAATTTGATCTTTTGGAATTTTTTTTTGAATTATTTAACCAACTTAGAGATTATCTTGAAACCATATCTATTTTTGATTTTCAATTTGTTATGTGTTGTTTTTTATCTCAAAGAGAAAACAGTATACCGGCTCAAAACTTGTTTAAACTTATACTCTTCTTGCAAAAAATTATGAGTTAACATTAATTATATTAAATTAGTAAATATTAAATAATTGTAAAACACTTATGTATAGGAAAATTAATTATTTTGGGACAGCTAATAAATGAATTACCTTCAAAATTTATTAAAATAATTTTTAATAAACTTTAAACTAATTAAAAAAATATACTAACTAACATTTTCTTCTCAAAACCTCATCCTCTTAAAATTTAAGCAAAAGATGAATACTTTTATTTTTTTAATAAAGATCATTTTCTAATTAGGAGACCGATCCCCCAGGATTAGTGTCGTAATCCTTGTTTTCCCAGCAATCCCATGAGTCATCAACTAATGAGCCCATCCCTAGGCGTGAATCAGCCTCTACGTTTGCTCTAAAGACATCCCTATGGGCATTTTCAGCATCTTGTGCACATTTCTCAATTTCACCTCCTTTTTCAAGAAAAGCCTTTGTAGCAAGTTCAATTTCCTTGCTTGTAGGAAATCCCTTTGTGGAATTTTTACCGCTCTTGGCTTTTATTTTACTTCCTAAACCAAAACTGTTTGATTGTCTATTAAATGTTTTATTCATTTCACTCCTATAATTAATCTTATTATTTCGGCGGGTAAAATGATATCAGGAGTTAGTTGATATGTAAATAAAAAATTATCTGGAATTCATATAAACATTAATTAACTTCTTCCAGCTAAGTAAATGTTATTTATTTCAATATGTTAACTGTATTTTATCAAAAGTTATTTAAAAAATTTTTCCACTCTAGTGGAAGTAAATTTTTTTTATTATTATTGCAGGACTTACAACACGGGACTAAGTTAGATTTTATACTTCGTCCGCCCCGAGACAGAGGGACTAAATGATCCATTGTAAGTTTTCTGGCAGGAGTGTCAGTTTCACAGTAGAAACATTTGTTGTTAGCCCTTTTGTTTTTCCACCACTGAGTTTGACGGAGCTTTCTCGCTTTCTGTTTTTCCCTTAATATTATTTGCGGGTCAAATTCTGGATCCAAATCTTCAATTTTCATTAATACTTTCTAGGCGTCCAACTAGGAGAGCCTTCTTCAAAATCTTTTGGTGTGCGTGTCAAACGCCTGCGTCCAGTTCCATCAACAAACATTACGTATAATTTATCAATTCCTGTTGAGGAAGAAACATAAATAATTTGACGTCCATCAGGAGACCACGCAGGTTGCTCAGAATTATATTTTCCACGGGTTAAAGCATGGTCTTCCCCAGTGAAAGGATCCATCAAATGTATTTGACTTTTTCCATATCTGAATCTGGAATAAGCTATTAGCGTTCCATCAGGAGACCAGACTGGATCACTGTTGCTGCCTCTACCAAAAGTAAGCTGGAAGGGGATTTTTGTACCAAGCTTCAAAAAATATATTTGTTCTTTGCCTGAACGGTCAGAGACAAAAATTAAATTCTGATTGTCAGGTGATAAATCTGGGTCTGTGTCAATAGCCCTGTGTGATGTCAAACGTGATTCTTTTCTATTTTTTCTGTTAAAGATATACAAGTCGTTATTACCTTTCCGACTCAGTGTTACTATCAGTTTTTGACCACTCGAATGCCATGAACCACCACTCACACTTAGAAAATTACTTGAGACACGAGCTCCTGAGTTATTTGAAGCTAGTAAAACTACAGGTTGTTTCTTTAAATTAAGTTCATCAAAAATAATAGACGTACCTCTTCGACTCAATGTGGTGTAGACAATAGCATCGCCTTGAGGATTCCATTTAGGCAGTAAGCTTATATTAGGATTTCGGGATATTGCCGCAAGTTTTTTTCCATGAGTATTAACTCTTGCAATAATTTTACGACGCTTTGGTTGTTTAAGTGTAAACGCAATTGTGCTACCTAAAACTCCCTCAAGTCCTGTCAACTGAGCGGATAACTCGTTGATTAATTGCATCAAGTCTGATTCATGGAATCGACCTTTACGCAGTCGCAGTTTAATAGGAAACAGAGGAACACCATTGTTATCAGCAACTGTTAACATCAGCTGCTTTGAGATTATTTTTCCTGAATTTGTTTTATTTTGATTGATCTTAAGTATAAATTTCATATCCACATCAGCACCACCTAGTGTTCTGCAGCTCCTATATCTTGAACCACTTACCATGAAAACTCCGCTCCAACAAAGGTTTCGATCAAAAATTCTTAGCCATCGACTTGCAGCTGGGTGTTCAGAGAAACTATCTTCAGCAATTAAACTTACGCTAAATCTAGCGAAACCCAATCCACTTATAACAATTTCCTCAGTTGAGTATGTCTGTGCTCTTACATCAGAAGAGACAAATATAATGAACATAGCTAAGAAAAGACCAAGCGATTTAATTAAAAACAATTTTATATTAAAAGGCATCTGCTAATTCAACATACTAAAATCAATTTTGGCGAAGCTTTATAACTACAATATAAGGTGGATTCTCAGCCAATGCTTTTGGCAGAGGATCTAGGATTGCATTTCGTACAGCTAGTTCCGCAGCCTTATCAAATGCTTTTGATCCACTGGATTCTTTTATCTCATGGAAAACTATTTCACCCGCTTCATTAATTTTGAGCAGGATTCTGACAAACAAATTCGGAGATGAGCTTCCAAATTTAGGTTTAATACGTTTTCTAATGTGCAGATTATATTCCTCTCCAGCAAGTTGAGTTAACTTTTTACGCTGCAAAAAACTCATATTGGGGATTTGATTTAACGTCTGGTCTTGCTCCTGATCAAAAACACCTATCTTTGGGAGCTCATCATCAATTTTCTTTTGATACTTAGGTATTTCCTCAAACATAGTTTCTAAGTTTTCCTGAGGTTGAGCCGATTTTATTCCTGAAACCTCTGGTGATATAGGAGTCAGTATTTTTAGCAACTTTTCAAATTCAGTATCTTTGGGCTTTGAAAACTCTGGAGAGCTTAATTTTTTTGGCTCAATATTTTTCATTTCAATCTTAGGCAAATCGAGCTGCCTAGGTAAAAGCTCTGATTTATTAGAGGTCAAAGGATTTGGTAAAGCTGGGTTATTTTTAAATTTTGGTAATTTTGGTATAGATGTTGGTAAATCAGGAGAGGGCAATAACGGCTTTTTAGGAATATTTTTTATTTGAGTATTTTTAAAATCAGGTTTCTTTCTTTCACTCAACAAAGGTATCTTATTTAGTTGAGTCATTTTCAAGCGAGGCGCTGTCGGCTGTGGTAGAGTCGGTTTGGGAAGTACTGAATTTTTGATTGGATCCTTAAGTATTGGTTTTTTCAGAGCTGGTTTTTTAGACTCAGGTTTTTTCAACTTTTCAGGAGGTTTGGAATCAATATTCTGTAAGATAGGTTTCTGAATCGTTTTTTTAGAATTTATAATTGCATTAGGCTTAACCAACTGATCCATATAGCTTACACCAATTTTTGCTCTAATTGGAGGAAGCTCGGGGTTTAAAAACTCAGTAATCATACCAAACATTAATACCAACATTACATGCAGTGAGAATGTCCCAAAAAACAAAAATGAAAATATTTGTTGATCATAAAAAAAAAGAAGTTTTTCAAAAATACCTAAATTCTCTTTTGAATTAGCGATAACTCTCGGGGAACCCTCAAACCCCAACATACTTACTATATTTTGAAAAAAAATCATTTTTTTCCTTTAGTACCTTGACAAATTATTCAAATGGCTATAATTCTTGTAGCGTCAATGATAAATCTATGTTTAAAATCATTGGTAATAAATGAGTTGCCGTTAGCTTCTCATAGTTTGAATTTTTGCTGATAGTTGTGTCTTACCAGACAAACTATCTGTTTGCTAATCTTTAAATAGGAAAAATATAATGACCAAATCTGACCTTATTGATGCTCTCGCAGCAGATACAGGCCTTACAAAGGCTGATGCAGACCGTTTTTTAAAATCTTTTACATCCAATGTTGAAAAAGCCCTTAAGAGGGGAGATTCGCTCACATTGATTGGTTTTGGTACATTCTCAGTTTCTAACCGAGCAGCACGTACAGGACGAAATCCCCAAAATCCATCCCAAGTTATCAACATTCCCGCATCAAAAAGTGCTAAATTCAAAGCAGGTAGCGCATTGAAAAGTGCTTTAAATTAAAAGGTCATTGCAGGGTTCAAGGATTTAAAATTTATATACCTTGAGCCTTGCAGTATTAGTTCATTCGAACCTAATTTCATAGCTCAGTCTCACTCTCCTCTTTATCCATCTTGGCAGACTTGACAGCCATCATACAATTTCCAGAGACTGAAAGATCCAAAACTGGCTCCGTTCCAGATTTATAATGTTCTTCATGAATATCTTCATTGTTATCACAAGCTGTTGCTCTTCTGCCAGAATTATGGATTTTTATCGTTGTGATTCCAGGTGGTTGTGGGAACTGTTCGGTAGGCAAATTTGCGACAGCATTTTTCATAAAATTTATCCAGATCGGAGCTGCAGCCCTAGAACCAGTTTCTGATTTTCCCATATTTCTTGGTTGATCAAAACCAACGTAAACTCCTGTTAGTAATTGAGGTATATATCCAATGTACCATGCATCAACACTATCATTTGTAGTGCCAGTTTTTCCTGCTGAAGGTCTTCCAATTGCCCTTGCCCGTCTTCCTGTTCCTCGCTGAACCACATCTTGTAAAACATTACTCATAAGAAATGCTGTTTCTACTGAAGTAACTTGTTCAGACTCTAGAACACTTGATTCCAAAATATTTCCATATTGATCTTCAACTTTTAAAACGTAGATTGGTTTAACCCAATGCCCCTGATTTGCAAATACTCCATATGCACTTAGCATTTCTTGTAATGTGATAGACAAAGATCCCAGACAAGTTGTTAAATTTTTCATCATTTCGGCTGAGATTCCAAATCTTCTGCTGTATAAAATGACATTTTCCGGTTTCAACTCTTCACAAAGACCGATCGTGGGAAGATTCAAACTTTTGACAAGAGCAGTACGAAAGGTCACTTTCCCAATTACCTTATCTCCATAATTTTTTGGTGTCCATATTTCTGCATCTCCTGCAGTCTGTGTGCCAGTAGCGTATGCTCTTGGACTGTCTATTAGTTCGCTGCTGAGAGTAAATCCTGCATCAAGAGCTGCAGAGTAGACTATTGGCTTAAAAGAAGAGCCTGGTTGTCTACGTGCCTGAATTGCTCTGTTAAACTCACTTTCTCCAAATCTATAACCACCTGACATGGAGAGGACCTCCCCTGTCTTTGGATCCATAGCAAGCAAGGCTCCATTAACTAAAGGCTCTTGATATAACTGCAGTCTGAAGTAATTTCTTTCTGAATCAAAATCATAAAGTCTTACTATAATTTTATCACCTTTCACAAATATTTCTGATGGATTTGTTATTGGTGTAGGCCTCTCATCTTTGATAAGATCTCCATTTTTCCAGGTTCTTATATTACTCCATTCAAGGATTCCTTTTGAATCCCCAAGTTTCACTATTACATTTTCATCACTTACTTCATTTACAACACCAGTAACAATGTTTTCCAAAAACATTGAATTAAACTGAAATTTATTATCATCATATATTTCAGGCATATAACTATTGTTGTCAGAAATATCTCTATTGTGGGATCCCCTATAACCTTGACGCTTTGTTAACTCCAATATTCCTTTTCTAAGCGCTTCATGAGCATTCGTCTGAAAATTAAGGTCCATTGCTAAATGAACTTTCAATCCTCCTTGGTATAGAACTTCAGACCCATATTTCTTGATCAGGTAACGTCGGACATGTTCAACATAATATGATGTGGCTTCAGTGGTTGAGTCATGTACACGAATAAGGCTTATAGGCTTGACTAATGTATCCTGTAATTCCTGCTCAGATATAAATCCTTCTTCTCTCATTCTTCTTAAAACTAGGTTTCGTCTTTGTTTTGCAAATTCTGGATTAATATGAGGAGCATAACGTGATGGCGCTGGAAGTATTCCAACTAAAAGAGCGCTTTCATCAAGACTCAGTTCAGATGCATGTTTTCCAAAATACCCTTGAGCTGCAGCCTCTACCCCTTCACCATTACCTAAAAATACTTTATTTAAATAAAGCGAAAGTATATCCTGTTTTGAAAACTTCATTTCCATGCGAAAAGCAAGAAGCATTTCTTTTAGCTTTCTAACAATTTGTTTTTCCCTGCTCAACAAAAAGAGCCTTGCCGTTTGCTGGGTAAGCGTACTTGCACCTTGAACTATTCTTCCTGCTCTCAGATTTGCCATAAATGCTTTAGGTATTCTCAACGGATCTATTCCAAGATGAGAAAAAAACCGGGCATCTTCACTGGAAATTAACGCCTGTACAAGATGTGGGGGAAACTGTTTATACGGAATTATGATTCTTCTTTGAATGAAAAGCTCAAAAATTTGATTCCCTTCGCGATCATACAAAACAGTAGGTAAAACATCATTCCTTTTATGCAGCTCATCTTCAAGGTTTTGCGGTAAAGTTTTACTAAGTTCGTAAAGATAAA
>CACFAY010000003.1 GCA_902564345.1 uncultured SAR324 cluster bacterium
CAAGAGGACTTGGAGCCAAAGTATGGGATATTAATGATAATACATATATAGATTTCGGATCGGGAATTTCTGTTAACAACTTAGGTCACATTGATAATGAATTACTAGAAGCACTGACTGAACAGTCAGTTAAATTATGGCATACAACCAATTTATATCTCAATGAACCCTCAATTAGACTTGCCGAGGAATTGGTTAATACAACCTTTGCAGATAGAGTTTTTTTCTGCAATTCAGGAGCCGAAGCTAATGAAGCAGCAATCAAAATTGCTAGAAAATTCTCAAGCATAAATAATTCAAATAAAAATAAACGAGAAATTATAACATTTGAGGGCTCATTTCATGGTCGTACTTTAACTACAATTTCTGCAACCGCTCAACCAAAGTATCAGAAGGGATTTGAACCATTGACAGAGGGTTTTCGCTATTGCCCATTTAACGATTTTGAAAAAGCAGAGAAAATGATTGGACCTCAAACTTGCGCAGTATTAATTGAACCAATACAAGGTGAAGGTGGAGTAAACCCAGTAGAATCTAATTTTCTAAATCATTTGAGAAAACTTTGTGATCAGCATCAAACTCTATTAATTTTTGACGAAATTCAATGTGGTATGGGACGTACCGGAAAATTGTTTGGTTACCAATGGGAAAATCATTCTGAATCAGAATCTCAAAAAGAAAAAAGTCATAAAGAAAATAAAAATATGTTTAATTTTATTGAATCTGATTTAATGCCGGACATACTTACAATGGCTAAAGCACTTGGAGGTGGACTACCACTGGGAGCAATGCTATGTAGTGAGAAAGTAGCTAATTCATTTAAACCAGGAGATCATGGAACCACTTTTGGTGGAAACCCTATAGTTACTGCTGTGGCTTTAGCTTCATTAAAGAAAATAAATACACCTGAATTAATGCTACAAGTACAGAAAAAAGGTAAATATATAAGAAAAAAACTTGATTTGCTAAACGATGAACTAAATATGTTTGAAACTATTCGAGGACGAGGATTGATGCTTGGTGCTGTTTTATCAAAAGCATGGAAGGGAAAAGCACCTAAAATTGCTGACTTCAGTCAGGAATACGGTGTACTTGTTTTGACAGCAGGATCCGATGTTTTGCGTTTGTTGCCACCTCTGAATATTTCATACGAGGAACTTGAGATAGGATTGAATCGAATAGGCAAAGCGCTGAATAAATTGCATGAAGTTGAACTATCTTCTTCTAAACATTGATAAGAATTAATTCAAAAATTACAAAGCATTAGGATAAAAAAATGAAGAAAGTTGCACTAATAACAGGCATCACTGGTCAAGATGGAGCTTATCTCGCTGATTTGCTACTAAAAAAAGGGTATCTAGTTCATGGAATAAAAAGACGTTCATCTAGTTTTAATACTGCTAGAATTGACCATCTTTATCAGGACCCTCATATAGACAAACGAAATTTTGTTCTACACCATGGAGACCTAACAGATTCTACTAATATGATCCGCATCATACAGGAAGTTAAACCTAATGAAATTTACAACCTTGCTGCTCAAAGTCATGTCATGGTTTCATTTGAAACTCCAGAATATACTGCAAACGCTGACGCACTAGGTACTTTAAGAATATTAGAGGCAATTAGACTTTTAGGTTTAACAGATAAAACTAAGTTCTATCAGGCTTCAACCAGTGAACTATATGGCATGGCTCAGGAAGTTCCACAGAACGAAAAAACACCTTTTTATCCACGTTCACCATATGGTGTAGCCAAACTTTATGCCTACTGGATAACTGTTAATTATCGTGAGGCATATAATTTATTTGCCGCTAACGGAATTCTTTTTAATCACGAGTCTCCTATTCGGGGAGAAACTTTTGTAACCAGAAAAATAACTCGTGCAGCAGCACGCATTTCACTTGGTGTCCAAGAAAGACTTTACCTAGGAAACCTAGATTCTAAAAGAGATTGGGGGCATGCAAGCGATTATGTGGAAGGTATGTGGAGAATTTTACAGTATGAAATTCCAGAAGATTTTGTATTGGCAACTGGAATAACTACTTCAATTCGTGATTTTACAACACAAGCATTTTCTGAAGCTGGTATTTCTATCGAATGGTCAGGAAGTGGTTTGCATGAAATAGGAAAAAACTCGGAAACTGGCAAAACATTGGTATCAGTTGACCCTGCATACTTCCGTCCGACTGAAGTTGATCTTCTTATAGGAGATGCATCAAAAGCCAAAGAAAAATTAGAATGGTCACCAACTTGTAATTTAAAGAAATTGATAAGTGAAATGATCTCTTCAGATCTTGAAGAAGCTAGAAAAGACAGACATCTGCTGTCTGGTGGTTTTCAAACTAACAACACAAATGAAGGCTGAGAAGGCAGTTTTCAGCTAGGAATATTAATATTATTCAAATTAATAAAAATTAAATTGTCTTGGAATTTAATATAATTTAAGTTAATCAAGTTTTTTTAACGTTAATAATTTTTTCCATCAACTAAAATATTTATTCATTATTTACACTTTAAAAATTGAATTGAACTCAAGAATTTAGTTCAACTTAATTAGCAATTGTAAAATTTATTTTAAAAGTTTGATTTTAAATCAATCAAAGAATACAAAAAACTACAGTTAAATCTTAATAATAAATTAAATCTGAGATTGAAAACGTACTACATTCAAAGGCTCAATACTTGGGATACTACTTCCATACTCAAATTTTTCTAGACTTTTCGGCCATGAAAATCGAATAAGACTACTAGGCTTAGATCTTTCAATTTTAGTATTGTTCAAAGATCGCATCTGTTTTGCAGAAACTTCTATCACATTTCCGTCAAATGCAAGTACTTCTAAAATATTATCCTTGTCAAAAGTGTTTTGTGAATGCATTATAAATGAATTGCCCTTATGCACTTCCAATACAATTCCTGCAATCTTATATCCTGAACTACCCACATTCCGCTTTCCAGTATAAATACTATCCGGACCAGCCTGTTTTACAAGCGAGGCTTCTGTATAACCTCTGTGTGGTATTTTTTCTAACAATTCTGACAATTCAATTAATTTTTCATTCCATTTTTCTCTAGGTTTTAACCTACACCATTTAAGTGCCCTAGAATAGGCGCTTGTTGTAGTTGCAGCATAAAGAGCACTTTTCATTCGTCCTTCAACTTTAATACAGTCCACTCCATTTTCTATAAACTCAGGCAAAAGTCTCATCCCTCTCAGATCTTTGGAACTCAAAAAAGAAGCAGATTGGTTTTCCACTATATTTTCATTGGATGTTTTGTTTAGAGAATTAGTGAATTTAAAATCTTCCCTATTACCTGAATTAATATTTTGTTGAAACATACTATTCTGTATCGCAGTATAGTAAAATCGGCAACTCTGGACACAACCTCCACGATTACTGTCTCGACCTGAGCTGTAATTTGAGATAGTACAATTACCAGAATATGCTGAGCACATTGCTCCGTGTATAAATAGCTCCACTTCAATTCCTGTTGCTTTTCTAATTTTTCCTGCTTCTTTTAGAGTAACTTCTCGTCCAAGAACTAGCCTTTGCACGCCTAAATTTTTCCATGCTTTAGCAGATTGAATATTAAGACATGATGCCTGAGTTGACAAATGAACTGGAAGTTTAGAATTCTTCTGAACTACTGTCATAACACCAAGATCAGAAACAATCACTGCATCAACCTTGCTTTGTTCAAGGAAACCTACATAATCAGGAAGTTTTTCCATCTCTTTGTCATGTAAAAATGCGTTCAGAGTAACGTATGTTTTACAGTTATTTTGATGAGCAAACTGAATTCCCTCACACAATTCAGTATCAGAAAAGTTATCTGAGGCTCCTCGAAGACTATATTTTGTTCCGGCCAAGTAAACCGCATCTGCACCGTATAAAACTGCAATTTTTAATTTATTTAAGTTTCCTGCTGGTGCAAGTAATTCCATGAGTATAATTATTTTTAAGATTAGATTTATATGGTAGGGAGCAAATATTTAGCTTTGAAATTTTGATATCTATTCAAATTATTATATTAAGCTTTTCCTTAATCAGTTTACGGGCATTCCCTAGGTATCTCGGACCAGTTTGCCCGATTACTCCGGCTGACATAGTGGCACCAATTCTTCCACTATCTAGCGGAGTCAGCCCATGCGTCATTCCATAAAGAAAACCTGCTGCGAAAGCATCTCCTGCACCAGTTGTGTCCAATACTCTCACAGCTAATGGGTCAATATAAAAAGTCTCTCCTAAATGTGAAATCAATGCCCCAAATGCTCCTAATGTTAATGCTACTGTTTCTGTCCATTCAGACAAAGTTTCAATAGCTTTCTGAGTAATTTCAGTGTCAAGAAGAGTAAATGCTTCATCCTGATTACAGAAAACTATGCTGGCATACCCTTTTAACAAATTAATAAAATCATCCTTATGACGAGTTACACAGAAGGGATCTGATAAACTCAATGCAACTTTAATATCACTTTTTTTTGCCTCATCAAGAGCATTAAGTACAGCTTTTTTTTGAGAATCTGTATCCCATAAATAACCAGTAAGATATAGATACTTTGTTGATTGAATAACATCTGGATCTATATCCTGATTAATCAACTCTTGACTCATTCCAAGATAAGTATTCATTGTTCTAGCACCATCTTCGCTGACAAGAATCAAACTACTTCCAGTTGCACCATCCCCTTCTGCAAGACAGTCATAAACATTGAGTCCTTGAAGTTTCTCACGATACAGTTTGCCATGCTGATCTTTTCCTATTTTACCACTAAATGAGCTTGATCCACCAAGCTGTGATATTCCAATCATCGTATTAGCCCCTGAGCCTCCCGGAGCAATTTCAACAGAAATCTTTTCTTTATCAAGTTCTGATAATATTTTCTGCTGCTGTTCAAGAGTAACCAGATGCATTACATTTTTTTGAATTCTAAGTTTTTGCAGAAATGATTCTGGTACATGACTCAGCAAATCTACCAATGGATTGCAGACACCATATACATCAAATTTCTTCATATTTGATGGTTTGATTAAAAGAGACAATAAATATACAGAATTTCAGCTTGCTTTTGATTGAGGTAGTTTGCCTGAGGGATTCATTATTATCTTGGGCTTACCTTTCTGCAAAACAGTTTCTTTGTTAATTTCAACTTCAGTTATTTCAGGATCAGAGGGAATCTGATACATTAAATCTAACATTGCATTTTCAATAATCGAACGTAAACCACGTGCACCTGTTTTACGCTTAATTGCCTCCTTAGCGACAGTACGTACCGCATCTTTTTTGAAAGTAAGTTTTACATTCTCAAGTTCAAACATTTTTTCATATTGACGTATCAGAGCATTTTTTGGTTCATTTAATATCTGTACCAAATGCTCAACTTCCAAGTCATGTAAGGTTGCAACTACTGGCAGCCTTCCAATAAACTCTGGAATCAAACCATATTTAAGCAAATCTTCTGGTTCAAGCTGAGATAAAATCTCAAGACTTCGAGTTTTCCTGTTTACATCTGATCCAAAGCCAATAGCATTTCGACCAATACGTCTTTTAATTATATCATCAAGAGCTGTAAATGCTCCCCCACATATAAAAAGAACATTTTCTGTGTTTACCTGCATTGTTTCCTGATGAGGGTGTTTGCGTCCTCCTTGAGGAGGAATACTAGCAATTGTTCCTTCAATTATTTTAAGTAATGCCTGCTGTACTCCTTCTCCGGAGACATCCCGTGTAATGGATACGTTTTCGCTTTTTCTTGTTATTTTATCTATTTCGTCAATATAGATTATACCCTGTTCAGCACGAGAAATATCATAATCAGCTGCCTGTAATAATTTCAGAACAATATTTTCAACATCCTCACCTACATAACCCGCCTCAGTGAGCGAAGTTGCATCTGCCACAGCGAATGGTACATTTAATATTCGAGCTAGGGTCTGAGCCAAAAGTGTCTTACCAGTACCTGTTGGTCCAATAAGCAGAATATTACTTTTTTGTAGTTCAACCTCAGAATTATCATAATTTGCATTAATCCGTTTGTAATGATTGTGTACAGCAACAGCAAGAACTTTTTTGGATTGATCCTGCCCCACCACGTATTTGTCAAGTACTTCCTTTATTTCTGCAGGTTTCAGTAGTTCTTTTTGAAATTGATCAGGATGTTCGTTTTGATATTCTTCCTCCATGATTTCATTGCAAAGATCAATGCATTCATCACAAATATAAACCGTAGGACCTGCAATTATTTTTTTAACTTCTTCCTGTGTCTTTCCACAAAATGAACATCGCAGGAGTGTTTCTTTGATATTGTTCATTTCCTATATCCTTTCATACAGCTTTTAATTTTCTATCTTGCATAACCTCGTCAATAATACCGTATTCCTTGGCTTCTTCGCTTGAAAAATAAAAATCACGCTGGGTATCTTCAGCAATCTGCTCTATTTTACGTCCGGTATGACGAGCCAGCACATCGTTTAAAATGTCCGTCATTCTGATAATTTCTTTAGCCTGAATATCTATGTCCTCTGCCTGTCCAGAAAAACCCCCCATCATTTGATGAATCATAATTCTCGCATGCGGAAGTGCTTGTCTTTTACCGACTGCACCAGCTGCTAAAAGAACAGCCCCCATACTAGTCGCTTGACCAATGCAAATGGTTTGAACATCCGGTTTCAGATACTGAATTGTATCATAAATAGCCATTCCTGAAGTTACTAATCCACCAGGACAATTCAAATAAAGTGAAATATCACTTTCCGGATCTTCTGCCTCTAAAAATAGTAGTTGAGCAATCATAACATTTGCAACATTGTCATCTACAGGTGAGCCTAAAAAAATAATGCGGTCCTTGAGAAGACGAGAATATATATCATATGCGCGTTCACCCCGACTATTCTGCTCCACAACCATTGGAATAAGAGACATAAAAATTTTTCTATATTATTTAAAAATATTATTAATGAGTTATGATCGTGATTTCTATGTTCATCATGCAGGTGATCTTAAGTATTGATATTCATTTCTTCTATTGGATCTCCAAATACTCTTGCCACAATTCTGTCAAGAGTAGCATCTCCCTGTTTACGGATGAAAATACGCTGATACATATTTCTTCCAAACGGAGTTTGTATTAACTCATCAGGGTTCTGACCAGTTATTTGCGCTAAATTAAAAAACTCTCCTGCAGCATCTTTTTCATCAAAAATTAATTTTTCGTGCTCTCTAACTGAATCCAAAATAAATTTCATTCTCAAATCCATTCTTGCATTTTCATAACCTTCCTGTCTTTTTTTGTCTAATTCAGAGTCAGAAATTTCTTTTTTTGATAATGCTTCATTTAATTCTGAATCAACCCTTTCATTACCTAACTTTACTAATTCTTCAGGTAAAATAAAATCATCGTATAACCCGGTTAACTGAGACCCAACCTGCATACGATATTCATTTTGTATTTCTGATTTTTTCTGTGATTTTAAATTTTCAGAGATTTTTTCTTTTAACTCTTTCTCGTTTAAAACACCATATTTCTTAAAAAAATCTTCGTCAATTGCAGGTCTTTTAGCCACAAAAATTTCTTTTAATTTTATATTGAAATCAGCTTTTTTTCCCTGATTATCTTCAAAACGTTCAGTTAATTTAATTTTTTCTGCCTTTTCTTCACCATTGACCATTCCTAAAAGCGAATCATGAAATTCCTCATAATCTTTTCCTCCTATCTTAAACTGCAAATTATTGGCTATTGAACCCTTAAATTCTTTGCCATCAATAGTTGCACTGTAGTCTATCAAAACCCATTCATCTTTTTCTACATTGATATCCTTTCCAGTTTTTGGTTCAAGAGTTTCTTGGTTCTTTATCATTAATTCAAATTCCTCATCAATTTCACCAGTCTTTAATTTCTCTGGGTTCTTACGTGTAAGGAGTATTTTTCCATAATCAAGTTCAGGAAGTTTTGGTGCAATTTCAAAATGTAAAGTTGCAGAAAGAGGGGACTTGAGGTCAAAATCTATGTGTTTTATTACGGGCATTGTAACAGGCTTCAATGAGTGTTTTTCCAAGGCATCATCCATAAATTTAGGAATCACTCTGTCAACCGCTTCTTTCTGCATTGCAGATTTAAAACGTTTGTCTAGCCAACCTTTGGGGTGCCTACCTGGTCTAAACCCGTTAAGCTTAGTTTTTTTTAATTCTTTGTAAACGACGTCATAGGTGGGTTTTATCTCATCTAGTGAAATCTCTAGAGCAATAGAATATTTTAAGTCACCCAGTTCCTCAACGCTTGATTCCATGAATTTATTTATTCAATAATAAGAAATATAGTTATTTTTTTTGTAAACAGTAAAAATATTTAACTATGTTTACGTTATAAATCACAAGTCATTTGTAATTTGTTTAACTACTAAAATTTACAGTTAAAATTGTAGATTTGTTATATATTTATAATTTTCAAGTATTTAAAACACGAAGTTACTATACCATAATTCTTATTCGTCATATTCTGCTTCTTAACCATGATTCAAGTCGTGGTAACAAAGTAGTTACAGTTGGGATATCTTTGAAAATAAATCCAAATTGAGAAAAATATTTTGAACTATCAAGTTTATTTGCCAAATCTACATTTTTAAGTAAACTGCGGTTTATACCTATTATCAAAGGTTCGTCTTTTTGCTCATCAAGTTGGGAAATCCTATTAATAAGAGGACCAGAATGCCATTTATGAAAAAGCTCCACTGGTACTTTTTTCCCAGAAATGTGTTTAAAAATATAATCTGGGAAACATAAATTTTCACCAGGAAGTTGTAAAAATTCATTAGATGAAGTCAGTTTCCAATCAGGCATCTTCTTCGTAAGCTGCTGACTTAATTTTTGAATTTCTTCTGGGACATAAGCTAGAAAATGGTTAAAATGAGATTTAATTCCACATGAATGATCAAGTTGCATGACGTAAGACTTGTTTTTATTTATTCTGACAGTAGCATCTAACTTCCAATTCGACTGATGTAATACAGCAGGAAAAAAATTGGCCAGATTCAATCCATATTTATGAGTATGCATAAAAAGACTTAATGGCCCGTCAATTACAATTTGTAGGGATTTACTTTTTTGATGCTCAAAACTTATTTTTGCCAGTAGTTTATTGAATCTTAAAAATTTAAGTAATTGTCTCATACTAGCAGTGCTAATGTTTCTTAGATTTAATTTAATACTATCACTACGCAGTAAAAGTCCCTGAACCTGAGCACAATTGTAACGATGAAGAAGACTTTCTTCATTTATTTTACGAAATTTAAGTACTTTCTGAAAAGGAGGCAAATCTGCATATAGCAATTGTGTCAAATTTTCTGGTTCGAATCCCAATGAGGCTGCTAAATCTGATCGATATGATTTCAGACTCTCAATTGACGAATTATATGAATTATGGTCGACTGTTTTGGCATTTGATTGCATTAAGGTTGAGGAATTTTTAAAAACTTTTTCTCTAAGAGCAAGAACCTCATTTTTTATTTCTGTATCAAATTCGGTCCTATCAATTAAAAGTTTTTCTAATCCTCGCCCCACAACAACGCTTAGTGGTAATCCTTCAAGAATTATCTTTGATCTATTCTCAAGAGTTTCACGTTTTTCACCAATATTTGAAGAAAATAATTCCGTTAATTCAAAAGCAAATTTGAGAATTATTTCGTTTTTTGGATCAATAAATTTTGGATATATTTTTCCACTTTTAGTCCTGAAGCAAAGCAGGTCCTTCGTAAGCACGGTGCTGTCTCCTTCTCTGGTTAGTAAAATATTCCCCTGTACCTTTGGAAACAAGTTCATAAAGCAATGCCTGTTTACCAGGACGTGCACGCAAAATTCTTCCAAGTCGTTGCACATGTTCCCTTATACTTCCACTTCCGGAAACAATGACTCCAACATTAGCTTCAGGAACATCTATTCCTTCATTCAGCACTTTAGAAGTAATTAGGATCGAATATTCTCCAGATCTGAATGCTTTCAAAAAAGCTTCACGTTCAGCCAGTTTTGTGTGATGAGTTAGAACCGGTAAATAGAATTTGCTGCCCATTCGATAAGCCATTTCATTATCCTGAGTAAAAACAATAATTTGGTCTCCTTTATGCTTAATAATAAGTTCCCATAACAACTCTTCTTTTGCCTCAGAAGCTTGACTGAGCTTTTTTTGCTTTAAATATGCTTTGAAAGCTTCCTTCCCTTCATTACTTTCAGTAGTTTTTCGTAAGAAATTTGACCAACCATTTGGGTGCTTAAAACTTATCCGTGCTTTTACCAAGAAATCAGTGTAAAACTTCCGTGATTTTTCATATTGTTCGCGGTCATCCTTCAGCATTTCAACCTCAATGGTCTTAACAATATAAGGAGCCAGTGTTGTTCCGCTTAGTTCATCAATATGAGTTTCATAACATAGAGGACCACAGAGCTGGTAAAGCAATTTCTCTTTACCATCTGAACGTTCTGGGGTAGCTGTTAATCCTAGCCGAAATGGAGCAATAGATCCCAAAGCAGTAAACTTGTATTGCTCTCCAGGCAAGTGGTGACACTCATCAAAAACTTGCAAACCAAACTGATTCCCAAGATATGAAACATGCAATAATGCCGAATCATAAGTAGCTACAGTTATTAACTGAATATCATTTATTCCACCTCCCAGTAATCCAATTTTTATATCAAAATATTCATTCAAAACAGCATTCCATTGCCCCATCAGGTCAATTGTAGGGACATGTATTAAAGTTGGACGACCTGTTTTGGCTATCAAAATAACTGCTAAAATTGTTTTACCAGCTCCAGTAGGAAGGGTAACCACGCCACGTTTTTCTAAAATCCAAGCATCTGCAGCCTCAGATTGAAATGAACGTGGCTTTATTTCTTTTTTAAGAGGGAATGTTTTAGCAGAAAATTTACGAGCATTATCATGATAAGTGATTTTATGTTTCCTTAGGTTAGTTACAATATTGCGATATTCCGTAGCGGGTGCACGAAAACAATTAGTACGTTCATCCCACATTAGACTTTCTAAATACTGCAGTTGTCTCTTTTCTGCTCCAAATACTAAGATAGTACCTTTGTCAAACTGCAAACTGAGTTTCATTAGAAAAACTTTGTTTTTTTTGTACTAAAATAATAGTAAAAAAGCATATAAAAATGTAATTAATCTAGAACATGTTTCTATATATACCATTTCATTACTTTTTTTATAATAAAGGCGTAATAAAGACGACCTTTAGAAAAAACTTCTTAAAATATTAGGAGTAAAATATCTTTCTTTATTTTTTTGCAAAATAAAACTGATATAATTGAAATTTATTCAAAAAAATTTTGGAATATTATTTTATTACTTTATTGCAAAGAGTTGTGAAAATTATCTAATGTTATATTTTATTAAAATACACAACTATTGTAATTTTGATTTTGCATCCCTCAGTGCAGTTCGAAGACCTTCCTCAATTACTGGATGGTAGAATGGCATTTCAAGCATTTGCTGAATAGTCATTTTCTGCTGGTGAGACCAAGACATTAAATGTGCAAGATGTTCTGCATGAGGAGCAATAAATTCACTACCAAGAAAAAGTCCAGAATTTCGATCTGCGTATATGTGCATCAACCCCTTGTTTTTTAGAATTATTCTGCTTCTTCCCTGACCTTCAAAAGAGACTTTTCCTATAACCACATCATTATTACCTTCAAGTTCATTCCATGATTTACCTACTATTGCTATTTGGGGGTCACAAAAAACAACAGTAACTGGAGATCTTCTCAGTCCTTTCTTAATATCGGGGAATCTGCCAGCGTTATCACCGGCAATTTCTCCTTCATCTGCTGCTTCATGAAGTAATGGCAGATCATTGTTCACATCTCCCGCAATGAATATTGATGAATTGCCGCATTGCATGGTGGTTGAATTAAAAAATGGTACTCCATGAGAATCTAGTTTAAGCTCAGTATTTTCCAAACCCAAATCATTAACATTAGGGTTTCTGCCAGTGGCAGCGAGTAAATAATCAAATTCCTCTGCCTTTTCCTCGCCATTATCACGATCTACAAAACTAATTTTTACTTGATCATTTTCAAGGTCGATATTAAGAATATTAGCTTTAGCGTCAAGAGGGAATTCATCTTTAAATAGAGTCTCAGCATAATCTCTAATGCCCGGATCACTTATAGGTTTTAAAGAACCAGAAAGACCAAATACGCGAACACGAACCCCTAGACGATGTAATGCCTGTCCTAATTCAAGTCCTATTACTCCCGGTCCAAAAACAGCTACAGATTCAGGAAGTGTCTCCCATTCAAAAATATCATCATTAACCACTAAACGTTCGCCAATACCATCAAACATTGACATAATTTTTGGTGAAGAACCAGTAGCAATCACAACTGATTTTGCTTCATAAATTTTGTCTTCTGCTTGAATTCTATGATTATCTATAAAACGCGCATGACCTCTTAAATGATGCTTTGGATCAATATTTTCTATAGTTTCTAACACAAATCCTACAAAACGGTCACGTTCACAACGTACACGTCTCATAACATCATGACCATTAATTATTGGCTTTGATGAATATACACCAAATTTTGAAGAAGTTTTAATTGAATGTGCTGCCTCTGCGGCTGCTATTAATAGTTTGCTAGGCATACATCCTACTCGTGCACATGTGGTTCCATAAACTCCACCTTCTATAAGCACAACGCTATCCGTATGACGGCGCACCGCACGAAAGGCAGGAAGTCCTGCAGAACCGGCTCCGATTACTACTACATCAACTTTGTGAATTGCATTTTGAGAATTATTCATATTTAACATAAAAAAATTATGTATTTTTTTTATAATCTTAAAGTATTCATTTAACTTAGAAATTCCTATTTTTACAAGGTGAATCAAATTTTTAAATGTAACAATTTATCTATATGCATTTAAAAAAATTTTTACTTTATAAAGTTTAAGTGTAGCCAGCTGCCTGCATTTGAAATAATTCCGCATATTGCCCACCTGATTCCACCAAATCCTCATGCGTGCCAATTTCTATTAACCTGCCTTCGTGCAATACGATAATCCTGTCCGCCATTCTTACTGTAGAAAATCGATGAGAAATTAGTACAGCACATTTATCATAAGTTAAATCAACAAATCGTTTGAAAACTTGATGTTCCGCTCGTGCGTCCAACGAGGCAGTTGGTTCATCCAAAATAAGCATTTTAGCGTCACGCATATAAGCTCGAGCTATTGCAATTTTCTGCCATTCTCCTCCAGATAAATTGGTTCCTCGTTTGAACCAGCGCCCTATTCTCTGATTGTAACCATCAGGAAGTTTATTAATTACACTATCAGCAAGACTCCGAATTGCAGATTCTTTGATTCTTTTTTCGTTTTTCAATTCAGAAATACGTCCCACAGCAATATTCTCTGATGCTGTAAGATGGTATTTCACATAATCTTGAAAAATTACTCCGACTGCATCTCGCAAACCCGCAAGATCATAATCACGTAAGTCTTTTCCTTCAAGATATATCCTACCTTCAGTTGGATCATATAATCTTGTCAAAAGCTTGACAAGTGTAGTTTTTCCAGCACCGTTCTCCCCTACAAGGGCTACTTTTTCTCCTGGTAACAAGGTAAAAGAAAGATTTCTCAGAACCCACTGTTTCGACTGCGGATAACGGAAACCCACATCTTCAAAAGTAAATCCTTTTATAATTTTTGCCGGAAAAGGGAATGAATTGTCGGTTGTTCTGATGTTTGGTTTCATCTCCAAGAAATCAAAAAGATCACCAAGGTAAAGCGCACTATCCGCAATACTGGAAAAACGTATAAGTATCGCTTCCATCAATGACCTTAATCGTAAAAATGAACCTGAAAGAAATGTTAATTCACCTAGAGTCAATTCCCCATAAACTGTTCGATAAATTATAACAGCATAGGCTGTATAATAACCCAAACTTCCTATAGTGGAGAGTAATCCTCCCCAAGCAGCTCTGCGAACAGAAAGATTTTTGTTCGCCTTAAAATATTCTCTTGCGAGTTTTAGGTATCGACTACCGAAAAATTCAGATAGGCCAAATATTTTAACTTCTTTTGCAGTTTCATCACTTGCTCCAGCAAATCTTAAATAATCCAGTTCTCTGCGTTCTTCTGTCCATCCATACATAAGAGAATAACTTTGACTATTGAAATGTGTTTCTCCTAAAAAAGCTGGAACGAGAGTAATTGCCAGTAACAATAACAGCCAAGCATTGAAGGAAATCAACGCTGCTGCTAAGAAAAAAACGGTTATGCATTCTTGAAGCTGTGTCAGGACTTGTGACATTAATAAAATTCTACTTGAGGCTTGTCTACGTGCACGCTCAAGTTTGTCATAAAATTCAGAATCTTCAAAGCATTCAAGGTCAAGTTTAGCAGATTGGTTCATCAATCTAATCGAGATATCGTGTGATACCAAATCGCCCAATAAGCTATCTACCAATGCAATGCCTCGCCCAAGTAAATCTGAAAAAACAGCAAAACCAAGCTCTGCCATAACAAGTATTGTCACAGTTGACATGTCTGGATTTTCTGAACGAGTTCCATTACTTAGACCTGAAATCATGACAATTTCATCAATTATAAGTTTAGCTAAATAAAGCATAATTAAAGGTAAAGAGGCACGCACAACCCTGAGTAGTACATTTATCGAGGTCAAAAACTGGTTACAATGCCAAATAAGTCTAAAAAACTCTGGCAGATTCCTAAGTGTTCCGAGTCTTTCCCTTAAGTCTAATTTGGCAATTGATAAATGTAGACTTGTCGTTTTTTTTTGTTGTTTTTTCATTTAAAAAAATAATTTTGTGTACTTTTTATATTTCATTAAAACTAATTTAGTATAATTCAAAAATAAAAAAAATAATTCTATAATATCCCATAATTTAGATTCTTGTGAAGTCATCTTCTGTCAGATTGAAATTGCAACTGACCATTACTAACTTTTAATATGATGAAGTAAATTTGTAGATAATTATTTAACACTGCGAAATCATTTATGAAACATACAAAAAAAAATGCGACATTCGATTGGGCTGATCCTATGATTTTCAATAAACAATTGAGTGAAGAAGAACGATTGATTCGAGATGCAGCCCATGATTACTGCCAGGAAAAATTAATGCCCAGAGTTTTGGAAGCAAATCGAAGTGAAAAATATGATCGTGAAATAATGAACGAATTTGCTGAAATGGGATTTCTCGGAATTACAATTCCTGAAGAATACGGCGGAATTGGTGCAAACTATGTCTCTTACGGATTAATAGCACGCGAGATTGAAAGAGTGGATTCAGGTTATCGTTCAGCAATGAGTGTACAATCTAGTCTGGTAATGTATCCAATACATGCTTACGGTACGGAGGAACAGCGGAAAAAATATCTACCAAAACTGGCAAAAGCAGAGATGATTGGATGTTTTGGGCTTACTGAGCCAAATCATGGTTCCGACCCAGGAAGCATGGAAACAAGGGCAAGAAAAGTTGAAGGTGGATTCAGGTTGACAGGCAACAAAATGTGGATTTCTAACTCACCAATTGCTGATATTTTTGTAGTCTGGGCAAAAAATGATGATGGAGTAATCAAAGGCTATATACTTGAAAAAAATATGGAAGGTTTAAATACTCCTAAAATTGTAGGTAAAATGTCTCTGCGTACATCAGTAACTGGTGAAATCGTTATGGATAATGTTTTTGTTTCAGATGAAAATGAATTACCTAATGTTTCCGGACTAAAAGGACCTTTTGGTTGTCTCAATCGTGCACGTTTTGGAATTGCATGGGGGACACTCGGTGCTGCTGAATTTTGCTGGAAACAGGCTCGACAATACACTTTGGACCGTATTCAATTTGGACGACCCTTGGCATCAAACCAACTTATACAAAAAAAACTAGCAGATATGCAAACTGAAATAGCACTTGGGATGCAAGGTGTTCTCCAAATGGGACGATTGATGGATAATGACAAATGTTCTCCAGAATTAATTTCTCTAATGAAGCGCAACAATTGCGGAAAGGCACTTGAAATTGCGCGCGCAGCTCGTGATATGCACGGTGCTAATGGAATTTCCGATGAGTTTCATGTGATACGCCATATGATGAATTTAGAGACTGTCAATACTTACGAAGGAACTCATGATATTCACGCACTTATTCTAGGCAGAGCTCAGACTGGTATCCAGGCTTTTTTCTAAACTTACTAAAAACAGTCAAAAATGCTTATTCAGGCGGAATCTCTTAAAAGAATAGTCTCTGCTATACTGGAAAAAGGGGGAAGCAGTATAACTGAAAGCCAGGTAGTGGCAGATCATTTGGTACGGGCCAATCTGGTAGGTCATGACAGTCACGGTGTGGGAATGCTTCCAAAATATGTAAAGATGCTTAAGGCAAAACTTCTTTTTCCAAATCAAGAGCCTGAGATTATGAAAAAAGATGGTTCGATTATGATGTTTGACGGGAAACGTGGATATGGACAAGCTGTAGGTAAAATAGCAATGAAGAAGGCTATTAAAAAATGCCAAGAAAATGGTTTGGCTTTGATGACCATACGTAATTCTCATCACCTTGGAAGAATAGGAACATATGGTGAGCAAAGTATTGAGGCTGGAATAGTTTCAATTCATTTTGTCAATGTAACAGATCATTCTCCCTATGTACTTCCATATGGAGGATCAGATGGGCGTTTAGCAACTAATCCCATTTGCCTGGCCATGCCTGGAACCAAAAATACACCCCCAGTTTTACTGGACATGGCTACAAGTAAGATTGCCATTGGTAAAGCAAGATTTGCTATGAATAAGAAAGAAATTCTTGAAGAAGGGCTAGTAGTAGACCATAAAGGAAGGCCAAGTAATAACCCCGAGGTAATGTCGGGTTACCTTTACCCTGAAAAGGAGGATAATCCACCACTTGGAGCACTCACCCCTTCAGGAGAATACAAAGGATCAGGACTTTCCCTTTTTTGCGAACTATTTGGAGGTTTACTGAGCGGTGGGGGAACAATACAACCTGGTAATAAACGCCATGGTAGTATCATCAACAACATGCTCACTTTACTAATTAATCCAGGAATATTAGTAGATAATCCCTGGATGCAAAATGAAATAGATCAACTAACTTCATTCTACAAAAATTCACCTCCTGTAAATCCCGAACAACCTGTACTTGTTGCAGGAGATCCTGAAAGGTTTCACGAAAAAGAGCGAAAATTAAATGGTATCACTGTTGATGAAACCACATGGAATCAGATTATAAAAGATGGCTGTTCACTTGGATTATCTCACATTGAAATAAAAAAAATGATCTGATAAGCATTATAATTAGCATTAACACTTTAAAAAAAGTAAATAAGGTCACATAAGATGAACTCTCCTCATCGATCAAAAACTACTTCTCTCCAGAATAAAGTACGTATGGTCACTGCAACTAGTTTGTTTGACGGTCATGATGCTGCTATAAACATCATGCGTCGAATCATCCAGTCTCAAGGAGCAGAAGTTATTCATCTTGGCCATGATCGTGGTGTCGAGGAAATAGTTGATGTGGCAATTGAAGAAGACGTTCAAGGTATTGCTGTAAGTTCCTACCAAGGGGGGCACAATGAATATTTTCAATATATGGTTGATCTGCTAAAAAAAAGAGATTCCGGACACATTCAAGTGTTTGCAGGAGGCGGAGGAGTGATTATACAATCTGAAATTGATGCCTTGATGGAATACGGTGTAAATCGCGTTTATTCACCTGAAGACGGAAGAGAACTTGGACTACAAGGTATGATTGCTGATATGCTCAAACGCGCTGATTTCCCTTTAATGAATGATGATTTTAAACCTGATCCGGAAAAACTTATTACAGATAATACCCAACATATAGCGCGAAGTTTAACCTGGGTAGAAAGTAGTTTTACAAATGAACAAAACTCATTAAATCAGCAGAAAGTAAAAACTTTCTTTGAAGATCTACCTGACAATTCAAATAAACCAGTAATAGGGTTAACCGGTACAGGTGGAGCAGGGAAATCCTGTCTGATGGATGAAATGGTGCGGTTTTTTATAAATGAGTTTCCGAAAAAAAGAGTGGCAATAGTCTCTGTTGATCCATCAAAACGTAAAACAGGAGGTGCATTACTTGGTGACCGTCTTCGCATGAATTCGATTAATGATAAACGTGTGTACATGCGTTCACTTGCAACACGTAGATCAAATCTTGCTACATCTGCCTCACTGGACAATTCAGTTAAATTACTTCGTGCATCAGGATTTGATTTAATTCTTTTGGAAACCGCTGGAATTGGTCAAAGTGATTCAGAAATTTCTGACCTAGTTGATTTTAGTATATACGTGATGACCCCTGAATTCGGAGCGGAGACGCAGCTCGAAAAAATCAACATGATTGACTTTGCGGACTGTATAGTTATTAATAAATTTGATAAGCCAGGTGCTGAAGATGCCTTGCGTGCTGTAAGAAAGCAATATTGTCGTAGTCACCTTGACTTTGATGCTGAACCTGAAACACTTCCTGTATTTGGCGTTGTAGCTAACCGATTTAATGATGCTGGTACAAAATGGTTTTATTATAAATTGATAGATTTGTTGATAGAAAAAAAAGGTCTTAACTGGATACGCAACCAAAAATCTGATTTTGCTGTTTCTAAAATTTCAGAACTTATACCTGCTGAGAGAAAAGAATATTTAAGGCAAATATCTTCTACTATCCGTAAATACAAAATTCAGGTTCTGGAACAAGCTAAAATAGCCTCTGCATGTGGTCAACTATTTGGAACAATCCAGCAAATATCAGGATTAAATGCAGGAATAGCAGAATCGATTCCAGAAAAAGGTAATGATAATAGCAAAACTATTGCTGTTGAAGAACTTTACAATGAAAAATTGCAAAAACTTCCTGAGTCATTGAGAAATCAACTCAATGAGTTCGAAAATAATCGTCAGGAATACCTGAAAGATAATTACAGCTTCATAGTGCGAGGAAAAACACAGGATATTGAAAATTTTCGCACAAGTATTTCGGGAACCAAAATACCAAAAATTGCCACGCCTAAATTTAAAGATTGGGGAGAAATTGCATTGTGGTTGGGAATGGAAAATTTTCCAGGAAGTTTCCCATTTACCTCAGGAGTATTTCCTTTCAAAAGAGAAGGTGAGGATCCAACACGTATGTTTGCAGGTGAAGGAATTGCTGAACGCACAAATAGGCGATTTCATCTTCTGGCTAAAGGACAGCCAGCTTCCCGACTTAGCACTGCATTTGATTCAGTGACACTTTACGGAGCAAATCCAAATGCGCGTCCAGATATATATGGAAAAATTGGCAATGCTGGAGTTTCTATCTGCACAGTTGATGACGCCAAAAGACTTTATTCAGGATTTGATCTTCTTCTGCCCAACACATCTGTTTCAATGACAATTAATGGGCCTGCACCTGTTGTACTGGCTTTTTTTATGAATGCAGCCATTGATCAACAAGTTGAAAAATATCTTCATGAAAACGGAGAATTAGAAAAAGCGCGGCAAAAACTGAAAAAAACTTATAAAAAGCGAAATATACCACTGCCAGAATATAGAATGAAGAGGCAAGACAATCATAACGGATTGGGACTGGAACTGCTTGGAATGTCAGGTAGGTATTTTGTGGACACAGAAACATACGGTAAAATCAAAGCAGATGTATTGAAAAATGTTCGTGGAACAGTACAGGCAGATATTTTAAAGGAAGATCAGGCACAGAATACATGTATTTTTTCAACCAATTTTGCCATGCGTATGATGGGAGACATTCAGGAATATTTTACTTCCAATGATGTTCGAAATTTTTATTCTGTGAGTATTTCCGGTTATCACATTGCTGAGGCAGGAGCGAACCCAATCACTCAGGTAGCTTTCACTCTCGCCAACGGATTTACACTGATTGAATACTATCTTGCTCGCGGATTAGGAATTGATAACTTTGCTCACAACTTGAGTTTCTTTTTCAGCAACGGCATGGACCCCGAATATGCTGTTATAGGCAGAGTAGCACGAAGAATTTTCTCTGTAGCGATACGTTATTTGTATGATGGGAATGAACGCTCCCAAAAATTAAAATATCATATTCAGACTTCCGGTCGTTCACTTCATGCAATGGAGATAGATTTCAATGATATACGTACTACACTTCAAGCACTGTATGCCATTTACGATAACTGCAACTCACTGCATACCAATGCCTACGATGAAGCTATTACTACGCCCACTGGAGAGTCAGTTCGTAGAGCTCTAGCAATTCAAATGATCATCAATCATGAACTTGGACAAGCATATAATCAAAATCCACTTCAAGGAAGTTTTCTGATAGATGAATTAACAGATTTAGTAGAAGAAGCAATTCTATCTGAATTTATTCGTTTATCAGACAGAGGAGGTGTTTTGGGAGCCATGGAAACCATGTATCAGCGGAACAAAATACAGGAAGAATCACTTTATTACGAAACTCTTAAACATACTGGAGATCTACCAATTATGGGTGTAAACACATTTCTTAATCCACTGTCTGAAAATTCAGGAACTGGAATTGAACTGGCACGTTCAACGGATGAAGAAAAGGACATGCAAATCAGTGATTTGAATAATTTCAATAAAATTCATGCTGATGAAAGAGATACCATGATGCAACGACTAAGCGAAACAGCTTTAAATAACGGCAATATATTTAAGGATCTCATGGACGCTGTACAGGTCTGTTCGCTTGGTGAAATAACCAATCAACTATACCAGTTGGGTGGTAAATATCGGCGAAATATGTAAGATATTTTTTATTATATATAATTTAATTTATTCTCAATCACTTTAACAACTAAAAAACAACTTCGTATGCCTACCTGAATTCCATGAATCATATTAATTATTTCTGCACAAATAATTACTCAAATTAAGATGTTTTTTCATATTCTTATTTAATCATATTTATCAAATATCTACCTTAATATGCAATTTGACATAAGACTCTGGTCATTTACAAGAGGAGTGAGAGGACGAATTTCATATTCTGTAATAATCGGAATTATATCAACCTCGCTCGGTGTAGCACGCCTGGCAATGCTAGGATGGATAATTGGATTAATTTTTCAGGGGGAAGCAGGAGAAGAGCTAATTTCTCCGATTATTTTTACGGCATTAATAATGCTACTTCGAGGTTTTTTTGAACATTGGCGAACTATGATTGCCCATGAAACATCAGCAATAGTACAAAAAAAACTGCGGAAGATATTGTTTGATAAAATTGTCAGTCTTGGACCAGGTTATGCTGGAAGACAGCGGTCAGGAGAACTAGTTTTATCCCTGGTTGAGGGGGTAGAGCAGCTGGAAACTTATTTTGGACAATACCTTCCTCAACTTTTAATATCTATTTTTACTCCAATAATAATTTTTGTGTTTGTAGCATTTTTAGATTTACCAGTGGCTCTAATTCTTCTTACTGCAGCATTTGTAGCACTTTTTGCACCCTCGGCTTGGCATAAATTCGACCGTAAGAGATCTAAAGAAAGGCAAAATGCTTATGAAGCTTTTGCATCAGACTTTCTAGATGGAATACAGGGACTTGCAACCCTAAAGTCTTTCGGACAGAGCAAGACCAGAGCTGATTTGCTTACAAAACGTGCCTTTGAACTTTTTCAAAGCACAATGTGGGTGCTTGCTACAAATGTATTGTCCCGTGGAATTACAGATACATCTATCTCTCTAGGAGCAGCAGCAGCACTGGGATTCGGTGCATATCGGACAACAACAGGAGAAATGGAACTTACTACATTGCTGATAATACTTATGATGGGTGTTGAAATATTTAGACCAATGCGAGATCTTCGCACAGTTTTGCATCAGGGAATGCTTGGTCTATCAGCTGCGCATGGGGTTTACAAGATTCTTGATGCAAGTCCTGCAGTAATTGAGAAAAAATTTGAAAATATTGAAACTGTTATTGAACCTACAGTTTCTTTTGATTCAGTAAAATTTAAATACCCTGGACACAGTCATGTTGTTCACAACTCTTTGAGCTTTGATATCAAAAAAGGGGAACGAGTTGGTATTGTAGGTTCAAGTGGATGCGGAAAATCCTCTATAGTCAGACTGCTTCTACGCTTCCATGATCCAGTGCAAGGATCAGTACATATTGGAGGAATGGATCTAAGGGATATTTCATTCGACCAGATTAGAGGTATGATCTCTGTTGTGCATCAGGACACATTTTTATTTCATGGTACCATTGAAGACAACATTAAAATGGGCAACCCTAAAGCAAATGAAGAAGAAATTATTAAAGCTGCAAAAAATGCGAACATACATGAGTTTGTCTCGAAACTTCCTGACGGATACAAAACTTTAATTGGTGAAAAAGGGATCAAGCTCTCAGGAGGCCAAAGACAGCGGGTAGCCATAGCAAGAGCTCTCCTGAGAGATACACCTATACTCATTTTAGATGAGGCTCTTTCTGCAGTGGATGCTGAAAATGAATTTGTAATACAACAGGCACTTGATCGTTTGATGAAAGCCCGTACAACACTAATATTGGCTCATCGACTCTCAAGTATTATAAAATGTGACAGAATCCTAGTAATTGACAAGGGAATAATTGCAGAGTCAGGTTCACATCAGAGCCTGATGAAGCAGGATGGTATTTATTCAGTATTGATGTCTAAGCAAGTACGTGAATCAGAATCAAAGAGCTTGTTAGTTGAAGAAAAAGAATCAATTAATTTTGAAGAAAAAGAGAAGTTAAAAGAGACAATAATGAATTACCCTACAGAAGGGATAGTAAAAGCAGAAGGCCTAAACTGGAAACAATTAATTATTGAGTTGATGCGTCACATCTCTCCTTGGAAAGGTAGACTTGCTCTTTCCTTTTGTTTTGGCGTTCTTCGTGTACTGTCTTTTATAGGTGTCGGAATTTTGAGCGCTCTTATAGTACTCGATTTGAAGAATGGTGATGATTATTCGTCTCACCTTAGCTGGCTTATTTCTGCAGCAATACTATCAGGTATACTTCACTGGCTTGAATCATGGATAGCACATGATATGGCATTCAGATTACTTTCCGTTATGCGTATCAATGTCTTTAAGAAACTTGACTTACTTGCTCCAGCTTACCTTGTGAGACGCAGAACAGGAGATTTGATGGGCATTGCAACACATGATGTTGAACTAGTTGAGTATTTCTTTGCACACACAGTAGCTCCTGTTTTTGTCTCTATCCTGATTCCAGTCACAGTAGTTTTCATTTTAAGTGTTAACAGTTTCTGGATTACTCTTGCACTTTTACCATTTTTAATTGCAGTTGGATTAAGTCCTTTTTTGATGAGAAAACGAGTTGACAGACTTGGATCTAAAGCCAGAGAAGCTGCAGGAGAACTTTCAGCACATGCAATTGATTCAGTACAGGGACTTGCAGAAATTGTAGCATACCAGCAGGGTTTATACAGAGGAAGATCTTTTGAAAGACTGACAGAGCGACACATTTCACTGAGACTCCCTTTTTTCAAAGAACTAACACTTCAAAGTAATATGTTGGAAGTGCTTACAGGCTGGGGTGGTCTTGCTGTTGTAAGTACAGGTGCACTGCTTACAGCAAATGGTCACTTCGATTCAGGAATACTGCCACTCATGACGATTCTGGCAATGTCAGCATTCCTTCCAGTTTCAGAGATTGCTCAGATAGGACGACAACTAGCAGACACACTTGGTGCTACCAGGAGAGTTTACGCACTCGAGAATGAACCGATAAAAATAGCTGATGGTGTTAATAATTTAAATAAGGATATTTCTTCAGGATTCAAAATTAGCAATTTAAGTTTTTCTTTTCCAGGAAGATCAAAAAATGTATTGGATAATTTAAATGTTAATATTCCCGTTGGGAAGACCTTTGCCTTAGTTGGACCTTCAGGAGCAGGAAAAACAACGCTTGCCCAAATGCTTATGCGTTTTTGGGATCCTGACAAAGGAAGTATCAAGTTTGATGAAATTGATTTGAAGAATTTAAAACTAAATGATCTTCGTTCCAGAATAGCATTAGTAGCACAGGATACTTATCTCTTCAACAACACTTTAAAAGACAATATTCTGATTGCTAAACCTGATGCAACTGAACAGGAATTGCAGAAAGCAGTTAATTTATCAGCTCTTTCTGAAGTTGTTAAAAGCCTTCCTGAAGGACTTGAAACTGAAGTTGGTGAGCGAGGAGCAAGTCTCTCAGGAGGACAAAGACAGCGAGTAGCAATTGCTAGGGCATTTCTTAAGGATGCACCAGTATTAATTCTGGATGAAGCAACATCCCATCTTGATGCAGTCAGTGAAAACATAGTACATAAAGCACTTAATCAACTCAAAAAAAACAGGACTACATTGATAATAGCTCATCGCCTTTCTACTGTTCGTGATGCTGACAGTATCATAGTTTTGGATAATGGACACATTGAAGAAATTGGAACACATGAAGAACTATTTAAAAACAATGGACTATACAAAAAATTGATTTCAAAACAGATGAGTGGATCTGGGTTACAGAACTATTAACCCTTAAGAATTAAGTTGACTTAAATTAGAAAGATAAACTCTAATTAGTCGATGCTGTCAATCAATTAATGCTTTAATTTTCTAAACTACTCATAAAATTAAATAAAAATATTTTGAGTGTTGTGCTTTTCACATTTTGGTGACTGTTGTTTTGATGATTTTTTATTCGGTTAATTTAAAAGGACAATGTTTTTCTCATTAATTCGTAATTTTAATGTTTTTATTTCATTATCTAAAAACATTATTTTTGTGTTTTTAGTTCTTTTTACTTTACAGCTTTCTGTGCTAGCAAATGTTGTTTGTATGTGCACAACTACCCCTGTCACTTTTCTGGAAGTAATCGATGGTGATACAATCTGGGTAGAAAAAGAGGGTAAAAAAGTACTGGTTCAGTTTAGTGGTATTGACGCACCAGAATTAGTTCAAGATGATATCAAAAATCAAGACTGTATTTATGACCAGAAAAAGGCCCAAGATGCCCGTGACTTGATTCATAATATGTTGTCATCAGCAAAAGAAGTCGGATTGGTTATTAAGGAAATGATCAATGAGCAGAATTTAAAGGCTCAAGTATATGCCGATGGTCTCAGTGTTGGACAGGAATTGCTATACAAATACCTTGCAGTGGAGGGCAAGGGAAACTGGTGCAATAGTTTTTAAAAGGTGATATTTTTAATTTATAAATCCTTGATCTCTTTTTAGTGACAATTCTTCAATTTCATCCACTGATTCTTCAAGCCATCCCACTCTTAATTCAGGAACCGAAGATATTAATAACCTTGTATATGGGTGGTAAGGTGGAGAAAGTACCTCATCAACAGTGCCTTGATCTACAACCTTCCCAGCATAAAGAACTACGATATGATCTGCAAAAGATGCAACTGTTGACAGATCATGACTTATAAATACAAAAGAAACACCAGTATTTTTTCTAAGTTGTTTTAACAATTCAATGATATTTGCACCAACGATTGTATCTAAAGCCGAAATGACCTCATCACATAGGAGAATTTCAGGAGATGCAGCTAATGCCCTTGCTAAATTGATTCTTTGTTTTTGACCACCTGAGAGTTCATCAGGATAACGACCAGCAAAATCCTGTGGCAATTCTACCATTTCCAGTAGTTCAGCAATCCGTTTTCTTTTTTCTCCTCCTCTAAGCTCAAGATAGAATTCAAGAGGTCTGCCTAAAATCTGGTCTATTCTCTGACGAGGATTAAGAGCAGTATCGGCCATCTGAAAAACAAATTGTATTTTTTGTAGTTCAGATCGGCTTCTATTTTTTAAATCAGGTTTTAAATTTTCTCCTCTAAGTAATACATTACCTTTACTTGCTGGAAGAAGCCCAGACATAACTCGCGCCATAGTAGACTTACCGCATCCAGATTCTCCAATTACACCAACTGTCTGCCCTTTACTAATTTTTATATTAATATTTTCTAGAACAGAAATATTTGCAGTACCATCTCGTATTTTGCCATAACCAGCAAAAATATTTTTTAATTCAAGAACCGGTACTTCATTATTAGATTTTTCAATTTTATCTCCATGACCTGCTGCAGGAGGAGGTCTTACCGCGTTCATCAGTCGTCTTGTGTAATCATGATTAGGAGTACTTACAACTTGTTCAGCACTACCATGCTCCTGAACCTCACCTGCATAAAGAACTACGATTTCATCTGCTATTTGCGCAACAACTGATAGATCATGAGTAACATAAATTGCAGCAGACCCCTCTTGCTTTATTACTGATTTGAATGCCTTCAAAACTTCAATTTGTGTAGTTACATCTAGAGCAGTAGTTGGCTCATCTAAGACAAGTAGATCAGGATTTCCACAAAGTGCCATTGCAGCCATTAACCTTTGAAGCTGTCCACCAGAAACTTGATGAGGATATCTTTTCCCAAGTCGTTCTGGTTCAGGTAGTTCAAGAGCTCTGTAAAGTTCTTTTGCACGATTTTCAGCATCTTCTTTTAACAATTGCCCATGAATAATTGCTGATTCAGTTACTTGTTCTCCAATAGTCATTGCAGGGTTAAAAGTTGCTGCGGCACTTTGAGCAAGATAGGCTACCTTTTGTCCGCGCATCAATCTTTTTTCTTCAGATGGCATTGAAATTACATCCTGACCGTGGAGACGAACTTCTCCTGAAGTAAATTCTAAGCCGGGTTTGGTGTAACCCAATGCCGAGAGGGCTATAGTAGTTTTGCCGGAGCCAGACTCACCGATCAATGCTAATACCTCCCCCGGTTTTACATTGAAACTAACTCCCTTGACAATTGGAGTTAAACTACCATCATCTTTGCGAGCATCAATTTTCAGATTATCAACTTCGAGAAGAGGTGCCATCAGATCATTCTGTTGGAGAGTTTTCCACCGGAATGTGCAGAGATATCATCTACAATCAAATTAATAGCTATGGTTAAGGTAGCAATCGCAAGGGAAGGCATTAAAGGAGATATTGAACCATAAGGAAGACCTCCAAGGTTTTCCTTGACCATGCTACCCCAGTCAGACATCGGTGGCTGTACCCCTAAACCAAGGAAGCTAAGCGAGGAGATGAAGAGAATAATCCAAACAAACCTCAAACCAAAATCTGTAGCAAGAGGCATAACAACATTTGGAAGAATTTCCCTAGTAATGATCCACCAAAGCCCCTCTCCACGAACTTTTGCTGCTTCCACGAAATCACTTACCATAACATCCTGTCCAAGTGATCTTGCAACCCTGAAAACGCTAGTGGCGTATATTAATCCAGTCATACCAATAAGAATTGGAATTGTACTCCCGACTGCTGCAATAACCACAAGCCCCATCATGATAGTTGGAATCGATAAAAATGCATCATTGAATCGGCTCAAAAACATGTCCAACCATTCGCTTCCTACTGCAGCTGCAATGCCCAAGGTAACTCCTAAAAGGTAGGCCAAAAGTGTGGCTAAAAAAGAAATACCTATGGTAGTTCGTGCACCATATAGAATCCGAGAAAGAGTGTCTCGGCCCAAATAATCAGTTCCAAGAAATGCAACCTTGCTTGGTGGCTGATAGTCAGTGTCTGGATATTCTTCGCCCCCCGGAACGATAAACAGCGATTCATCCAGAATATCTGCCTCATTGTAAGGAGAAACATATGGACCAATGAAAACCATTACAATCCAGAAAAAGACAAAAAATATACCAATTTTCCCACCTATACTGAAACGTATTTTTCTTCTGGGAGGTGCGTCAGGTAGTTCCTCAAATGACGTTATCTTCTCTTTGATCTTTTCATCTATAGACATATAAAATTCATTTAGGATGACGAAGTCTTGGATTGGAAATAATAGAAGCCATATCTGCAATCATAATCAGAACTACATATGTTCCACAGAAGATCATTGCGCAGGCTTGAACGAGTGGTAGATCCCTAGTCTGTACTCCGTCGATCATTAGCTTAGCCAATCCCGGATAGGCAAATACTGTTTCAACTATAACAACTCCTCCAATTAGCCAGGCCAAATTCAATGCTATAACATTGACTATCGGTCCGATAGTATTCAGTAAAGAGTGTCTCAAAATGATTCTTTTTCTGGGTACCCCCTTGAGTATTGCCATCTCAATGTAAGGAGAACTCATGATATTAAGTATTGTTGCTCGAGTCATGCGGATGATCTGTGCTGAAACAATAGTCACAAGGGTCAGTGTTGGCATGAGGAGCGCACGAATTAATTGCCAACCTGTTTCGTTTCCACTCATGTAAGCAATTGAAGGAAGCCACCCTAATTGAACTGCAAAAATCATCACAAGAATCATGGCGACAAGAAAATCAGGTATTGAAATAATACTAAGGGTGGTAAATGTGATGGTACGATCTATTCTGGAACCTGGATACATGGATGCCAGTAACCCTAGAGACATTGCCAATGGTATAGATATCAGGGCCACCATACCTGCCAATCTAAGTGTGTTCACTAGTCTGGGTGCAATCATAACCGAAATTTCGGTCCCGATAGTTCCAGCACCTGACCCTGCTTTAGACATTCCAAGGTCACCAGACAGGAGGTTCCCAAGCCACAACAAATAACGAGTGTGAGGTGGATGATTCATTCCAAGCTTTTCCCTAAGAGCAGCAAGTGATTCTGGAGTTGCCATTTGTCCTAGTATTATCTCTGCAACATCCCCTGGAAGCAGACTTGTTCCTAGGAAGATAATAATAGAGACAACAAAAAGCGTTGCAAATCCGATCAAAATTCTTTTTAAAACGGCTTGAAAAAGCATTTTTTTACCTAAGAATCTAGATCAATTTAAAAAAAAAGCCTGCGGACTTTAATCACACAGGCTTATTACTAATAAACTATGATTTGTTAATTAAGCTTCCATCCAGGCAAATTCTGGCCAAGTACACCCTCCAATCGAACCAAGAGGATTAACTGGAATACCGTGGATCTTATCACTGACACCATCATTTACATTAGTATGATATGCTATCACCATACCGCTAAACATGCTCACTAAAGCCTGCATTTCGCAGAACATTTCATGGCGAATTGCAGGGTTAGTTTCAGCAAGATTCATCTTGAGCAGTTTACCCATCCTTTCATTATTCCAGAAGGTATCATTCCAAGCGGCACCTGGAGCAAATTGTATGTCTAGCATTGAATTAGCAGTAGGTCGCATATTCCATGATACAACGTTAAGCGGTTCCTTCATCCAAACTGCTCCCCAATAGCCATCAGTGGGGACTTTTTTTATTTTTAGATCAAACCCAATTTTTCTGAGGTTATTTTGCATCAACAAACAGGAATCTCCAATTCCCGTTGCAACTTCTGCAACAAAAAGTTCTGCAGAGCTTATTCCAGATTTTTTGAGATGGTATTTTGCTTTTTCAGGATCATACTGACGCTGAGGAAGTTCATAGCAATGATCTGCACCATAAGCTGTCGAAATAGGATGATCATTACCAACTTCTCCTTTGCCCTTTAGGATGGAACGAACGATTCTTTCTCTATCTTGAATCAACTGCATACCTTTTACAAAATCAGGATTATTACCGGGAGCAGTATTATTTAAAATACATATTCCACCATATCTACCAGATTTAGTTGAGTTGACACTTACACCATTTGAACTCTCGATCAATTTGATCATTTTTGCATCGACATCAGAGATCATATGCATATCACCTGCAATCAATGCATTGACTCTTGCTTGTGGGTCAGTAATTGCTGTTAATTCGATGGCATCAAAATTACCGGTTTCTCTCCAATAGTCTTCGTTTCTGACATGCATGGATTTAACCCCAGGCTCAAAACTTGTCATTCTATAAGGACCTGTTCCATTACCCTTCTTGAAATCGGTAGTTCCTTCTTTCACTATTTTTGCCTGTTTCTCTGTTAACTTTGCTGGCAAATCGGAGTCTGGACTGTTCAAAACTGCTTTAACTGTATGGCTGTCCATTTTCTTCCATTCTTTCACCTGACTGAAAAACCCCTTTATTACTGAAGGTGATTTTTCACCTAAATGCCGATTCATACTCCAAAGCACATCGTCTGCAGTAAGAGAAGAACCATCATGAAATTTAACACCTTTTCTAAGTTTGAAAGTCCATTCAGTTGCATTACTGTTTGGACTAAATTCCTCTGCCAATTCAGGACTGACAACCATGTTATCCCTCATCTGAACCAAACCATTATAATTAGTGTGGGCTCGTGTATAATCAACATTAGACGTCATTACAATGGGATCCATCTGATCATCTGGTCCATGAAGGTTGGAAGCCATTCTTACAGAACCTCCTTTTTTGGGCGTTTTAGCCATCACATCAGTTGCTTTCAATAGACTCCCTGCGGCAGAAACTGCAATTCCCAAAGCCCCCACGGCTTTTATGAAATCTCGTCTATTTATGCTTCCGTCAACATATTTCTGCTGAAGATCTCTCACTTCTTTCATTGTATCTCCTTATAATATTTATGAATTTTGAAAATTATATTAATAGGTGATTTACAGCAATAATTATAAATTCTGTAATCAACCTTATTTAGTTGGTGAACTAAGGTCCCTCATATCAAATAATAGAATTTTTAGTAGATTTTTCTTCTATACAAATACAAGTAAAATGGAAGATTATTAAAAACCATATTATTAAAATAATTCGTTATTTTTTAAAGTTAATATTTTATGTCTAGATATAAGAAGGGCTTATGGTAAACATGAAAATAAGATATGTCAAACTTAAATATTTTTACATCTGATTAAAGCCAATCATAATTATGCAACATACATATTTATAAATATTCCAATACTAATTCATTGGTTAAATTCAAATTTTTAGTTAAAATATTATACTTTAATAAGTGATAAGGATTCTATTTTGCACTTGACACAGAGGATGTAAAATGATATCAAGTAAAGCACAAAATAAATTATTTTAATTTATTTCATAGCTAAGCAATGTGAAGAAAATTGTATGCATTGCTTAATTAAATCATAAATTTATTTTAATAAAAGATAGATATGGCATACAGTGAAAAAGTTATAGACCATTACAATGATCCAAGAAACGTTGGAAGCTTTGTAAAAGAAGAGGATGGAGTGGGTACAGGCTTAGTTGGAGCTCCTGAATGCGGTGACGTAATGAAACTTCAAATCAAAGTAGAAAATGATAAAATCGTAGATGCAAAGTTCAAAACATTTGGATGTGGATCAGCAATTGCCAGTTCCAGTTTAGCTACTGAATGGGTTAAAGGAAAAAGTGTTGACGAAGCTATGGGGATTCAAAATACTGAAATTGTTGAAGAGCTTTCCCTTCCTCCAGTAAAAATTCATTGTTCAGTGCTCGCAGAGGATGCAATAAAAGCTGCTATCAGTGATTATAAAAATCGGAATCATACAGAAACTGATTAATTTATTTCAAAGTTTTACTAAAGATTGATAGTTACTTTTTAAATTCTTATATCAAAAAGGGATACTCTGCATTTTTTATTTTAAGAAGTAATTTAGACGATAAATTTATACATAATTTAATTTTAATATAGAGATTATTTAATGAATGAAGAAGTTTTAAACATACAGATAAGAAAATTTCTCAAGAAAGTAGGAATTCAGTCACAACGAGAAATTGAGCAGACTGTAAAAGATTGTTTAAAAAATGATTCTCTCTCAGGAATAGAGAATTTGAACGCTAAAATGCTCCTTGAAGTGCCAGAAATAGATCTTAAAGTTTCAATAGACGGAAAAATAGAGCTAGAGTAGAAATTTTTTATTAATTAATACTGAACTTTTTAGTTTTTTTTATTATACATTTTCTAAGATACAAATTTTAATATCTAACTCAAAAAAATCTTAAAGTAATGTTTAAGTTTACTGATATTTCTGACAAAGAAGACGGGTTCGATCCCAAAGAACACCTGCTAACTCCTAAAAAGTTTTTTGAATTACGAAGGACAACGAAAAAAGTATTTATCTTTGACTTAAGAAATGCTAAAGATTTTGAGGAATCTCATATTCCTGGAGCACATAACCTTGAATACGAACATTTTGAGGACTCCATTTATCAAATGCCTTTTACAGGTGAAATAATGTTATATGGAGAAAACCAAACAGAGTCTTTTAAAGCTGCAGAGATTCTTTATGACAACGGCTTTGACACTTTTTATTTCACCGAATCATACGAAGGTTTATACAAAGGAGTTGATTCATCTTTTATAGATGTTAGTGATGAAGCAAAGAGTTTTATTATAGCCGAACTTAATTCCAAAGGAGGAGAAACAAAAGGAATTGAAATAGTAGTAGAGGCCAAAAGTGATCGTAAGGCAAATTTCAGTGTTGAGTTTGTTGATATTCTTAATTCCACTTCTGATAATATTTCAATTGAATATGAAAATTTTCATATTTTTGTTTCTAAAAAAGGAATTCCATATATAGAAGGAACTGAAATCAAATTAAATGAAGATCAGGAGCTTATAGCATTTAATCCGAACCTGTCTATTACAAAACTTAGTGGTACGGTTGAAGAGCAGATTCAGCATGTACTAGAAGAGGAAGTTAATCCTATGGTTGCTTCACATGGTGGAGTTGTTAGCCTTCTTGAAGTAAAGGATAGTAATGCATATCTCGAGTTTGGAGGAGGTTGCCAGGGATGTGGAATGATCGATGTAACATTGAAGCAAGGAGTTGAGGTCATGATAAAGGAACAAGTACCTGAAATAGAGGCAATTTATGATGTAACAGACCATGCTGAGGGAACAAACCCATATTATCAACCTTCTATGAAATAATTTTTTGTTAAATTCTAAATAATTTTATATATTATTTAAGTTAACAAAAATGTCTTTCAATCATTACTAACACTTAATTAAACGTGTGGGGGGTAATTCTGAAGAAACTACACCGTCATGATATGTTTGGCTGGTCTGTATTTAACGAAGATAGAAATATAGATTTCCATGGGACTTTGTTGGTAAATCCGTCAGGAAACGTTCTGATTGACCCCCTGATATTAAATGAACATGATGAAAATCATTTGGACAGCCTTGGTGGCGCTGCACATTTGATAATAACAAACTCTGACCATGTTAGAGATGCTGCAAGAATATTATTGTTTACTGGAGCAAAAAGCTGGGGACCATTTGAAGAAAAAGAAAAGTTCCCATTCGACTGTGATGATTGGCTTAAAGACGGAGATAAACCATTAAATAATATTGAAATATTCTGTATGGAAGGTTCTAAAACACCAGGTGAATTAGCTATTTTAATTGATGAAAATACGCTTGTTACTGGTGACATAATTAGAGCTCATGAAGGAGGAAAACTATGCATGCTTCCTGAGGAAAAGCTTCAAGACAAAGAACTTGCGATTAATTCAATAAAAAGAATTGCTGATGTTAAAAGCATAGAAGCCGTAATACCTGGAGACGGGTGGCCAATCTTTAAAAATGGTCATGAGGCTCTTAGAGAGCTAGCTGAAAATCTACAGTATTAATCCAAAAAAATATTCTTAAAAATCATATTGGTCATAATCACTTGAAAGTAATGCTTTTTGATAATCATTTTGATAAATCATTTTCCAAGACTACTTCTATTTTCGACCAGGCATTTTTTAACGCTTTTGTTACAAATTCCTGATCATTGCCCTCAGCAAATATAAATCCCAGATAACGGTCTCCTTTTGGGAGTGGTTCAAGCTTTTCTCCAGGTTTGACGGTAATTTGAAGATCAGTTACTCCCTTAACAACTAAAGCATCTGTAACGCCCCTAATCTCCTTCATTATGCCTTTTTTTTCAGTAGGCATCATCATTACTCCCCTTGCATTGCCAATCAATTTAGATTTTTCAATATTACGACCCAAGTAAGAACGCAATATCAATTCTTCCAAGCTAATTCCTCCTTGAAATTCAAGGACTTTTGAGCACAATCCACCTATACTCCTAGATGCACATTCTAAAATGTAGTTACCGTTTTTGTTAATCCTTGCTTCAGCATGTACAGGTCCTTTTAATATACCCAATGCCTTGACAACAATTTGTATTGTTTCAAACAATGAATACTGAATTTTTTTCGTCAAAACACTTGGGGTTACAATAATTTTTTCCTCAAAAGTTGGACCTTCAAGTAGTTCAGGTTTATCAAAAATAGCCAGAACCGTTAGTTTACCTTCAGAAACAATTCCTTCTATAGCAACTTCTTTTCCGGGAATATATTCCTCAAACAGAATATAATCAGATTGTTTTCCTGCACGCTTTCTTAATTCATCAAGTGAGAGCAGCTCATGTAAAGTTTTGATGCCATCGAACAACTCCCTTTTTTTATTTAACCTAATCACTCCTCTGCTTCCAGATAGGAACGTTGGCTTAATTACACAAGGGAAGCTTATTTCATCAATTATCTTGTTTGAAGATTCATGAATTGAAAATCTTTTAAACCACGGGGAACATACTCCTGCTTTTTTTAATTCATTACGCATTAAATATTTGTTTTTGGTTAACAAAACAGACTCTATAGAATTATGCTCAACATGTAAAAAATTACTTAAGTTTGCAGCCAGAACAATAGATTCTTCATCAACACCAATTACTGCCTTAAGACCATTATTTTTTGCCCATTTACTGATTTCAGCTGACTTATCTTTCCAGTGATTAAAATTAATTTTAATCAGATAGTCAGGATATTTGTCACTGAATACTTGAGATTTATCACTTATCACTAGAACTTTAAGATCGAGTTTTCTAACTGCATTCATAAAAGAACCTGTTCTGTAGCTAGCAGACGGAATTATAAGAATGACTGCAGAATTTTTCATTAGAAACACTCTCTTAGGTAATTTTTTTCGTTAAGTATAGTTTTTTTCATACCCTAACAAATATTGATTTTAAATGGTATTTTAAGGATTTTTTTACAGAGATAATCAAATTTTTTTTAAAATTCGTCTTTCTACAATACAATCAGGAAAAAATATTACACTTTAATACCATAAATAAATATACTTTTTAAATTCATTTTAGCCAATCTAGATTTTTAAAATAATGTGCTAAATTCTAATCATTATTAATTATAAATAAATGGTTGAAAAAGAAGATATATTAAACTTCTGGTTCAAAGAATGTAATCCAGAGCAATGGTTCAAAAAGAATGATGTTTTTGATCAAATTATTGAAAATACTTTTTCCAATACAATTGAAGATGCCATTAGAGGAAAAATGGACGATTGGAAAAACACTGAAACAGGATGCCTCGCTCTGATTATAATACTTGACCAGTTTACAAGAAATGTTTTTAGAAATACCCTACGTGCATTTGCTGGTGACAACAAGGCCTTAGTTTTGAGTCAAAAATGTTATGATAAACAATATCTTAAAAACCCTGACATTCAAAGAAGGAAATTCATGCTGATGCCTATGATGCATAGCGAAAATATTACTGTTCAGGAAACTGCTTTACCATTATTTAAAAAATATACATCTGAAAAAGATTATGAGTATGCTAAAAAACATCATGAAATCATAGCAAGGTTTGGACGTTTCCCTCATCGAAATGTTATTCTTAGAAGAAAATCTACAACAGATGAAATAGTTTTCCTTAAGCAACCAGGATCTTCTTTCTGAATAGAATTAAATTTGGCATAACTTTGGTCTCTATTTATAAAATTGTATAGTGATTACTTCATCCCCAAAAGAGAGTGTACTTAATTTTTATAAAAATAAATATGGTAATGCTCCAGAATATCTTGTTCGTGCTCCAGGTAGAGTAAACCTGATAGGAGAACATACAGATTACAATGAAGGTTATGTCATGCCACTTGCTATTAACTATGCAGTTTGGATTACCTTCTCTCAAATACCCAAACCGGAAGGGCATTTACATTCAATAGATTTTTAACAAAACGTAGTTATTTCAATTAATAAAGAATTAACAATGGGTGAAGGTTGGTCAGAATACTTAAAAGGTACAATAAACATATATAAGAATTCCAAGTTTAAAATCTTTGGCTGGAAAGGAATAATTGCTGGGAATGTACCTATTGATGCAGGTCTTTCTTCATCAGCTGCTCTGACTTTAGCCCTTACAAGAGTATTTGCAAAAGTGAGTAATTAAAAATTTGAATTTATTAGTATCTGAAAAATATTTAAGAAATACTCATTTGTCAAACTTATCTTTATTTTTATTTTTTTAAAAACTGATATTGAGTATGTTGCAAATAAATATCACCAGGATACAGGAAAGGACTGTTAAAATCTGACCGATTTGGACTGTTTGGCCATAACTGTGGTTCTAAGGCTATACCTGCATAAGCGCCCAAAAATCTTTTATCTACCCCAGTAATTTGCACATCGAGTCCATGACCATCATATACCTGAATACCTGGTTCTGTCGTGCTTATTTGCATACTAACAGTCTTTGATTTTAACCACGCAACAGGTCGAATTTCCTGAGGATTTAGACTCAGGCAATAATTGTGATCTAGTTTGGAAGATATGCCTGATTCATTTCTAATTCTTCTGAAGTATCTGAAGTCATGTTCACCTTTTTCTACAGATTGAGGGTAACCTTTTGGTATCATCCCTTCATCAACTTCAAGGAAAGTTGAAGCATTTATCTTTAATTCATGATCTAAGACCGTTTTTTCTCCGGAAAGATTGAAATAGCTGTGATGTGCTAGATTTACAATTGTTTTTTTTTCTGTTTCTGCTCTGTAGACAATGTCCAATATACCTGAATCTAACAAAGAGAATGTAGCATTTATTTGGATAGGACCAGGATAGCCCATATGTCCGTCAGGATGTATTATTGAAAGTTTGAGTACATTTTTTGCTAACTCATCAACATTCCAGGCCCTTCTACCAACGCCTTCGGTTCCTCCGTGAAGATGATGCTTATTTTGATAATTGGTTTGAAGTTGGATTTCATTTTCATTAATTTTAAATCGCCCATTCTCTATTCTGTTAGCATAAGGACCAGCTGTAGCACCAAAATATCGAGAATGTTTCAAATAATCACATAATTTTTCAAGTCCGAGAACCAAAGATTTAGAACCATTTTCAAACTTGAGATCCTGTAGCACTGCTCCCCAGTTAATGAAATTGGCAATTAGCCCTCCACCCTTAAGTGTAAATTTCTGAATAGATTCATTATTTTTAGTAATTCCAAAAATAACTTTTTTCATGTTCTCTTTATTTAATAAACATGAATATTGCGAGTACCATTCATGAGAGACTAGATATTTCTATAACAACATTATATTAAATTAGTTATCTGAATTAACTTAAAGTTTTCCTTCAGTAACATATCGTAAAATTTCTACAACTTTTTTTGAATCATCAGCAACTGCTAAGGCAACAGCATCAACTTCTTTAAGAGCATGTTGATGTTCATCAGAATGAATTACAATTATGGATTTGCCAAGCGCTGATGCATAGCCTGCATCAAATGCCGCATTCCACTGACGGTATTTTTCACCAAACTTAATCACAACAATATCAGAATTTTGTATGGCTTTTCTTGTTATTATTGCATTAAGTTTCGCGCCTTTATGATCGTGCCAGAATTTTAATTCCTCTTTTCCCAAAATATTAGCGCCACAATCATCTGAATCCTTATGATTAGTGACAGGACCTGAAAAATTTATTTTTAATCCAAGATTTTTTGTTTTCTCATAGATTTCATCTCTCCAGTTTGTATGGATTTCACCAGACAAATAAACATTCCAATTCAATTTTACCTCCAACATTATATAGTTAATTTTTGATTTTTATCAAAAATGGACTGAATTTAGTTAAATTGTATTATCATCACACACTAAATTCTCATCTTAATAGTCATCTTATATAACTCTAAAAATATTCACTATTTAATATAAAATCATTTATTAATTATAAGGTGTTAATCATCGTTCCCCTTTACGGTAAGGAATCATCAAGGCTTGAGGTATTGCAACACGCCTAGAGATAAGAATCAGCGCTACTATGCTAAGGAGATACGGAAGCATCAAAAACACCTGATAAGGAATTGCAGAACCAATAACTTGCTGCAGTCTCATCTGATATGCGTCAAAAGCAGCAAAAAGCAGAGCTCCAAACAATGCTTTTCCGGGGTGCCATGAAGCGAATACTACAAGCGCAATACAGATCCATCCTCTTCCGTTAATCATGTTAAAAAAGAATGCATTGAAAGCAGACATGGTTAAGAAAGCTCCTGCAATCGCCATTAAGGCGCTTCCAAACATGACTGCACCTGTACGTATTCCAATAACACTCATCCCTTGAGCTTCGACAGCAGAAGGATTCTCACCGGTTGTCCTGACAGCAAGTCCGAGTGGAGTGCGATAGAGTAGGATTCCAACTATAATAACAAGAATAAAGGCTAGGTAAGTCAATGGACTCTGGTTGAAAAGCGCTTCTCCTATCCAAGGAATCTTGGAAAGTAATGGTATGGGGTAATTTGTAAAAGCCTCTATCCGGGGGGGCGATGTCACTTCAGGAAGAACCATCCTGTAGATGTAATATGTAATACTGGAAGCAAGTAACGTTATCCCGATGCCAGTAACATGCTGCGACAAACCAAGAGAAACTGTGAGCATTGAATGAAGAGCTCCCATAAGCGCACCCACTATTGCTGCTAAAATAACTCCGGTCCAAAGATCAGCTCCCATAAAAACAGACATCCAACCGGCCATGGCCCCCAAAGTCATTATTCCTTCTATGCCTAAGTTAAGTACACCTGCCCTTTCGCAAACCAATTCTCCCAAAGTTCCTAAAATCAACGGAGTTGCAATCCTGACTGCAGCAACCCAAAAACTCGTTGTCCACAAAATCTCAAACCAATCCATATCTTATTTCCAACGAATACGATATTTTACCTGAAGCATGGATACCAGCATACAAAGCAGAGAACTGGCAACCACCACGTCTGCTATATAGTTAGGAACCCCCACCGAGCGACTCATAGCATCTGCGCCTACAAATATACATGCCACGAAAAATGCGGAACCAACAACCCCAAGAGGATGAAGCTGGGCTAACATAGCAACTACAATCCCGGTGTAACCAAAACCTGGACTCAAATCAAGTGTAAGATTGCCTTTCAATCCTGTGACTTCACTATAACCTGCCAAACCAGCTAAGCCTCCTGAAACAAACGCAGTTATTAGGAGAATTTTGCCTACACGCATTCCTGCGAATTGGGATGCATCACGGCTGAAACCAACAGCCTTCATTTCGTAACCTAGTGTAGTTCGTATCTGAAACTGCCAGATCACAATTGCAAGAATGATAGCGATGATAAGACCTGCATGGACCCTCAGCCCCTGAAATAGCCTAGGTAATTCAGCAGATTCCAAAACAGGTGCTCCTTGGGGCCATCCCAACCCCATGGGGTCCTTCAAAGGTCCCTCCAGCAGAAGGCTAACTAACAAAAGCATGACAAAATTTAAAAGCAAGGTAGTAACGACCTCATCCACTTGGAATTTAACCTTGATAAGAGAAGGAACAAAAAGCCAGAGCGATCCTGCAGTAAAACTTCCAATAAATAAAATTGTGGGTAGCAGAATTCCATGGATGTTCATGTCTCCAGTTCCTAAAAATGTTACCATAAGTGCGCCTGCATATAGCTGCCCCTCTGCTCCAATGTTCCAGAATCTTGCCCTGAAGGCGACTGCTGCAGCGAGTCCGGTAAAAATCAGAGGTGTTGCCCGGGAAAGAGTTTCAGCAAGAGCAAAAGCTGAGCCGATTGAACCTGTCAGCATCATCCAATATGCTTCTAATACAGAGGCGCCACTCCAAATAATCAGACCTGAGCAAAGCAGCAGACTTGTAATAACTGCAACAATAGGTGCAAAAATAAAGCGAGAAAGAGAAACTTCTGTTCTAGGCTCAAGACGCATTAACTTGCCTTCCTGCCATGAGCAAACCTAGATTTGTCATTGAAAGCTCATCTGCCTTACCTGCTTCAATTATTTTACCCCTGTGTATGACAAGAATCCGATCAGAGATCATGAGTAACTCTTCTAAGTCTTCAGATATAAGCAGAATTCCACAACCCTGCATTTTAGCATCTAAAAGGCGTTCATATACAAATGATGCTGCTCCTATATCTAGACCTCGAGCAGGTTGATGGGCGAGAATTAGTTTTGGTTCTTGCAGTAGCACACGGCCCAAGATAAGTTTTTGCATGTTTCCTCCAGAAAGTAATCTTACTGGAGAATTTTTCTTTACTCCCCTTATGTCAAATTCATGTGCAATCTTTTTAGCAAAATTATTTCGGGTTTTCAGGTTAAGAAATCCGAGTTTACTGTAATCCTTGTTTTTATACACTTCTGTAATTGCATTCTCCTCCAAGTTCATGTCTCCAACAACGCCAAAACCTTGACGATCCTCCGGAATTCTACCGACTTTTTTCACGAGCATCTCTCTCGGATTAAAACGTTTAATTTTTTTCCCATAAAGAAAAACCGTTCCAGAGTTTGGGGATTGCATTCCATTAATGACATCTGCCAAAATACGTTGTCCATTACCAGATATACCAGCAAGACCAACCACTTCTCTGGAATTAACTGATAAACTGGCTCGATCCAAAACACGCCCCCTGTCTGGTGATAACACAGATACATTTTCTAAGGCCAGCAAGCTTTCACCAGCAGGTAAGTCTTTCCTTATTGGCATTTTGAAGGATCTACCTACCATAGCTTTAGCAAGCATTTTTTCTGATGTTTCTGAAACATTCTCTTCCAATACTAGTTTACCGTCTCTTAGTACTGCAATACGGTCGCTGACTTCCAGCACTTCTGCAAGTTTGTGAGAGATGAAAATGATAGATAGACCATCATTAAGTAACTGCCTCAAAGTTTTGAAGAGGGTTCTTGATTCTTGGGGAGTAAGCACTGCGGTTGGTTCATCTAAAATGAGAATTTTTGCATTTCTGTAAAGAGCTTTGAGAATTTCCACTCTCTGTCTTTCTCCCATAGAAATCTCAGCAACACGAAAATTAGGATCAATTTCCAACCCAAATCGTGAGCCCAGATCCATAATTTTATCAGCGGCTTCTTTGCGTTGAAGCCTAAAATTCCAAATTGGCTGGGTACCAAGAATAATATTGTCAAGGACACTTAGATTGTCTGCAAGAGTGAAATGCTGGTGAACCATGCCCAGTCCTGCATCAATGGATGCCTTGGGCGAGCCTTTTGGTAAAAATTTACCGTTAACTAGGATTTCTCCTGAATCTGCGACGTAATGACCAAACAGGATGTTCATCAAGGTAGTTTTTCCTGCTCCATTTTCACCAAGCAGAGCCAGAACCTCCCCTCTATTCAAAGTAAGAGAAATATTTTGATTTGCATGTAGATTCCCGAAATGTTTGTTGATGTTCTTTAGGGAAAGGGCTTCGGGAACCACAGGAATATAAATTTTTGGTAGGGAGCATGGGGTCCCAGCATCCCAGAACCCCATTTAATTACATTGTTGATTTCGGCTCCTGGTCATTCACATTGACCCTGAATAAACCGTCTTGGATTTCCTGCTGACGATCAGCCACTTTGCGTTTGATAGAAGAAGGAATTTTAGATTCAAAGGTACCATAAGGGGCTAGACTTGCACCTCCGTGTACCATGAAAGAATAAGGACCATAATCCTCAGGTTCAAAGTTGCCTTGCTTAACTTTACTGATAGCCCTGTCTATGGAAGGCTCCATATGCCAAAGCGCTGAAGCAACCACAGTACTAGGATAGTCCGATTGAGTATCAATTACATTGCCAATTGCTAGAATACCTTTCTCCTTTGCTGCGTCTGAAACACCAAAACGTTCAGCATACATAATGTCAGCACCTCTTTCTATCTGGGCAAATGCAGATTCCTTAGCTTTAGGTGGATCAAACCAACTACCTATAAAACTCACCATGAATTTAACGTTTGGATTGATTTCTCTTGCTCCGTCCATGAAAGCGTGAATCAGGCGATTTACTTCTGGAATGGGATAACCACCTACCACACCGATTTTGTTTGTCTTTGTCATTTCGCCTGCTATCATGCCTGTAAGATATGATGGTTCATGAATCCAATTATCAAAAACTGAAAAGTTTTTACCACTTGGTCCGAAACTAGAACCCATCAGATAAGAAGTTGCTGGATAATCTTTGGCAACTTTTCTGGCTGCTCTTTCAACACCGAATACTTCTCCGACCAGCAGATGATTCCCCTGTTCAGAGTACTCCCTCATCACCCTTTCATAATCTGTGTTTGCAACATTTTCAGAAAAAGAGTATTCAATTTCCCCCCTAGCTTTCGCTGTATTTAGTGCTTTATGAATGCGACTCACCCACTGCTGTTCAACTGGAACCGTGTAAATTGCTGCGACTTTAACCTTGCCCGAAACCTGGGCCCATAAACCGCTGGTAAAGCTCATTAGCAGAGCAAAAACAATGGATACTAATTTGATCGCATAAAACGTTTTTTTCATAACTTCCTCAATATAAAGAGTTTTAGAGTTTAAACAAAGAATCAATTTTATAAATTTTTTTATAAACTAAGTCAAGAGGGTTCTCACATAACAATTAAAATTACATTTTTTTACCTGATAATGAATAAAAAATAATCAAGACTAGTTAATCAGATAAACTAAAGTATTGGTAATTCTTATTAAAATTACTTTGAACTAATCTAGTACACCATTGTTACATCAGAACTAGCCGCTAGAGCGATCACTCCAGGTGGGCCACTCCAGTTTAGATTTAAGCCCTCAATAAGAGCTTCTGAGGATTCCTCAGTAACTCCAAAGTGAGCTTGTGATTGTGTTGAACAATGAATTCCACTTGACCCATTTTTTATTGTATTGATAAAACTTAGGTACATACCGGAAGGAGCATCTATAGCCTCATTCAATTTTGAAATACATTCAGTGTGTAACATTTGGACCGCTCCAGCCGCGAAGAATATGTCCACTTTATGCCCATCATTGATAGCTTGTGCTGCGCAACCTAGTCCAACAAAACATTTTAAGGGATCAACATCTGGACTAGTCACAAACTTTATAAAGAAATGTTTGTTCATAATATTTACATTTAAAAATTATTTTTGAAAATAAATTTAAGTTGCTAATATTATTTGTAATAATTTATTATATTCATAAAACTTATTTTGACTTAAAATGAATTAACAGACCAAACATGTGCATTAATGCTATTTTTTTCATTTATTTTAGAATAAATAGCACAAAATCCGTTAACTAGATTTTGCCTACCAGTATGCTATTCGCGAATCGAAAAAAAATCCAGAAAAAACTATTCATTAAGCCAATATCTCTTGACATTAAAGGAAATTATTAGCATATTGTTCGATGCAACAAAGGATTGTAAACTACTTCCAGATTTTCTAAGTAATAATAAAACATATTTTAATTGGAATTTTTTTAAATTAAATACCTATAGCCTATGTAGTTAATTGAACTAAATTTTATGATCATCATTACAATCTTATGACTTCAAAAATTGCCAAACAATCAACTTCTGAAAAAATAGACAAATTAATACGTTTCATTTTTGGAATTGTATTATTTATTGTGTTCGTTAGTGGAGGCACCTACATCCTGCAAAGTTCTTTGTTTCTACTAAAGTCCTTGGGGCACTTAGCACATTGGGCAGCAATTCTGATTTTGCTTCCCGCGATATCTGGTTTGTATCAGCATTTAATTTCACCACCAGCGAGGTTGGTGGTCGCTATTGTGGGAGCTATACTGTCTTCGATGATACTTTACCCGCTCTATGCGGAGCAATTCTGGGCCTCTCCTCCAAGCATTACTGATACAATTGTTTTCACTTTGGCCATAGCTGGAATAGGATTCACCTCAAGCATAAATCCGCATGATCGACATGTAAAACAAAGACGTGCAATAAAAAGTAGAAAAAAATCTTCTAACAAAAAAGAATCTCATGTGGATGCTTCTCATGAACATGGTTTTACTGAAAGATTACTTAATTCTTCAAGTATGCGCACCTTTGAATTAATCCTTACAGTAATTTCAATTGTTCTTGGATTAGCGGGTACTTTTTCACTTGGCATGTCTGCAATGTAGTCGGAATCTAAAAGCATCTCTTTTGCTATAGATAATCCCCGTGTAACCGTAATAACAGCTGCAGCTATTTCCTCAGCGAATAGCTTCCCATGATCACCTTATTCTTACGTAAATAGACAATACAATATTCCGCAGTGGATTCTAATGCCGCATTGAGGTAATTTTGGTTCACTGGAAAACTCTGATTTTGTAGTAGGATTCATTAGAAAATTTGTTGGTAAATTATAACTCATTTTGTGTAAGTTTTTTTAAAACTAAGAAAGGATGAAACATGAATAATAAAAATAATTATTTTATTTTGATTTTTATTATAATTGTTACTATTTTGGCATTAAATGCTTGTGCTAATGGAAGAGGTAAATTGCCAATAATAGCAGATACAGAACCAGTACCAGTATCAGAAAAAACCACTGATGAAGGACCCGTTCCAGTATCAGAACCAAAACCACCTGCAATACCATTAGCAGTTCCAGTAGCAGAACCATCGGCAGAACCAGAACGAGTACCTTTAAATGTCCAGTCTTATATTCATGTAGAAAAACTTAAAGGCAAACCAAAAGGATTAATAGCTCTACCCTCTGAAGGATGGGTTAACGAAACAAATGAAATTCCATTTAAAGGCAGTCAAAAATTATACTTGCTTAAAAAAAATGGAGCTTCATTTGAACCGGTTAAAGTAACTTTTGAGACAAAAGACATCAACTACGGTGCTTTGATTATAGAGCTAGAACCTGGAGAATACAAAATAGATAAAATTGACACTAAACTTTTTAATCCAAATTGTAATTGTTATGAGGGGTACAGATTAAATTTTAATAATACAAATTTCATAGTTGAAAATAAAATTGCGAAAATTACTCCATATGCTTTGACAACTCTTACTTTTACAGATAATCCTAAAAACAATAAGACATTTCTTTCACATACTAATAATAAGTTTAAATATAATATTAAATTGTACTTAGAAAACTTATTATTAAAAAAAAATTATACCAAAAACTGGAAGATAATGTAGTTATGAAATTTAGAATAAATCAAATCGTTTAAGAGTCCTAAAACTTTAATTGTGAAATAGGACCTCCGACTCATATGCCTTAATCAAATGGTCAAATTCTTCCCTCGATATTAATACTGTTGTTATAGCGACAAATCCTTAATATTTAAAACTGCTGAAGTTTTTATCAAATATAGAGTACATCTTTCTCATTGAAATTCTTAAGTCTAAAAATAGTTTTAATTTATTTAAATTTTTGGAAAATCAAAGACTTGATAGGTAGATCGCAATCAAGTAAGCAGTTTCATTTCCTAAATTCTTAATACTGCCAGCCATCAGTGATGAACCTCCATTGTTTCTATTGCCTTCGCGAATATCGATCAATTGTTGATATAAGTATTTCTTAGGTTGCCCAGCAAGATTAGGCCAATCAGAGTTAGTAGGATAATTACCCTTTTTACCATGACAGCCTATACATGAACTTTTTTGATAAAGTATTTTACCCTTAGCAATAAGTTCTGAATTATCTTCCTGAGTTAGTTTTCCTGCAAACTCAGGGTCCAACATATGCACACTAATTGAGCCAATTATGGCTACGAATGTTAAGCATAGAACGGAATACTTATAATATCTTAAAATCATCTAAAACTTCCATACATGTAAAAGAAGGCGCGAATTTTGGTCCAAAAATCGATAGGAATTATTCTAAATATACCGCCATTCAAGGCGACCATGAGCAGTTCTTTGTTTTCATCTTCATAAAATGATACTGGATGGATAGTACGACCAATATCTGGACCAAAATTTATAGGTATCTTCGGAAAGATTATTTCTAATGCATCGTCTTTTATATCCTTAACAAATTTGGGGGCTTCAGGATAATTCAAGGTCATCATGCCTCTTAAATAATCTCCAAAAACATATTTTCCCTTTAAATTTTCAATTTTAGAACCTCGATATACATACCCACCCGTTACAGACCGCGATACCATACGTGAAAAATAAGTCATAGGTGGTTTATATTTTTTTAAATTACAATTCGGATAGTTAGCTGCGCATTTTCCTCCTTCAACATACGGCCATCCGAGATGATCACCTTTCTTTACAATGTCTATTTCTTCATGAGTATTTTCACCTACATCTCCAACAATAATTGTGTTTTTATCAACAAAACTCCATCGCCATGGATTTCTGAAACCATATGCCCATACCTCTGAAGGAATTGATTCATGCCCATAAAAAGGATTATCCTCAGGAATGGAGTACTGCTTATTATTTTCTCTTTTTCTAACATCTATTCGAATAATTGATCCCCATAAACTTGAATCTAATTTTGATGGCATATCTTTTGAGGCAAAGCTTCCATCACCAAATCCAAAATAAAATAAGCCATCAGGACCAAATAACATATTACCTCCGTTATGACTTGTATTTGATTTTGTCAATTCAAATAAAATTTCCTCACTTTCTCTAACTACATTATCCTCCTTGTCCAGTCTAAAACGTGAGAGACGATTGGTTAGTGGATCTATTTTATTCATGGAGTAATAAATATAAATTTCTTTCAAATTTAGTGGATCAATTATTGCTGACAACATACCTTCTTCAGTTGTATTAGATTTAACTTCACTTACCATATCTAAAATGGTTTTTTTAATTTCGCTTCCTTCTTTAAAAATATAAACCTTTCCCTCTTTGGCAGTAACAAGATAATAGCCCTTTTTCCCAGGATGAGATGAGACATTTACTGCAATTCCAAAAGTCTGCTTTCCTGCAATAGACTTTAGCCAGACAGAAGGAGTGAATAAAGTTGCTCTATAAGCTAATATGATTAATAAAACCAATAGAAAGGTTAAACCAAATATTTTTATGCCCATAAATATTCTATTTTTATTCACTTAAAACCTCTCTAAAATTAGTTAATTTTATAAGTAAGCTTTTTTTATTTTAAGTAATAATTTTATAATTTAAATGAAGGTATCTACAAATTAAAAAAAAATTAATTTTAATTTTAAGCTCAATAATAATTCATAGGCTATTTAAGACCTATCCAAAAGCCAAAAAAATAAAATTTTTACAAATTTTTTATATATACCTGAAATCTAGATTATTTTAAAATTACAAAAATAATTAATTGATTTACAAAAGTAATGCTCGTAAATTTAATTTTAACATCATAATATTATTATTGTTGAAAGTTATAGATAAGATAGAACATAAATATCTGTAGTTTTGGAATAATTTTAATTAAATAAATTCTCTATTATGAGACTGATTTTGGATTGAAATATATAATTTAAATTTGATGGGTTTTTAGGGGGGAAGAGGTTAATGAGAAAAGATGGACTATATGCTACTTAGAACCATCTGTACTAGATATTTACTAAGATGCTTCGGGGTTTTTGATCTCCAGTCAATTTAGTTATGAGAGATGTCTCTTATAATTTTTATAGCTAAAACTAATACTAAACCTAGATTATCTCAATAATTTTAACTATTATTTACTAAGTAATTAGCTGTATTAATTCCAGAAAGAAATGCTCCTTCCAATTTAGCTCCTCCAAAAATTTCACCTGTGATTAATAGATTTGGATTATGTTTAGCTTTTTTGAAGAAATAATTTAAAACCTGTTTTGGCTTAGCATACCTCCACTTATGAATTTTTGTTTCAATCATTTCAAAATTTACTAATTTTTCTAATTCGCTAAGCATAATATTCTTACATTTTACCTCATTAAAATCCCAAATAATGTCACTGAAAGATGCTGATGCATGGGCAGTAATACAATTTTTTTTGGAAATACCTTTTATTTTGTTGTCTGCTACAAAATCCCACAAACTATTTGGATTTTGAATAGCTCCCGGAAATTTAATATTTGTTCCCTTTTTAATGCTCATCATCAAAGCAACACATTTGTCATATTTAATATTTTTAATTTCCTCTAAAAATTTTTTTTCAAAAAGATAAATATTCTCTGATAGTAAATTTATCGTTTGAGGCAGAGGTGGTGTCATTATTAAATATTTTGAAGAAAATATTTTGTTATCTGTACCCTCTAAGACCCAGTCATGATTTAAATATTTAATTGTTTTTATTGTTGTTTTTTGTATAATATTTAAGTTTTTTGATATTTTTAATGGTAAAGAATGCATTCCATCAATTCCGATATATCTAGGATATCCATCATTTTTACTAAATCCATTGCACCATTTGCTTATCCATTTATTTTCTAACCAAACATTGACCTCTTTTTTGAACTCATCTGACCTTGCTGTAAAAAATTGTGCTCCATGATCATATTTAAATTCTTTTCCTCCAAGTTCATAACGATTCATTACTCCATGACTCATTCTGCCACCTGCCTTACTTCCCTTATCAACAACTATATTTTTTAAACCGAATTTTGTTAAAATACTAGCTATTGTTAAACCCGAAAGCCCAGAACCAATTATAATGTAGTCAGTCTTTACAGTTTTAGAATTATTCATTTATCTTATTAGTATTTTTTTAACTAATTTAAGGTCTGTAATTCTTATTCTGCTATTGATATATCTTATCATATTCTCTGCACCATTCTCACCTACAAGACTCAAAAACGGTATAATTTCAAAGTCATTTCATCAGCACACTATTAAAGGAGCTTAAAGTCCTAATACTCAATTTAAGTTTATCTTTGTATCCAGTCTTCTTTTGTGCTTCCATGTTTCCTCCAGAGAACGCATTCTCTTAAGCTAATACTTGTCTTTAATTAGTCAATTCAATCTTTGCCATTGTTATTTAAAATGTTAAAATAAGATATTAAAATGGCAATATGATAAGTTTCGGCTTATGAAATTAATAATAAAAAGCTAGATGATCAAACTTTTATCTTTAAGCAAAATTAGTTTATATATTATATCAATTATTTCCAATTTGAAAACTTAGATAAAATGATATTTATATCATATAGATAAATACTGAAATTATGATTATTTTTTAAAATGAAAAACCCATCTGCATCCATGCTTGTCATCGGTGATGAAATATTATCCGGAAGAACCCGCGAATCAAATATGCACTTTCTTGCAATCGAACTTTCAAAGGTTGGGATTGATCTTAAAGAGATACGAATTGTAAAAGATTATAGACCTGCAATCATTTCAGCAGTTAGAAAATTATCAACTTCATTTGATTATGTTTTTACTAGTGGCGGAATTGGTCCAACACATGATGATATTACTTCAGAATGTATGGCTGAAGCATTCAATTGCAAGATAGATATAAATATAGATGCAAAAAAAATACTAGAGGAATATTATCTAGGACTAGGAAAAGATTTAAATTCTGCAAGGCTGAGGATGGCACGAATACCTGAGGGGGCAAAGTTGATCAAAAATTCAGTATCAGCTGCACCAGGATTTTCTATAGAGAATGTCCATGTTATGGCTGGCGTTCCAAAAATTTTTCAAGCTATGGTTTTAAGCATTCTTAAGACTTTAAAAAGAGGCAGACCAAATATTAGTAAAACTCTCAAACTTTTACTTGCTGAAGGAGATATAGCTGATCTATTAAAAAAAACAGTTGCGGATTATCCTAATTTGTCTATTGGATCATATCCATTTGTTAAAAGTGGTAAATATGGGGTAGATATTGTAATTAATGGAGATAGTTCAGAGTTAATTGACCAATTTATAAGTACTCTCGAGTCAAAGATCAAAAAATTAAAAGGTGAAGATCTTACTTAAGATATGTTCTTTGCAAAAGGTTAAAGTTATATATTCAGTACATTATTTTTAACATCACAAATCACCAAATTGAAGCTATAAACAGCAAAAATACTAACTAGTTTTTTTGTTATTATAATCAGAAAATCTAAGATTATATTATTAATTATCATTAATAATATTATAAGTTTGTAGAATCTAATTCATCCGTTAGTATCTTATAGATATTAATGGTAATAATTAACTAATACGAGAGATAGGTATATTACAATTAAGGAATAATAATACAAAGTTATGATTGCATCAATAATTACACTTCTTATTTTGGTTGGAGTTTTAGCAGGTCCTGTAATGAGTAATGTGGAAAAGCCCAAATATGAAGTTATTCAATCTAAACAAAATATTGAGATTAGACAATATGAGCCTATGATTATTGCTGAGGTAGAAGTTTATGGGAAACGTAAAGAAGCTATTGGAGATGGTTTTCGTCTTCTTGCTGACTATATTTTTGGAAACAATAATTTGGAAAAAAATATCTCAATGACAGCTCCAGTGGAACAGAAAGAGAATCAAAAAATAGCGATGACAGCACCTGTCCAACAACAGTTAGATGGGAAATCATGGAGAATAAGCTTTGTAATGCCTTCAGAATATAGTATTGATTCTTTACCAGCACCTAATAATAGTAGGGTACACTTAAAGGAAATATTAGCTAAGAAGTTTATAGCTATCGAGTTTTCAGGTATGAATTCAAATGAGAATTTAGCAGAACATGAAAATCAGTTAATGAACTATATTCAAACAAACAATATTAAAATAATTAGTTCACCCATATATGCTTTTTATAATGCCCCATGGACTTTACCTTTTTTAAGACGCAATGAGATAATGATAGAAATTAATTAACATTTTTTAAACATGTCATTATTAATCAAGTAGTTTGAGTTTATTAAAATTTTCCTTTTTAGAAACATAAATAATTTTAATATATTTATTCCAAACTAAAAAATAATAATTAATTATTATTTTTATAATTTTTGTAATTTTGACAATCTTATTACGCAAATTTCAATAATTCAACTCTTTTTCCGTCATCAAAAAAAGTGAAACGCAAAAATTGAATATTATTATTAGCCTAAATTCTAATCCTATAGTAAGCTTTCACCAATAAATTTTAATAAGTGAAAAAAATAACAAATATGAGTCATTTTGAAAATTTTGGGTTCGGGACTCAAATTCGTAAATCTCCTTACTTTGATGCAACAGTACGTTGGGGCGCAAAGGCATTTTCTGTGTACAATCACATGTACATACCGCGCGACTTTGGTGATCCTGTACAAAATTTTTGGAATTTGGTTAACGACGCTATACTTTGTGATGTGGCAGTTGAACGTCAAGTTGAAATCACTGGTCCAGATGCACAAAAATTTATGCAGATGCTTACGCCACGCAACCTTTCGAAAATGTCTATAGGTCAATGCAAATACATTCTAATAACTAATACCGATGGTGGGATCCTAAATGATCCTATCTTACTAAGACTAGGGGAAAATCATTTTTGGATATCACTTGCTGATAGCGATATTTTGCTATGGGCGCAAGGCGTAGCAGTGAATTCCGGCTTAAAAGTCAGTATTAGTGAACCAGATGTTTCTCCATTACAATTACAAGGACCGAAATCTGGTGAGGTAATGAAAGAACTGTTTGGTAAAAGTATCATAAATCTAAAATATTATTGGCTTCGTCAGGTTGAACTTGATGGAATTCCATTAATCGTGTCTCGAACAGGTTGGTCATGCGAACTTGGCTATGAAATTTTCCTTCAAGACGGTTCACTTGGAGATATATTGTGGGAAAAAATCATGGCTGTAGGCACACCTTTGGGTCTGAAACCGGGACATACATCTTCGATACGTCGTATTGAGGGGGGGATGCTATCTTATCAAGCAGATGCAGATATAAATACAAATCCCTACGAATTAGGTATGGAACGGCTAATAAATCTAGATATGGAGGCTGAATTTATAGGAAAAGATGCTTTGCTTAAAATTCGAAAAAAAGGGGTGAATCGCAAACAAGTTGGTCTTCGAATTGAATGTGATCCATTGAAAGAGCCTAACAACACATTCTGGGAAATCACAAAAAAAGGTAAGACTGTGGGCAAAGTTACTTCTGCTGTCTATTCTCCACGCCTAAAGCAAAATATTGCTTTAGCTTTTGTTATAATAGAATTTTCTGAAATTGGGAGTTTAGTTGAAGTATCAATACCGTCTGGTATATGTAAAGCATATATAGTTGAAATACCATTTTTCGATCCAGAAAAAAAAATTGTAGCATCTTGAAAATTGGTAAGGTATAAAAAAACATTTTAAGTAAAGAATATTTTTATATTTTAGCCCTTTATAAGTTAATACTTTTTATTTTATTTAAATCATTAGGTTCATTACATAGAATGAATGATTATATCACTAAAAATAAAACATAATCCTTAATTAAATAAAAACAAAAATAAATATGTCATATGAAATTATAAAATAATTTTAATCGAACTAATTTTTTTTAGGTAAAAAAATAAAGGAGTTAAAATGAATTCACATAGAAAATTATTCACTTTATTATTAATCATTATTTGCTTATTATTGTCTCAAAATTTACTAGCTTGTCATAAAGGTGGTGCTTTGGGTTTAGCAAGTGAGGATCCATTAAATTCAACAATAGACTATTCCTCTGGAAGTACTTTTGTTTTTGCTAGTACTTCAGGTACATTAGGCTGTGAAAACTGGGATTTTGTTAGGGTTAACCGCGTTCAATACATTGACCTAGTTTGGAATAATTTGTCACGAGAGATTGCGCAGGGAAGAGGAGAACATATTTCTGCTCTTTCAGGTTTGTATGGCTGCGATGATGAATACAAACCAACTTTTGAGTCTATGCTTTATGGAAACTATCACCATCTTTTCTTTGAAATGGAAGGTATAGGTAGTCTTGAAAGAGCTCATTTGCTTGATTATGAAATCAATAGGCTAATTGAGTTTAATAGGTTGGATAACACATGCTCATATTTTTATTCTTCTTAAGTTTTTTTAGGTATAATTTGAATATTATCATGTAGAGGTTTATTTGAATGCTAAACAAGAAATATGTGCTTGGATTAGGTATTAAAATATGCAAATTAATTATTATTATTCTAAAATAATTAAGTATTAAATAAGATAATAAAATTTAAAATTCAAAAAGGAGAACATAATGAATAAAATAGAATTAGCTTATTTCCCAATTATAGGCAGAGGACAACAGATTTTGATAATTTGTGCTGAGCATAATATTGAAGTAAATTTTCTTGTTGCAAAGCCATTCGGTGATGATTTTGATAAAGATACTCAGGCTGCATTCGGAACTCTTCCCTGGATGAAAGATAATGATAGCGGTGTTATTCTTAACGATTCATTCGCCATTATCAAATATTTGGTTAATCGATATAAAGGGCCAGCTACGCCCCGTTCTGAAACTGAATTTGCAAACGCAAATAATATGTGGGCATGGGTTCAAGACTATTACTCTTTTGTTTTATCTCCTTTTCATGACATTATTACTGAAAATAAAGACCCATTCTGGCGAAATCTTAGATTAACCGATACTCAATCAGATGGTGGTATAAAAAAAGGGATTTCCAAACTTAAAACATTACACGAGAATAGAATTAATTATCTTGAATCAAATCTTCATAATATGAATTCATCACAATTTTTGTCTGGTGAGGGTTACACTTATGCTGATATTTTTCTATATACATGTGTTCGCGCAACTCAAAAATGTGCAGGATTTAAAATTCTGCGTGATGCTTGTGGTGGAGACCCGTTCAAAGATAAAATTAATATATTAGAGATTTGTGAGAGAGTTGAAAATCGTCCTAATGTAAAAAAATGTGTTGGTGACAAGTTTGAGAATGCACCCTTCTGAATTTTTAAGATTTATGTTTTTACTAATAATCTCATAGCTTGGTTAATTAATAACTATTTTTTAGAAAATATCTGGTTTTTATCAAAAGTTATGATGATTAGGCTTGCAAATGAAATCATATAAAGATTATTTACCATTCTAATTTTCTTATTTCATTACTTAATGTTTTAAACTTTATTAAAAATGTTTGATGGAAGGGCATATCACAATTTCTTTACATCATTTGTAAATCAGATAAATTAACTAAGATTTCAATAATTTTTTTTTCTTCGGGTTTTAACTTCTTATAGTTTTAGTATCTGAATAAATTATTAGATCTATATTAGATAACTGGATTACAGATTTAATATTTTTGTTACTACTCCTAAAAGTAAAAAATCAACTAAAAAAGCAACTTAAGCCTAATAGAGTATACTTATTTGCAGTTCTTAAAATAGTTCTTAAATATCTATATACGATAAAATTAACTAAATTATATTATATTAGAAATTCTCAATTTATTGGGCATTAATGCTAGGTTTAACATTGATTAGAATCGTTTTTTATTTTTTAATACTAATGCTTTTGCGTTAAAAATGATTACTTAATTTGATCAAGCATTGTGAGACTTATATTTTTCGAAGATATAGATTCCGAATAGTACTAAAAAAAGTGAAACCCCATGAAAAATTTCAAATGATTCACCCAAAATTTGTACTGCAAAGAAAGAGGCGAATATAGGAACAAGGTTAACAAAGACTCCCGAACGTGCTGGTCCAATCAACTTAACACTTGCTATAAAACAAATCTGTGAAAGAAATGACGGCAAAAGTACTATCAAACCAACAATAATCCACACATTACCATCAGGCCAAATAGTTTTTCCAGAAGAAAATTCATAAATTGTAAGAGGGAGAGTTGAAATGAAAGCCCATACAACTACTGACGCGAAAAGAGCTGTTGATGAAAGATTATGCTTTTTTCGAAGTCCTACGGTGTAAGCACTATAGAATAGAACGGCAATCAGCATCATTAGGTCACCTATATTTAAGTTTAGGGAAAAAAGATTTTCAAGTTCACCATTGATGCTTACAACTCCAACACCTATTACAGTGACTATAACACCTAAAATTTGAACAAAATTTACCGATGTTCTCAAAAAACAATAACTTCCTACCAAAACAATGGCAGGCATAGCTCCCTGAATAATGCCAATATTAACAGCTGTGGTATAGTATGCACTGTAGTATATAAGAGTTCCAAAACCGCCTAGACCAACTAAACCCATCAAAAAAGTGTATCCCTTTTGCTGCCTAATATGCGGAAGTTTTTCTAATATGGTTCTTCCCGCAAACATAAAAAGAAGAAAAAAAGTACCCAACCATCGGATTGAAACAAGCAGCATTGGTGAAATATCTCCGGCAACCATTCTTGCAAATACAGCATTCAGTCCCCAGCAAATAGTTGTTAAAATCAACAGACAATATGCCTGAATTGATTCATTGAAACCTAATTTTACAATTTTATGCAAAATATTACTTAAAGGAAACAGAGATTTGGAATACACTTACAGATGACATAAAATATCATCTTAAATAACAGAACGTTAATTCAGTAAACAATAAAAATTCTATGATATATAAATTTAAATACATTTATATTTACTCAAAAACTAGTTTTAATTATAAATCATAGCTGTTTTATTAAATTTAAAAAAATATACTTCATATAAAATCTTTAGTAACATTTTAAAAATTATATGATTTTTTGAAGAAATAATGTTTTATCATAATTATAATTTACTGTATTTACTAAATTTATATATTACAAATATATTTAATATATTTGTACTGAGAAAGGATACATATCAATCTATAAGCTTTTTTTAAATTACATTGAAAATTAAAAATAGAAAAATTTAGCAATGATAATTTAATCCTAGAGATCTAAACAATTGAATGAAATAGTTGATATTATTCCTACGAAATTACTTGATTTTCCTAAAACTTAATAATTATTAAAATTTCTTGATTTATTATGAAGGCAATTTTATGTAAATCTCTTGGGCCCCCAGAAAACCTTATACTTGAAGAGGTAGATGATTTAATACCACGAGAGAAAGAAGTACTTCTTGAGGTATATTATTCTGCATTAAATTTCCCTGACACTTTGCAAATTGAAGGAAAATACCAGTATAAGCCTTCTTTACCATTCATACCAGGTTCGGAAGCAGCAGGTATTGTTAAGGATATAGGACCAAATGTTAGAGGGATTGATATAGGAGACAGAGTTATGGCCAGTCCGGGTATTGGCGCCATGGCAGAGCAAGTATGTGTTCCTTTAAGTAAATTAAAAAAAATACCTAAAAATATGAGCTTTAATACTGCCTCAGGGTTTCCGATGGTCTATACAACATCATATTATGCATTAAAACAAAGATCTGAGTTAATGCCTAAAGAAAAACTGCTGGTACTTGGAGCCAGTGGTGGATTAGGATTTACTGCTGTAGAACTTGGTAAGTTAATGGGAGCAGAGGTAATTGCAGCAGCGAGTTCTGAGGAAAAGTTACAATTTGCTAAAACTGCTGGTGCCGATTATCTAGTCAACTATAGTGACGGAGATCTAAAAACAAAAATTAAAGCGCTAACAAATGGTAAGGGAGCTGATGTAATTTTTGACCCGGTAGGAGGTGATTTTTTTGAACAGGCAACTCGGTGCATAAACTGGAATGGCAGGCATTTAGTGGTTGGATTCGCCAGCGGGGAAATTCCTAAATATAAAGCCAATATAGCACTACTCAAAGGAGCATCCATGGTTGGCGTGTTTCTTGGACGCTGGATGAAAGAAGAACCAATAGCTTATGATGAAAATTTCGATGAATTACTTGATTATTTTAAACAGGGTAAAATTAATCCTTCTGTTTATCAATCATTTAAAATGAATGATTTTGTTTCAGCTTTCAATTTATTTAAGGAAAGAAGGGTCATGGGCAAAGTAACACTTGAAATAAAGCATTAATCTTTATTCTTTTGAAATAATCATTGATAACAGTAATTAGAATTGTTGCCAGTTTCATATAAACGATAATTTCGAATGAGAGCTTTGACTTACTGCCTGCTTAATAAAATAATGATCGCTTTTCCTGAAAAACTCACCACATCCAAAATCATACTCCCATTTAAACCGATGAAAATTTTTTAACTAAAAGTTAAATCCCCATTTGATAGAAAAGATTAATTAAATATAGCTAATTTACGAGTTATTTTTATAATTTCTAAAATTTTATGTAATACAATAAAAAATTTCGAATAAAACTAAAAACCTTTTCAAATATATTTCTCTTGAAAAAATTCAAAAAAGGAGTACATTTCCCAATCTCATAGTATTTTTTAACCCTTTATCAGGAAAATAATATGTTTGAGAAATACAATGACAATACAGCAGCAATCTGTATAGGACTTTATCTATTAGGAAGTATATTTTATGTATTTCAACTCATTTTCATGACAGAGTCCTGGCTTGTGGGGGAGGGAATCGGTCCAGAAGCAATTCCTGTTGCCAGGGTTTTAGGTTCAGCCTATCTAGGATTCATTGTTGGAATGATTTTGACCTTTATGAATGGCCCAGATGGGCAAAGAATATATTTTTTCGCCCTAATAGTAGCTCAAATATGCACCTTGCTTAATATTTTGCATCAGTATCTCTTTGTAAATAACAAAATGGCATTTGATGATGCTATTATAGTTTCTATACTTACTGCTTTGCTACTAATTGGGTTTTTCAGAATCAAGACTCGTCTATAGTTTAAAAGATTAATTAGTTCACATTAAAACTTGTTTATATATCAACAATAATATTACCTGACTCATGTTAAAAAGTGTTTTTGCGAATGATCTAAATATATTTTTTTCAATATTGAAATTTAATTTCTGAATAAGGCTATTTCCACAATTAATTATTTGAATATTAGTGAAATGATTATTGAAATGTTATTTACAAACCTAATTTTTACAAGAGTAATTTCATTAGCTAAGAAAGATATTTATTTAATCACGATTATTAGATGATAAAGAATCTTTTATATCTTATATTAATTTTTTTAAGTATCCTCTTTACTGCATGCAGTGGCGGAACATCAGCAACTTCAAGCGGGGAGACTTTATCCTGTGATGATATATCTTTAGATTGTGTAGAAAATGCAATTGAAGGTTCAGAAACATCAGCTACTGAGGATGTTGCTTTTTCAAGTTTTGCGACTGACAACGCAACTTTTGCTTTCGGCCAGACATATCAACACACAGTGACTTGGAGTGGGACTTATTCAGGTACTGTAACATTTTCACTAAGTAATGCGCCTACTGGCATGACAATAGACTCTACTTCAGGAATAATTGAATGGACGCCGACCGAGTCCTCTCAAATTGCTACTCATTCAAATATTCAAATTTTAATTACTACAGCGAGCGGATATGTAATTCAACAAACTTATGATCTTACTGTAACTGGAACATGTACTTCAGGAAATGTACTAGCCATATGGAACGGAGACCAGCGGACATCAACGGACAGCGATCAATTTCTTGGCAATATTACTGCCTACACAGATAATGCAACTGATAACTGTGGTCAAAGTAATAATCTAGATTGTACTGCTTCAAACAACTACGAATTCAATCAAACAACAAGTTCTGCTGAGAACTTGCATATTGGCCCTGAAACGTCAGCTGACGACGGCATTATGTTCTTCTATAACCAATACGATAATACCAGTTATACATATTTATTTTGGATGTTTGGAGAAGGCGGATCTGCTTTCTCTCCTTCACCAAATTACGTAAAATTAGATTTATTTTCAGTCAGTAACGAATCTTCAGACGCCGTAGTGGTCAGTGATGATAGTGGTGAAACTACTCTTGAATCACAGAGTGGAAGCAGCGATAATTATACAAGTACTTATACAGGTCGATATGGTTATATTTCTGGAAAATCAGATGGAGGAGTTATTGGGCCTTTTTCAGGAACCAATTATAGAATTTTCGTTGATCGAGCAGGAACTTCAACAATAGATTCTAGTACTTTGACATTAGGTAATCTTGACTCCTTTGTATTTTGGTCTAAAGATGGCAGTTCATTTTCTCTTGGTTCAGTTGATAATTTCACTATTGGATTCAAAACAAGTATTGAATGCAATTGATAAAACAAAAACTTCCATGTAGGGATTAGAAATACTTTTTTTAAAACTGAAAGCTTAAAAATTCTCGTTCTGAAAAAAATATTAGCTGATTTTCCAACTGATTCTTTCCAATCAAGTAACAAATTAAATAGTTATCATTTCTTTTTACAAGTCCTAAAAAAAATTGCTTATCTTTCTAAATAATTAATTAAAATTAAGCAAATAAGTAAAAAGTAAGTACTTAATTTAATACGGATTTGTGGCACGTCATATGCTTTTGCATATATTGTCTTGATTTATATATTTCAAAAATTTAAATGTGAAAAAGATTAAATTCTTTCTATTTAATTTTAGTTTATTACTAACAATAGTTTCCTGTGGAGAATCTGAAGAATTCGAGAGTTGGGAAAAAGGAGGTTATAGTCCCTCAGTTATTGAGGACTTATCAATTTCAAGTACTGCATCTGACAACGCAACTGTTGTTTTTGGTCAGTCATATCAACACCAGGTAACCACTAGTGGCAGTTATACAGGGACTAAAACTTATTCTCTTAGCAATAATCCTGATGAAATGACTATCTCATCTTCAGGACTTATTGAATGGACTCCCACTAAAGCATCTCAAATTACAACTCATTCAGATATAAAAATAACTTTAACAACTGCTAGTAACTATATTTTATCTCAGACTTATGATCTTACTGTAACTGGGACATGTGTTTCTGGTAATGTAATGTCAATTTGGAGTGAAGATCAGCGGAGTTCTTCGGACAGTACTAACTTCCTTGGAAATATTACTGCCTACACTGATAATGCTTCTAGCGGAGATATATGTGGAAGAGATAACGCTTCAGACTGTACTGCAGAAAACAACTACGCATATTATAACAGTTCATTACACTTAAAACATGGACCTACTCCATCAGCAACAAAAGGTAGTATTTTCTTTTATAACCAATATGATAACACCACTAATATATATTTGTTTTTCTTCTTTGGGGATGCTGGTAACAGTAACGCAAACACATTAAAATTAGATGTTTTTTCTGAAAATAATTCCACTACAGATAATGTGGAAGTATCTGATGATTCTGGGGAAACCACTCGGTATACAAGCAGTACATACTGCGGTGCAAGTACGACTTGCTACAAAGGACGATATTCTTACAATTCCCAAAATTCAGATGGCGCTGTTATAGGGCCATATTCTGGAACAGATTTCAAAATTTTTGTAGATATAGGGGGAACCTCAACAATAAATTCAGACACTCTAACACTGGGAAATCTAGATTCATTTAAGTATTTTTCAAAAGATGGCAGTTCCTTCTCTCTAGGAGACGTTGATAATTTCACTGTTGGCTACAGTACTAGTATGGACTGCAGTAATTGATACCGTATAACAAATATCCATCTTACTAACTGATTTGAGTTTATTCCGCATTAAAGCTCAAATCAGTCTTACCTTACATGTTCAAATTCCTCAAAAATATTAATTTGTGGTTTGATTTCTTGCACATAATTATCTTTAATGATTTACTTCTGATAAATAATTATAACAATTTAATTTGGATTTAAAGTATTTCAAACAGAATTGTTATAATTGGATAATAGATATTTACACAATTAATATTTCAATTCACCTTGGTATAAGAGAGTTATATGGTTAAATCCATTACTGAAAAGACCGGGATTCGTTCTGCTCGGCGGGTACGTTCAGGGGGGCGTTCAGCAAACACGGTCAGAAGAGGGAAAGAGCTTTTTAAACAGAGTCCTTGGCGACTTCCTGTTAACCATGATCCTCCTATTGAGCCTCTTTCGGATGAAGGAATTCAGGCCATACATAGTGGTGCAATGGATATTTTAGAAAACATTGGGATCGAATTTCTAAACGAAGAGTCTCGGAAAATTTTTTTAGAAGCTGGATGTAAGGTTAATGGTACAAATGTTAAAATGGATCGAGAATGGGTTATGGAGATGGTTTTGAAAGCACCATCCCAGTTTACCATCACTCCAAGAAATCCAGATAAAAAACTAATCGTAGGCGGCAAATACATACTTTTTGGAAATGTTTCATCCCCTCCCAATTATTATGACCTTGATATTGGTAAAAAGGTCCCAGGTACTAGGGAACAATGCGCCAACCTTATAAGACTTTCTCAGTATTTTAACTGTATACATATGATTGGAGGTTATCCTGTCGAACCTGTGGATTTACATCCTTCTATTCGCCATCTCGATGTACTCTTCGACAAGCTTACTCTTTCAGATAAGGTTGTACATGCGTACTCACTTGGAAAAGAGCGAGTTGAAGATGTAATGGAAATGGTCAAGATAGCAGGAGGACTTACCGAGGAAGAATTTCAGTCAAAGCCCCATCTTTATACAAACATTAATTCCACGTCACCCCTAAAGCATGACCAACCGATGATTGACGGAAGTCTGCGAATGATTCGACGCGGTCAAGCAGTTTTCGTAACCCCATTTACTTTAGCCGGAGCAATGGCTCCAGTTACTATTTCAGGTGCAGTGACATTATCCATTGCCGAGGCACTCTCAGCAATAGCTTTGTTTCAGCATGTAAAACCAGGTTGTTGCTGCGTTATTGGAACTTTTACATCAAATGTTGACATGAAAACAGGAGCACCAGCTTTTGGAACTCCTGAATATATGCGAGCTACTCAGGTCACCGGACAGATGGCACGCTTTTACAAACTACCAATGCGTGCTTCTGGAGTTTGTGCTGCCAATGTTCCTGACGGACAATCTATTTGGGAGACTTCAAACTCCTTGTGGTCGGCAATACAGTCAGGTACCAACATAGTTTATCATGCAGCTGGCTGGCTGGAAGGAGGACTTATTGCCAGTCCTGAAAAGTTTATAATGGATTGTGAAATGATACAGATGATCCAGCGTTACATGGAACCCGAAGTTTGGGATACGTCTCCAGAGTCTATTGCAATAGATGCAATAAGGGAAGTTGGTTCAACAGGCCATTTTTTTGGGATTCAACATACTCAGGAACGTTACGAAAGAGCATTTTACCAACCATTTATAAGTGATTGGAGCAATTTTGAGACATGGGAAGCAGCAGGAGGAATTTGGACTCCTAAACGTTCTAACAAACTTTTCAAGAAAATAATTGACCGTTTTGAAGCACCAACTATATCAGAAGATAGACTAGAGGAATTAACCGGCTTTGTTTACAAAAGAAAATTTGAAGGTGGAGCACCCACAGATTTTTAAGGGAAATTCTTAAAATTAAAATTTTTTAAATAATTTTTTGATAACAATCCATAGGTACTTTGAAAAAAACTTTATGTTTGAAGTTTTTTAATTAAATTTCCAGAATTGCAGATCCAGTAGTCTTGCGGCTCTGCAAATCTCGATGAGCCTCTGCAGCATCTTTCAAGGAATATCTGTGATTAATTGGTATTGACAGTCCATTCTTTATTGCATCAAACAGGAGATTAGCAATTTCTTCTGTAAGTTTATTTGTTGCTGTATGAGATCCAAGAACTGGTCTAGTTAGATATAAAGATTTTTTAGCCAAATCTCCTATTTTCAATACTGGAGGAGCGCCAGATGCCGCTCCAAAAGACGCAAGAACTCCAAAAGGGGCGAGACATTTTAAAGACCCCTCAAAAGTATCTGCACCTACTCCATCATATACAACAGGTACTCCTTTACCTTCAGTAATCTCCTCAACTTTTTTCGTGAAATCCTCACGAGAGTAATTAACTGTATGATGACAGCCATAAGCACTTGCTTTCTCAGCTTTTTCATCTGTGCTTACGGTACCAATAACCTCAACTCCAAGCCTGCTGAGCCACTGACAGGCTATCAAACCAACTCCCCCAGCCGCTGCATGAAATAAAACAGTTTGGCCTTTTTTAACTACAAATGTCCTATTTATAAGGTAAGAAACAGTCAGCCCTTTAAGTAGCACCGCAGCTGCCTGCGAATCAGATAAAAATTCTGGTAGCTTAATTAACCTGTCTGCAGGGTATAGACGACTTTCCGTATAGGAACCTGGCGTTCCCATAACATATCCTATTCTATCACCAACCTTAACATTTTCTACACCATCACCAATTGATTCAACTACGCCAACTCCCTCCATGCCTATGCTGGACGGAAGGTCCAGCGGATAAACACCTGATCTCTGATAGATATCAATAAAATTTAATCCTACTTTGGTTTGATTAATTAGAACTTCACCTCTTTCAGGACTTTTCAACGGGATTTGTTCCCATTTCATTACATCTGGTCCTCCATGTTTATGAATAATAATAGAATTAGTCATTCTTTAACCTCTGAAAATGGTTTATGGTTACAATATGTTTATTTTTCCTTTAATTATTATCTAATTCTGTCAAAAATACTTTTTGTCTTATTTCATTTCATTTAATTTATTTATAATATAGTATTTCAGTAACTTACTGATAATCCATCCTTACGTGAATCTGATCCACCAATAAGAATACCTTCACCGTTCCTGTTTATTATTTGGCCACCTCCAAAAAATCCTCGGTTAACGCCAGATATTAAAGAAACAGAATGACCTTTAGATTTCAAACCCGAAATGACTGACTGATTAAAAGAATCTTCTAAATAAGTGATTTTGTCTTCTAAATTTATCCTAAACCTTTCACAGTCGAGTGCCTCCTGGGGGTTCATACCAAAGTCAACCATGTTTGATACTACCTGCAAGTGCCCCTGTGGCTGCTGAAACCCTCCCATAACACCAAAACTACTTACAAGATTATTATTCTTAGTAATCATTCCTGGGATGATGGTGTTGTATGGTCTTTTAGATGGTGCAAGAAAATTTGGATGCCCACGGTTAGTTGAAAAAAGTGCACCTCTGTTATGCAGAACAATTCCAGTATTAGGGACAACCAGTCCTGTTCCAAATGCTTCATATAGACTGTTTATTAATGAGCATGCATTACCATTTTCATCTATAACACTGACATATACTGTGTCACCTGATTGTTTAAAATTACCTATACTATAATCCTTATTTGCCTGATCTTCTTTAATATCATCAAATCTTTGCTTCGCATAACTCTTGGATAAAAGTTCATCAATGGGTATTTTAAATTTTTCAGGATCTGCAACATACCAGAGGGCATCAGCGAAGGCAATTTTCATAGCCTCAATTTTATAATGAAGCTTAAGGGTTGGTTCAATTTTAGAATCAGAAAAATCAATATTTTCAATAATATTTAAAGCTATGAGTGCTGCAACACCTTGCCCATTTGGCGGACACTCCCATATATCGTATCCCCTGTAATTTGAATCAATGGGATTAACCCAAGAGCTGGTATGTTTAGCAAAGTCTTCTTCACAAAGCCAACCACTAAACTTATTAACATATGAAGATATTTTTTCTGGTATGATCCCCTCGTAAAAAAATGAACTTCCATTTTCAGAAATTCCTTTAAGAGTTCTGCTTAGTTGATGCAGTTCCACTTTCTCTCCAAATCTTGGCGCCCTACCAGAAATTAAAAACTCACAACTTCCATTAATTGATAATTTTAATTCCGATTTTTTCCAAGAATTTGCTGTAAATTCAGAAACACCAAATCCAGCTTGTGCATAATCAATAGCGGCTGCAAGTACAGTATCTAGAGAAAATACACCAAATTTATCAAGAATTTGTTCCCACGCATCAACACACCCCGGGACACTTACTGCCAGTCCAGAGTGTCTCCCATCCAAGGGGATAGAATCCAAACCAATCTCTTCTAGTTTTTTAATATCTGTTTTTATTGAAGATTTTCCACTGCCGTTTAGTGCCTCGACTTTTTTAGATTTTGAATCATATACAAGTGCAAACATATCTCCCCCAACTCCCGTGGACATTGGCTCCACAACATTTAAGACGGATGCTGCGCATACTGCTGCGTCAACAGCGTGTCCACCTTTCTTCAATACATCTAGTCCAGCACTTGCTGCTAGAGGATTACTAGTAGCGACTGTTCCATTTAGTCCTAATGTAGCAGACCTTCTGGAACTAAAATTATAATTTGGATTTTCCATTATTACTGATCATATGACCTTAGACTTAGTATTTACGTAAATACAGGTATTATAAAAAGTGGTAATTTAATCAGCCAACTTTCTACAAAATATTATTCTGAAAAAGATATTAGAATACCACACAGAATAAAAAATAAGAGACATATTAGAAACAATCGATTAAATGCTCAAGAATCGCATTGGAATTAGCTATTGTATTATTAATAGGGCTGTGAGGCAAACTAGAAGGATTCTGAAATAAAATTTTGAAAATTTATTAGAAGAGCAGCCAAAAACTTCCGTCGTATTGAACCAGATACGGTTGTGTTATTGACTGCTTGGAATGTTAGCTATCTTTAGTAAATTAGATACTAATAATTAATTTTAAGATAAGCTTTTAAAGTGCTGATCAAATTTTTTATTTTACGTTCAAATCCATAGAGTGTTTAACTTCTGGATGATTTTCATCCATATTTCTAAGCTTATGAATAACATCAGCTGACAGGATTAAGTCAACGGTGTCTTTTAGCGGACCTTTTTTTTCAAGGTAGTTTCTTAGTACTTCACTATCCCAGCGAAGTATGGTCGTTGGTTCTTTCCCGGTAGACACATCTGCCGAAGTGTTTTCACCAGTGATAAATGATTGCTCTCCTATGAACCCACCTGATGGAATAAAAACATGGTCACCATGTTTGAGAACTACTTCTGCCTCTCCTTCAACAACAAGCATGAGATTGTCTAAATGAGTATCTCTAGTAACAAGTTCAACACCAGAATCAAGTTCTTCAATCTTACCAAGATCAATCAAATGTTTATATACCCTAGGTTCTAAAGACTTGAACGTCTTATCATAAATTTTTTGTTCCATATTATTTAATTCTACTGGCCTGCTTTCCAAATAAATCAATAATAGCATAACCACGTTTATAGTAGTATAAATTCCAATCCAAATAATCGGATTCCATAATGCTTCTTCAAAGTAAAACAAGTAATATGGAAGAACAACTATGTTCCCCGTTACAGTAAGTATTCTCAACCAAACTATTTTTTTTGAAACAAATGCTAACAACCAAATTGAGTATGCACAGTTCAGTAAAATTAAAAAAACATTAAATTCGCCCATTGATATCCTTTCTCAAACTTTAAATAATAAGTTATAGATATTTATTTTATATGTTGCATCCATTCAGAAATAGCTTTGCCAATTTCATATGGACTGTCCTCCTGAATAAAATGACTCCCTGAAACTTTGATCTCTGTCTGATTAGGCCATTTACGACAAAACTCTCTTTGCTCTCCAGTCAGAATAGCACCTGGATCAGCATCAATAAAAAGCTTTGGTATGTCAGAAACTGACAGCCAATCTGCATAGTCAGATACTACTTTTGCTACATCTTCAGGTTCTCCATCAATTGGAATTTCTCGAGGCCATTTCAACATTGGAAGTCGATGCTCTGGTATTACGAAAGGGCGCCGATATTCTTCCATTTCTTCTTCAGTTAAATTTCGTAGAATTGATCCTGGTAGTACAGTTTCAACAAAAAGGTTTTTTTTTAGGATCATTTCCTCTCCTGCAGATGATCTAAAACCTTTGAAAATTTTCTTAGCATCGTCAGGCCATTCTTGCCATGAAACTGGACGAACAATTGCTTCCATATAAACAATACCCTTAATACGGTATTGGTTCCTCTTTGCCCAGTCAAAACCAAGAGCAGAGCCCCAATCATGCACTACTAAAAATAAATCATTGTTTAATTTAAGAGATTCAATAAAACCATTTAGGTAATGACGGTGCTGAAAAAAACGGTATGAGTCATCATCTATTTCTTTTAATTTTTCAGAGTCTCCCATGCCGATTAAGTCAGGTGCTATGCATCTGGCATTTAGTGAAACAAGTGGAATAATGTTTCTCCACAAATATGAGGAAGTTGGATTGCCATGAAGAAATATAACAGGGCTTCCCTCCCCGGATTGATGAAAGGCCATCTTTATACCGTTTATATCTAAAAAATCTTTGCTAAATTGAGTAGCCGCTAAATTATTCATTATAAATATTTACTAATCGTTCTAAATTTTAATAAAAACTAAATTCTGCAAATAATAATCAAATAGCATTTACGATAGCCTTACCAATATCTTCAGTATTTCCCTTACCACCCATATCAGGTGTAAGATTAATTCCACCATACAGTATGGTTTCAATAGCTCTGATTATAGCGTCATGTGCTTCTGGATAACCAAGATGCTGCAACATCATTGCACCTGCCCATATCATTCCTATAGGATTCGCAATTTCCTTGCCAAATATGTCTGGAGCAGATCCATGTACTGGTTCAAACATTGAGGGGAATTCACCAGATGGGTTGATATTCGCTGAAGGGGCGATTCCAATCGTTCCAGTACATGCCGGACCAAGATCAGAAAGAATATCCCCAAATAAATTACTTGCAACAACTACATCATAATGTTCCGGCATTCTAATAAAGTTAGCTGTGAGAATATCAATATGATACTGATCTACTTTCACATCCGGATAATTTCTGGACATTTCCCTGACTCTTTTGTCCCAGTAAGGCATGGAATGAATAATACCATTAGATTTAGTTGCAGATGACAAGTGCTTTGCTTCACGTGAACGCGCTAATTCAAAGGCATACTTTAGTATTCTATCCGTTCCTCTTCTGGTAAAAATACTTTGCTGGGTTACAATTTCGTGTTCTGTGCCTTCATACTGAATTCCACCAACTGCTGAATATTCTCCTTCAGTATTTTCCCTAACTACATAAAAATCAATGTCTCCAGGTTTTTTACCAGCCAATGGACAGGTAACACCTTCAAATAAACGTACCGGCCTTAAGTTTACATACTGGTCAAACTCCCTTCTAATGGGAATCAGCAAGCCCCACAACGAAACATGGTCCAGTACAGAAGGGAAACCAACAGCCCCAAGATAAATTGCGTCGTGAGTACGCAACTGCTCAAGGCCATTATCAGGCATCATTTGACCAGTTTTTAGAAATGTTTCGCATGACCATTTGAACTCAGTCCAATCAAGTTTTATTCCGAATTTTGATGAAACAGCTTCAAGTACACGAACACCTTCAGGCATTACTTCCTTTCCAATTCCATCTCCAGGAATTAAGGCAATTTTATGTTTTTTTTCCACAATTACTCTCCTTTCATAAATTGATATTGAAAAATATTAAAACGTTAATGTTCATAAATAGACACAACAATATTTATATCTTATCCATTGCATTAAAAATATTATTTCCAAAAAATTGAATAGTTTTTTGAAGACTACTTCGAATTAAAATTTAACTAGGATCTAGAATTGGTAGGTTTACGAGTTATTAATTTCTGAAGTCAGTATCATGTCAGTAAATTCGATTGGAGTAAAAATATATTCATATGAAATGTTTCTAAGTTTTTATAAAATTACATTTCACTAATTGAAGCTTTAACATCAAAGGCCAGTTATCTCACTGAAAAACAAATAGTAAGATGAATACCGTTTCTCCAAAAACGATTCCCACTAACAAACGCTTACCAAAAATATAAAAACCTATAAAAGCAAATATCATCGGAATCATCCTGTGCCATAATGGGACTTCTGCCATCAGACCAGAGGGAATAATCAAGGTCCGAGCTATAAGTGAAGCAATTATGCCATAGGCTAAGCAGGTAAACCATTCAAATATCGGATGGTTGGCTTCAAGTCGGTGGCTTATCATTACACCGGCAAAACGCCATACATACGTTGCAAAAATTGCTGATATGAAAAATATCCACTCAGAATATTCAATCATTTCCTGCCTTATTGTTCCTTAAACCTTCAAGCCATTTTCGTAGCAGAAAGGCCATTGTACCAGCAATAATTCCCGACAAAACTAGCCCCCATTCAGGAGTAATAAAATGCATTGGTGCTCCCAAAAGACAACCTAAAACAAATGCCAGCAGATATGGAGGATGGATGGTGTTAGACATAATCAATCCAAAATAAATAGGCACCAGGAAAATCAGGCAAAGTGAAATCATCTTAGGCATATTTTCAAATAGTACATAGCCCTGAAAAACTCCTATTACACCAGCAATCATACAGGTGATAGAAAAACCTAAGAAATAAGAAACCTTGCGGTCTGCCCTTATTTCTTTTCCACGATGAAGCATTTCGGCCCATGTATTGATAGAAATGAAATGTGCAAAAAGATAATTCCATTTTCGGTTATGCGGAGAATCTGCAAGTATGGGCATCATCGAAAGCGTCATTGGCATGAATCTAGCGTTTGCTCCAGCCACACCAAGAACAACAGCTATTAGAGGTGCACCAAGTCCATAAAGTTCGACATGAACTACCTGTCCCGGCATTCCCCATATTAAAATAGTTGATAAGATGGAAATATAAAGTGATAAGCCCTGTTCCTGTGCAAGTGACCCAAATCCTGTCATTGCAGAAAAGAGAAGCAGAGCCGGAACCCCCATAGCGTTCCTTATTCCAGTCAAGAGTGCCTGAATATTTGTATCTAAATCTTTCATAGATTGTTTTTTAAAAAATGAAACAGATTGATTATTTGACAAACATTCACTACCCAAGGAGGTTTTCCAAATTGAGTAAATCTTTATCTCAACTAAGCAGTTATGAATGAACTGGTATGGATTGTTGCAGAAGCAAGAGAATACTTAATTAGGCAAAATATCAAAGGTATTGCTAAGATTTCCAATGCCTGAGATCACAATGTCAATTTTTGTCCCAGGTTTCATTGTACGCGCGCCAACTGATGTTCCGCAGCAGATCAAATCTCCCGGAAGCAATGTCTGGTAGTGAGATATCATGGATACAATTTGTAAAGGGGAAAAAATCATATCGCTTACAGGATAATCCTGTCTAGTCTCACCATTCTGTAAAGCTTTAACCTTGACCACATCAAGATCAATTTCCGTTTCGATACAGGGTCCTATTGGAGTAAATGTATCAAAGCCTTTGCAACGAGTCCACTGCTGAAATGCTTTGTTCTCAAATAAAAACTCAACGGCTGTAACATCATTCACACAGGTATACCCAAAAATATATTCTTCAGCTTCTAACTCGCTAACTTCTCTACATTTAGAACCTATAACAATACCAAGCTCAGCTTCAAAAATTACCCTGCCTTGATATCCTTGTGGTCGATATATAGTATGTTCAGGCCCAATTACGCTGCTAAGAGGCTTCATGAAATATAGTGGGTCTGCAGGAATCGTATGCTCTTCCTTTAATGCACGTTCATGAAAATTATTCCATAATGCAAAAATAGAATTCGGTTCCAACGGTGCCAATAATTGAACATCATTTAATGGAATTTTTCGACCTGTTGGTTTAGGAGTTTCAAAAAAGTTACCCTCATGTTCAATAATTAAATCAATATCCATTATGCCAAACAAACCCACATCATCTTTGTAATTAAAACTTATCCATTTAGCCATAATTTTTTTTCTTTAAGTAAATTTATTTTTTATTTTCAGCATTATTATTTAGTTATAGAATAAAATTTTGAATTTAATTTAAAAGTCAAATATTTTACTTAGATTGATGTTACAATATAAGTCAAAAAAATTTATAAAAACCGATTCAAAGAGTATAAAACTTAATTTGTTGTTGGATAGCAAATTGATGAATTTAAATTTCTAATTCTGTTCTAAATGCAAGTATATAAGGTTGACTCTAATATATATTTTGGATACATTTCTACAATGTAAAGTATCTTTTATCATTAATGATTTATAAAATTTATTCCAACATCTAATTTTTCTAATCAAATGGAAAGAAAACTTAGCACCATTTTTGCCTCAGATGTAGTTGGATTTAGCAAAATGATGGGTAAAAATGAGGAGGAGACACTTCAAATACTAGGTGAAAGAAGAGAGGTAATTGACAATGTGATTACAGACCATAACGGATCTGTTTTCGGTGGTGCAGGTGATAGCTTGATAGCAGAATTTGTAAGCCCTGTAAAGGCTACTGAGTGTGCAGTACAGATGCAGATAAAAATGAATGACATGAATCAAAATATCCCAGAAAGTAAACAAATGATTTTCAGGATTGGAATTAATATAGGTGATGTGATGGTTTCTAAAGGGAACCTTTTTGGCGATGCGGTTAATGTTGCTTCCAGACTAGAGTCTGCTGCAAATCCATCTGGTATTTGTATCTCTAAACAAGTATTTGATCTGATTAATCAAAAACTACAGGTATCTTTTGAAGATGCAGGACTACTTAAATTAAAAAACATTGCTGAACCGATTCAGGCCTATTTTGTTGTTCAACATAAAGGGATTGAGCGCTATTTAAATTATGAAGATACTCCACACTTGAAAATTGAACGCGCTGAACCAGGTTCACTCGCTGTCATGCTTTTTAAAAACCTTAGTAGGGATGAGGAGCAAGAATATTTTTGTGAAGGTTTCTCTGAAGATCTAATTTCATCACTTTCCAAATTCAGCAAGCTACTAGTTGTTTCAGGTAATGCCAGTTTTAGCTATAAAGATAAATCAAAAACCCCAAAACAGATTGGTGAAGAACTTGGTGTAAGATATATCCTTGAAGGGAATGTACGAAAGCTGGGGGGGAAGGTGCGTATTGGAGCAAAGTTAGTTGCAGCTAACCGGGAAAGTACAGTCTGGTCTCATAATTTCGATACAACAATCGAAGATATTTTCGATATTCATGATGAAATAGTAGATACAATAGTCTCAACAATTGCAGGCAGAGTAGAGGATGATGAAGTAAAACTACTATCGAGTACCCGACCTGAAAACCTAACTGCTTACGATCTTGTCCTTCATGGACTTGAACATCATAGGAAAAGCAATGTTACCGCTGATCATGCAAAACAAGCAGTAGAACTATTTGAAAAGGCAATTAAAATTGATTCCAATTATGCTAGAGCTTATGCATGGAAGGCCTGTTCTCTGGCAAATTATGGAAGATGGAATCCGAATGAATCAAGGGAAAGTATTCTAGAAAAGTGTACTAATTCAGTAACTAAGGCTTTGGAGATTGATCCAAATGATCATGAGGCTCATAGAATTATGGGAGCCATATCACTTGAAAAGGGTAATTTTGAACTTGCTAGGCACCACCATGAGAAGGCCAAACAACTCTGTCCAAGTGACGCTTATATTATGGGGAAAAACGCCGCTTTACTTGTTTATCTCGGAGAACCTGAGAAAGCTCTTAAGACAGTACACTGGGCTATGAGGATAAACCCCTTCTGTCCTGATGACTTATATGTTGACGAAGGAATGTGTCATTATTGGTTAAAGAATTTTAAAGCAGCCATAAACTGTTTTAAAAAGATAAAAACACCTAATAAAGATAGCCTCTTTTATTTAGCTGCATCGTTTGCAAAAGCAGGACAGGAAAATGAATCAGCAGAAGCACTCAAGTTTGCTGTTAGAACAACAGGTTTAAGTTTTGAAAACTTTGTGAAATCCCAACGATATCAGAATCCGGAGTATAATACAGATCTTCTGGAAGTTTTGGATGCAATTCCTAAATGATACCTTTAAAATTAATCTGGCCTAACCATAGTGAATATTGTTTTGCCACTTACACTAGTATAATCATTGTATCCCATTCTTCCAATGGGGTTTATTTTTGCGATATCTACCAGACCGTTTTCAGTTAAACATTCGTCACGAATGTGAATCCCAATTACTTCACCAAGTACTAGAAAATATCGGTCCCTTTCTTCCCAACTTGGCACACGTATACTTTTCAGGTAACGACATTCCAGATTAACAGGAGTTTCTGCAACACGAGGAACATTTACCAGGTTTGAAATGAGAGGAGTTAAACCTGACAGTTCCATTTCATCTGTTTTGGGAGAAACAGAAGCTGAAGTCTGGTTCATTTGATCTCTTGTTTCCCAAGTGGCAAGGTTGCAGACAAATTCACCAGTAGCTTCTATATTCCTGAGAGTATCCTTCATACCGTCTTTCCCACTGCTTGAACCAGAAGAAAACATAACCGTGGGCGGTCTGTAACATACTGCATTAAAAAAACTGTATGGAGCTAGATTTATATTTCCCTCATTATCAATTGAACTTATCCAACCAATAGGACGGGGAACAATAAGACTGTTGAAAGGATTTTTTGACAATCCATGGTTATTTTTTGAAGGTTCATAAAACATATTAATATTTTTAAGTTAGATGTTCTCTTTACCAAAAAGTCAAGTATATTACATTAAAAATCATTTTTGCAAAAAAGGCTTTAAAGTTAAAATTTTAAAAATTCACAGTAGATCTGAACTCTTGCATCAAGTATTCAATTAAAGTAATCTCTAACCATTATTATATATTTAAGAAAGTCTTGATGTGGCATTAGAAGGATTATGAAAGAAAACATAAATGATATTAAAAATTAATGAATGAAAATTTTATTATAAATCGATTTTTCAAAAACCGTCCAAAAAGTTATGGAAATTTCCTTGTACTAATTGGTGTGTTAATACTGACCCCAGACACCATGGTAATGAGATTTTCAAATCTTGACCGCTGGCCATTGATGGGCTGGAGAGGAGTTTTAATGGGCATTACTCTTTTGATATTTTGGAGTTTATTCCAACATTCTAATACATTTAAGAAGATAAATTCAATTTATAGCTGGCAGGGAGTAATAGTTATAATCGCTTTCGCTATCAATTCCGTGACTTTTACACTTGGGATTCAAGAAACTTCTGTGATGGTTGTTCTCACAGCAGTCGCTACAATGCCAGTATTTGCTGCAATTTTTTCAATTTTTCTTATGAAAGAGTCTCAGGGATGGGTAAGCTGGGCTACTATAATTTTCGCGATGGTAGGAGTTATTATTGTTGTAAGTGACGGCAATAATGCCATAGGACAGCCGGATGGATCAAGTATACTTGGTGCTGTTTATGGCTGTATTACTGCCTCTGGATTAGCATTGGCTTTTACAATGGCAAGGAAGTACAAGGAACTTGAAGTAATACCTGCTGCTGCTATTGGGGCATTGTTGAGTGGTATCTTTGGATTTTTGCTAAGTGCTGAGGACAGTATTTTTATAGCACCTTTATGGACAATCATTACCATGGGAATATTAATTCTGCCAGTATCATTTGGACTGATCAGCATTGCTCCTCGATATACGACATCTGCTATAGTAAGTTTAGTTATGCTGCTGGAAATGGTAATAGGTCCTTTTTGGGTGTGGTTAGCTGTTGGAGAGAAACCAAGTATTACAATGATTATTGGTGCTTTTTTAGTGGTTACCGTTATATTTTTTCATATAATTCGTACACAATTTTATTTAAAAGAATAATTTTTTTCTTTTATAATAATAAAACATAAAAACTCTTCTTGATTACCAATACCCATAATTATGATTAAAACTCAAAGCATTTGGAATAAATTTGTAAAGTATATTTATGCTAATAAGTAGTTTAATTAACATACATTTATAGTATTTTTTTATTTCACTTTATAAATCATTTATACCAATTGTTAATGAACTTTTCTCAAAATTAAGAGTTTAAAAAAACAATTAAATACAACTTTAATCAATGTAAAATTTTGCTGATGTTAGTTAGTTCCGAATACTAAAAAATCATAAAAAAGGGGAATCTTCGCTAATTATGCTTGTTGGCTTTTTTATTTTTTAAACAAACATTTGACATTTTAAGCATTTTAACACCTAAATGTATGTTTATAAAGATTGAAACATGCTTAATTTTTCTTTATAGATCAACAATTTCAAGTAAGGAGTATAATGAAACCCTCTAAAATTCAAACATTAGATGCTAATCCTTCACCAGAATCTCTGGTTTTGCAGGAATATGAAAATGGTGTTGTAACCCTTACGCTGAACCGTCCAAAACAATACAATGCTTTATCTGAAGCAATGTTAGATTCACTTCAAGAACATTTGGACGCAATTGCAAAAATCGAAGCAATAAGGATTGTGGTTTTGCAGGGTGCAGGAAAAGCTTTTTGTGCTGGACATGATTTGAAAGAAATGATTAATGTACCAGAGGAGAAATATTACCACACACTCTTCAAAAAATGTAGCAAAATGATGATGACTCTTAATCAAATGCCTCAGCCTATTGTTGCCCGTATCCATGGTATTGCAACTGCAGCAGGCTGCCAACTAGTTGCAGCATGCGATTTAGCGGTTGCAGCGGAAGATGCACGCTTTGCAACATCTGGAATAAACGTTGGCTTATTTTGCTCTACACCAGCTGTTCCTATTAGCCGAAATATTCCTAGGAAACAGGCTATGGAATTGCTACTCACCGGAGAGTTCATCGATGCTCATACTGCCTTAAGTTGGGGATTGATTAATCGGATATCATCTTTAGAAAAGTTGGATGAAGAAATTAAAATTCTGGCAGATTCAATTCTTGCTAAATCCCCAGAGGCTGTTTCCACCGGCAAGAAAATGTTCTACAAACAAATAGAACTAAATATGAAAGAAGCATATGCCTTTGCCAGCGAAACCATGGCCTGTAACATGATGTCAAAAGACGCTAATAAGGGAATAAAATCTTTCATCAACAAACTTAATTAGATATTATTTTAATTAATAATGTTAAATAAAAATATTTAATAATCCAAAAATAGATTTAAACTAATGATTAAATTTTTGGTAAGTAGAAGAATTTTAGTTTTTTTAGCATTTGTTTTTGGGTACTTAAGTTTTTTTTATACAGAAAATATTTTTGCAAAGACGATTTCAGAAGTTGAATGCAAAGGTACAGAAGAAAAACTTGTTTATAATTGTATAATTACCTTGACAGATCAAAAAACCCAAAAAAAAATATTGGGTGCTAATTTCACTGTTGGTGCAGATATGCCTTCTATGCCTGGTGCACATAATATTAGGCCAGTTATGGCCAATTCTATTGGATTAGGTATATATAGTGCCATATTGAAATTAGATATGTACGGAGAATGGGTTTTAAAGATGGATTTTACTAAACCCAAGAGGAATAGAATCATAAAAAAATTGATTTTTGGTGGGAAAAATAATGAAAATTCACATGATTATATTGGTAATATAGGAATAAAAAAAAAAAAAGAGATGGAATGCCATCACAATCATATAAAAGAACATAAACACTGAAAAGGAGAAGTGCCTATGAAGTTTGATTACTGAATAATTGTTTGAAGAAATATAGTTAATATAATTACTAGATTTCTCCATCTAACAGTGCAAAAGAAATTTTGCCATTTTTTAACAACTTAATAACAAAAATAAAATATGAAAAATATTTCAAAATTAATAGGAGCGAGTATGCTCTTAATTGCGCTTTCAATTCCCCAAAACGCTATTTCTGGAGGCCATTCTCTAAAAGTATTAGGATGGGGGGCAAAATCAGGACCTCTTAAGTCCTTTGGAGTAAATTCAGAGGCAGCATTAAGATCAGCAGTAGCAGAAATTAATGCTGCAGGAGGTGTCAGAATGGGTGATGGAAGTATGGCACCTATGGAAGTAATTGGCTATGAAGACAGTGCCTGTAAAAAGGATGAAGCAATAGCAATCCTTCGGAAAACAGCTTCTACAACTGATGCTATAGTAGGAATGGGCACAACATGTTCAGGAGTATGTCAAGCCATGTTTGGTGTATTGCAGAAAAAAAGGGGAGATGATTCAGATTCTGGTGTTCAGATGCCAATATTAGCAGATACATGTATTAGGCCTGGTCTAGCCAAAATTTCTGACTGGTCCTTTAGAAATGTTCCAAATGAAATAACAATGTATGATGAACTTTTTAAATGGATACGAACAGCATATCCAAATGTAAAAACATTCACTGGTGGCTCAGAAACTGATCAAGGACATTCATTTGTAACTTATACTGCCATTATTGCCCAAATGGCTGTTAAGCATGGGTTTCAATGGGTTGGACCACCTGTACCTGAATTAGGACCGAAAGTTAAACAAGGAATGAAAGAACTGCAGGCAGCAGCCAAGTCTCAACATTGGCTTATGGGAGATACAAATTATACTGTACAGGCAAGGAAGATTAAAAAGCAGAATGCAGACATGGTTATAGTTGCATCACATCCATTTTCAGCATGCGGATTCATGAAAGAAATGAAACGTCAGAGGGTAAAACCAAAATTGATGGTAGGTCTTACAAGTTCTGCAAGTCAGGAGACTCTTAATGGTTGCATGAGTGCAGCTGAAGGTATTATTATTCCAACAGGGTTTGCACCAATAACCTCTGAAGCGAAGAAAGCCAATAGTATAGTTTCAAAAGCAGGAGGTTTTTTGGATCTTCATAGTGCGGCAGCATGGGAGAATGCATACCTTATAAAACATGCAGTAGAACGTACTTCTATTATGGGTAAACCTTCTACTCTTCAAGAGGATCGTCGAAAATTTAGGAATGCTCTTGCCTCAATAACATCCCAAAAAGGACTTATTGGTCATTTAACAAGAGATGGAAGCACTGGAGAGGCATCTAAACCATATGTTTACGTGCAAGTTGTAAACGGTAAATGGAAAGTAATACATGACCCAAATTCCTGATTGAAACAATTGTTAATAATATCCCACTGAAATTAATAAAGCAGTGGGATATTTATTAATGTAAATGGAGACTATTCAGTCATGGAGGATTTTTTATACGAAGCAGTTGAAATTATCCAGACCATTTGGGATGGAATTCTTTTTGGATCAACTTATGCCTTGATAGGAATTGGCTTCACTCTTATTTTTGGAGCAATGGGTAAACTCAACATGGCTTATGCTGGTGCAGCCATTGCAGGTGCTTATGTTGGCTTAGCTGTATCGCTATTTTTTGATGCTACAATTATTTTTGTTTTTGCTGTATCAGCGGTTATTTCCACATTGCTGGGTTACATCGTCTATCAGACTTGCTTTAGATTCATTCCCACTCATAATCACCTAGCGGCACTTATGGCCTCTGTCGGTGGACTGTTCTTCATCGACGAGTTAATAGTACTCGCCACGCTTGGTTCTCCTATGAATTTTCCAGGGTTATTTGAGGATGCATATTTTGAAATAGGGCCATTTGGAATTCGTGGTGATCTTCTCTTTGTTTTCCTTATTGGAATAGTAAGTACATTATTGTTATTGTATGTACTATTTAAAACCCGTCTTGGAATGGCTACGCGAGCAGTGGCTCAACAGGATATAGCAGCACAACTTTGTGGAATAAATATTCATCGTACAAACTCTATCACTTTTTCTATAGCGGGCTTATTAGGCGGCATCGCTGGTGCAATGACTGCAGCTGCAGTTGGAGTTCTGTCACCTGTGATGACTGTGCCTTTAACTATTAAAGGGTTAATTGTTACAGTTATTGGTGGATTAGGGTCCATTCCGGGTGCAATTATAGCTGGACTTTTTGTTGGTGCATTTGAGAATTTTTTTCTATATATTCGTGGTATAGATGAAAGAGACATGTATGTTGTAGCACTTTTATTTATTTTTTTGATTTTTCGACCCAATGGAATATTTTCAAAAACAATTAATCGTGATTGAAAAATTAAGTAAGTACAAATAATCTGCATGGACTTTTATCTTAACCTTATCAATACGATCGGAATTCACACAATGCTTGGGCTCTCTGCATATTTACTTTTGCAAACAGGACAGCTTTCCCTAGCTCAGGCAGGATTTTTTGCTGTAGGGTCATATACTGCTGCTATACTGACAGTTATTTTTCAGTGGAATATTATTCCATCAGTTTTAGTCGCTATGTTGGTATCAGGATTTCTTGCTTTTTTGGTAGGATTCCCTGCTCTTAGAGTAAAGGGATTGATGCTTGTAGTGGCAACAATTGCTTTTAGCGAATTTGTAAGAATGTTCTTCTACAACCTCAAATGGCGTGTTACTAGGAATGGTGAAGAAATTGGACCTGACGGTACAATGGGATTTGCTGAGATAAGATATTTTAGTGACAACGGTTGGAGTAATTTTGAAGTCACCTTATTTTTATGGTCTTTTGTTATTTTAATAATGGGAGTTATATGGTGGTCAGATCAGTCTCGTACCGGAGCGGTTCTTCGAGCAGTTGGTGAAGATGAATTAGCAGCAAGCAGCGTTGGTATTAATCTTACAGTTGTTAAAGTTTCCGCAATGACTGCTGGAGGTTTCATTGCTGGGATTTCTGGGGGACTTTATGCCCATCAGGTTACTTCACTGGACCATCATAGTTTTACAGTACTTCTAGGAACATTTGCGATTGCTTACCCAATTCTAGGAGGACTTTCAAATGTATTTGGTACTCTTGTGGCAGTAATATTTATTCAGGGTTTGCTTGTAGAAGGACTAAGATTTTTAGGAGACTGGAGAATGATTTTATTTGGACTTCTAATCGTTTTGGCTATGAATTTTAAACCTCTTGGTCTTTTTGACAAGCAGACCATGGATTTAATTAAAAAGGCTATCAGAGTATAGATATATAAAATAATAGAAATAAGCCAAAATTTTTATTCATAACAATAAAATAAACATCTTAATTTGCTAAAAATACAATCAATTTCAAAACATTTTGGTGGAGTTAAGGCACTTAATGAACTTGATCTAGAGGTAGAGGAAGGAGAAATATATGGAGTCATAGGGCCAAATGGCTCAGGTAAGAGTACTCTAGTCAATGTTATCTGCGGTATCTTTCTACCTACAGAAGGTGATGTAATTTTTGAAGGTCAAATTTTATCTGAAAATCCAACTCATCAGCGATTAAAAAAAGGTATTGCGCGCACATTTCAAAACATTCGTCTTTTCCCTAATCTTACTGTTTGGCAAAACCTTTGGGTAGCCCGAAACTCTGTGGAGGATATAAAAACCGAAAGCAGTTTTTACCGTTGGTTCGGTAAAAGTAGTATTGTGAAAAAAGAAATTGAAAAGATGTTAGAATTTTCAAACCTAGGGAATCGAGCAGATGAACTAGCTTCCAGTCTTGCCTTTGGTGAACAACGAAGACTAGAATTAGCCCGCGCTTTGGCAACTAAACCACGGCTACTACTCCTAGATGAACCAGCTGCAGGAATGAATAAGGATGAAATTCGTGATCTTGATGGAAGAATTCGCAGTATGCAACTTCAAGGAATTACAATTATCCTTATAGAACACGTAATGGAGCTGGTAATGGGTGTTACAGACCGAATAGCTGTTCTCAATTTTGGGTCCAAAATTGCTGAAGGCAATCCACAAGAGATTCAAAATAATGATGCTGTACAGGAAGCCTACCTTGGTTACTCAGAAGATGATTAAAAAATTATGCTGAGAACAGAAAACATAACTTCATTTTATGGAGAAATTCAGGCTTTAAATGGACTAACACTTGAGGCAAGGAAGGGAGAAATTACTTGTTTACTGGGCCCAAATGGAGCAGGGAAAACTACTACCATGTTCACAATTGCAGGAATATTGAAGTCACGTACTGGTTCAATATTTCTTGAGGACGAAGAACTCACTCGTGAGTCAGCACAGACAATCGTTCGTAAAGGTATAGCTCTTGTGCCAGAAAATCGATTGATCTTCCCACAGATGTCTGTTGAGGAAAACCTAAATGCTGGAGCCTTTACACGATCATCTAATGATCCATCGATAGAAAATGATATATTTAAAATGTATCAACGCTTTCCTCCACTGGAAGGACGCCGTAATCAGCTTGCAGGAACACTTTCAGGAGGTGAGCAACAAATGCTTGCTATTGCCCGTGCACTGATGGCAAAACCAAAAATTCTTCTCATGGATGAACCTTCTCTTGGTCTTGCTCCCTTAGTTGTAAAAGAAATATTTTCAATTATAAGACAACTTAATGAAGAAGGCGTTACAATCCTTCTTGTCGAGCAAAATGCTAGGATGGCACTTAAAGTTGCAAACATGGTTTACCTTCTCGAAAAAGGCAAGGTGAGCTTTAGTGGCAGTCCAGAAGAAATCCACCAAGACGAGGTTATAAAGCGTGCCTATTTAGGTGCTGAAATAAAATGATTTCATAATACGAATTAAATGTTTACAGAGTTCCTCCAAAATTGTATAGATGGATTAATGATAGGCTCAGGATATTCCCTTCTTGCGCTAGGATTCACCATGGTTTTTGGTGTAATGAAACGTATAAATCTATCCTATGGTCCTAGCATTATGCTTGGAGCTTATTTTGGAACTTGGTTATATCTTAATCTCGAACAAAATGCCTGGCTGGTGTTACTAGGTACAATTTTTGGCACTGTAGTGGTAGGTATATACGTAGAGCGGCTCTGTTTCAGAGCTATAAAGAGTGATTCTACAATCGCATCGATGGTATCAAGTTTTGTAATCTGGATGCAACTTGAAGAAATTGCTATGCATTTACTCCCAGAGAGGACTTATCCATTTCCAGCTTTCTTCGCAGCGAAAACAATCGAATTTGGTCCTTTTTACGTCCGTAGTGAGCATTTAACCATGTTTATACTGATGCTTATTATTGTGTTAATTCTACATTTTTTTCTTTACCAAACAAGGCAAGGACTTGCTATCCGTGCTTTATCGGACAATCCAATGGCTTCTTTATACATCGGAATAAATCGTTCTAAGACACTTTTCTTGTCCTTCTTTCTAGTTTCACTTCTGGGTGGAATAGCCGGTTTTTTTATTTTATCTACTGACTCACAAATAACACCATTTTTTGGACTATGGGCCACATTCAAAGGTTTGATCGCAATGATGCTTGGAGGAATGGGATCGCTTCCAGGAGCAATTATAGGGGGCTTGCTGCTGGGTATTGTTGAAGCAAATGTTTTTTGGTATGGTGATCCTATTTTACGAGACATTTCAGCATACCTCTTACTTTTTGTAATGCTAGTATTGAGACCTGGCGGAATTTTTGGGCAAAGTATTGTTTTACGACAACGTTTGGCACAGGAGAGAGTTTAAATGAAGATTAAAATTAAATTTTATAGTTTGAAATTGAATTTATCAGAAAATTGCATTTATGGATGATCATGGGTTATAAAGAAGAATTTCAAGAATCGATTGAAAAACCTGAATATTTCTGGCGAAAACAAGCTGAACTAATTAAATGGTATGAATTTCCAAATAATATCCTATCAGAGGATGAAAACGGTTTTTACCGCTGGTTTAAGGGAGGAAAGCTCAACACAAGTTATTTATTGCTCGATTATCACATAGAGTGTGGACGTGGAGATCAAACAGCACTTATCTATGACTCGCCAGTCACCAATTCTCAGAGTAAATTTAGCTTCAAAGAGCTCTTAGAAAAAGTTGCAAATTTCGCTGGTGTACTTAGGGATAATGGCATAGAAAAGGGAGATCGAGCCATCATATACATGCCTATGATTCCTGAAGCATTGGTTGCTATGCTTGCCTGTGCTCGTTTAGGAGCAATTCATTCGGTTGTGTTCGGTGGATTTGCTCCAAAAGAGCTGGCAATTCGTATAGATGATGCAAAACCTAAAATACTTTTGACCGCTTCATGTGGAATTGAATTTAGCAACGTGATTGAATATAAGCCACTAGTCGATGAAGCAATTCGTATTTCGCAGCATCCGCCTCAAACAGTTATTCTCCTTCAGCGTCTCCAATCAAAAGCATCAATGAAGACAGGACGAGATTTAGACTGGAATGAACTTTCAAATAGAAGCTCACCGGCAAGTCCTGTTCCTGTTGATGCAACAGATCCACTATACATACTTTATACTTCAGGAACTACTGGTCTGCCTAAAGGAGTCGTAAGGGACAATGGAGGACACGCAGTTGCACTTAAATATAGTATGAAAGCAATATTCAATTCTGAACCAGGTGATGTCTATTGGGCAGGCTCGGATGTTGGATGGGTAGTAGGACACTCTTACATAGTCTATGCGCCCCTGATTCATGGATGCACTACTGTTCTCTATGAAGGTAAGCCGGTAAAAACTCCAGATGCAGGATCATTTTGGAGGATTATTTCTGAACATCAGGTTAATACTTTTTTTACTGCCCCAACTGCATTTCGTGCAGTCAAGAAGGAAGATCCTACTGCAAAATTAAAAGATAAGTATGACATCAGTTGTCTTCGCTATTTGTTTTTAGCTGGAGAAAGATTGGATCCCCCAACTTACGAATGGCTTAAAGAAATTCTTGAAATACCTGTCATCGATCACTGGTGGCAGACCGAATCCGGTTGGCCCATGTGTTCAAACATGATGGGGCTTGAACCTTATCCTGTAAAAATTGGCTCACCTACTTTTCCAGTACCCGGATATAATGTAAAGATTTTGGATGATGAAGGGGAATCATGCCAGCCAGGTGAAACGGGAAACATTGTCGTCAAGCTACCTCTACCTCCAAGCTGCCTTCCAACTCTTTGGAATGATGACAAACGCTTTAGAGACTCATATCTTTCAAAATACCCAGGCTACTACCTTACAGGAGATGGAGGACTAATCGATAATGATGGATATGTATATGTAATGGGGCGAGTGGATGATGTAATTAATGTAGCTGGACACCGTTTGTCAACTGGACAAATGGAGGAACTAATTGCATCACATCCTGCAGTTGCAGAATGTGCTGTGGTAGGTATTGACGATGAGCTTAGAGGGCAGATTCCTGTTGGTTTTGCAGTACTTAAAGACGGTATAAATATCAGTCAGGATCAATTGGAGCAAGAAATGGTAACCATCATCCGCAAAGAAATAGGAGCAGTTGCCTATTTTAAACAATCAGTTATAGTTAGTCGGCTTCCCAAAACGCGATCTGGTAAAATTCTTAGAAAAACAATCCGCCAATTGGCTAAAGGAGAAGATGTTCCTGCTCCACCGACTATTGACGACCCAGCAATTCTTAAAGAAATTTGTCAGGTAATGGAATCCTGTGGTGTAGGAAGTTTTGCACCAAAATCATGAATGTAGTTCAACAATTCAAAATATTATGTTTTCTTAAATAAATTTAACCTATAAACGAAAAGATATTATGCCTCTCATAAGAATTGATTTACCAGAAGGAGTATCAAACGATGATAAAGAAAAGATACAAAAAAAAGTAAGAGAAGTCGTCTTAAAGACACTCGCTCCGAAACAAGTTAGATATGATTATGTTTCAATAAGAGAGTCATTTGGGATTATTGGTGATGGTTTACCTGTAGTAGATGTTGATTTAAGGCCAGGACGTGAACCGGAAAGAAAAAAAGGGTTGGTTGACGGGATTTCTTCTGTTCTAAAAGATATTTTAGATATTGATCCCGAAGACGTATATTGTATTTTCAGAGAAACCCCTGCTCATAATCACTATACAGGTGGAGAACCATTGCCAGATTGGGTTCCTGCAGACAAGTAGATTTATTTTAAATCAATACGTACCTTTATTACTTACTAAAGCTCCAGAGTTTTCTATAGTTTGTATTGAAGCTGGTATTAAGTGGCGATTATAAAAGATTTTCTAACACTCAAAGGTAAAATATGAGTCAGGATCATAGGGTCATAAGATTGATTAACCATTAAGAATATAATTTAATTTTAATAAGATTATTTACGATTTACCAAAACCAATATACGATTTAACGAGCATGGAATCATTTAGTAATTCTGTCCCTCTACCTTCCATAACCATCCTTCCACTTTCTAGAACATAGGCATAATCAGAAATTTCAAGTGTTTGTCTAACATTCTGTTCCACTACAAGTATAGTCAACCCCTGTTTACGAAGAATAGAAAGTAAATTTAAAACCTCCTTTACCATAATTGGATCTAGACCCAAAGTAGGCTCATCCAGCAGCAATAGAAGTGGCTGAGCCATCAACCCCCTAGCAAGTGCTAACATCTGAGCTTGACCTCCACTGAGGCTTGAAGCACTTGTATCCAAACGGTCTCTTAGCATTGGGAATATATTAAGTATATTTTCTGGAATGAATTTACCTAGAAAAAACCTACCTAAACAATGATTCCCAGTAAAAAGATTTTCTCGAACTGTAAGGTTAGGGAATAGATGCCTCCCTTCAGGAACCTGAACTAGCCGCCTTTTGACAATCCTGTGTGCGTGAAATCCAGCGATGTTCTCACCACGAAAGACTATTTCTCCAGATGATGGTGCATAAATTCCAGTAAGTGCATTTAATGTAGAACTTTTACCAGCACCATTAGCACCTGTTATAGATACAATTTGTCCTTCGTATACCTTTATAGAAATTTTTTTTACAGCATAAACCCCACCATAATTTACTTTCAAACTGGATACATTCAGTAATGGTTTCATACCTTTCCTAAGTAGGCCTCTATGACCTCAGGCTGATTAAAAACTACACTTGGATCTCCCTGGGCAATTTTTTCACCATGATTGATAACACAAAGCTCCTCACAAACTTTCGCAATTAGATCCATTTTATGTTCTATAACTAAACAAGTCCTACCCGGTGCAACATTTTTATTTATCAAATGCGCAAGGCTTTCAGTTTCCTTGGGTGTCATTCCTCCAGCTGGTTCATCAAATAAAATAACTTTAGGGTCTCGTGCTAGGACCCTTGCGATTTCAAGACGTCTACGCTTGGGAAGTGAAAGATCTCCGGCAAAAAGATTAGAATCATTTTCCATCTCCATTATTTCAAGAATGTTCTGAGCAATATTAACTTTAGGATCTTCTGGATTTCTGACTTGCGCTAAAAATCCATAAAATGAGAAAGATTCATGACTAATCATGGCTGAAATGATATTCTCAATAACAGTCATACGTTCAAAAATTCGGATGTGCTGAAATGTACGGAAAACACCCAGCCTGGAAATTTGATAGGATTTTGCTCCACTAATGTCATTACCATCCAATAGAATCTGTCCTGAATCTATTGGATAAATTCCACTCATGATATTAACCAAAGATGTCTTTCCAGATCCATTTGGGCCAATTAGACCAGTTACAATTCCTGACTTTATCTTGATGCTAATAGATTTAAGGACGCGTAAATTACCAAAAGATTTACAAATTTTTATTAACTCAAACATGTAGCCAATTCCTTAAAGCAAGTCTTAGTCTATAAACACGTTTTTCGTCGAGAATTCCACGTGGCATTAAGATCAGCATAATAGCAACCAGTCCACCAAAAACAATCATTCGGTAACCATGTATAACGCGAATGGATTCCAAAAGCCCAATGTCTAATGCCACACCAATCAATGGCCCAAATACAGTACCCAGTCCCCCAATAAGACCATATGCAAGAGAATGAACACCTAGCATGACATTAAATATCTGTGGTTCAATAAACGTAAATGAATGGGCATAAAGCATCCCTCCTAATCCAGCAATGAAACCTGCTAATACAGCAGCAAAAACTTTGTAATTCACAGGATTTATACCATGTACGCGTGTTAACATAGGATCCTGACCTATCATCCTGAAGATCATACCCAAACCGGAGCGCTCAATAAAAAATAGACAAATAATGACTAGAAAAAGAATAAGGTAAATCAGCAAAGTATACTGAAATACACTTATATTGTTATCGAAAATCCATCGTATCCCACCAAATCCTTCTGCACCATTAGGACCTAGAAGCTCACCATCAATTTCTTTTTGGTAACTAAATTTTAGTAGGAATAGTCTAACCATTTCAGAGAACGCAAGAGTTGAAATAGAAAAATAAAGTCCACTGATTCTCACAGTTAGTGCGCTGACCAATCCTGCAGCAATCCCAGCAAGTAGGCTCCCAAAGAGGAGTGAAACCCAAAATGGCCACCCCCAAAGTGTAGTTGCTATAGCGCCTGAATATGCACTTATTCCGAAATAAGCCTGTTGGCCAAAAGAAATCTCTCCCGTGATCAACAAAATGTAAGCTGAGATGGCTAGCAGTGATATCATTCCAATATTCGAAATCACAGTCAGTAAATAGTCATTCAACATAAAGTATAAATGGCATGGAAGTTTTTTTAGTCACAGTCTATTCTTTAGGAGCATCCTGTTGGGATTCTGGAGCCGCACGGTTGAATGCCTCATTAGACTTGCAATGGTCCCAGATAGATTTAATTAAAGGATATTTTGAAAGTTTACAATGAAAACGCAGTCCGTTATAAACTTGAGGGATTAAGCAAACATCTGCCAAGCTAGGGCTTTCACCAAAACAAAAATGTGACTTATAATTATTTTTTTTTAAAAATTGTTCCAAAGCATTAAATCCCTCCTCAATCCAATGTAGATACCATGATGTTATTTTGTCTTCATTTAATCCTAAATTTTTTTCTAAATACTTTAGAACTCGCAAATTATTTAAAGGGTGTATTTCCATCGCAATTTGATGAGCAAAACGGCGCACCTTTGCACGTTCCATTAAATCTTTGGGCAACAAAGGTGGATCTGGGGTCATTTCTTCAAGGAACTCAATTATAGCAAGTGACTGAGAAAAATAATCACCATTAAATTCTAAAACTGGTACCAATCCTTGAGGATTGTATTTAAGAAAATTTTCAAATCTTTGTTCTCCAAGTCCCAAATTTACTGGTACCGATTCCCAATTTAGTTTTTTTAGTTCCAAAGCTATTCGGACACGATATGCAGCTGAAGAGCGATAAAAATTGTATAATTTTAACATTCAAACTCCTTTATGCATCAAAAATTATGATTATATAATTAGACATCTATGATTGTTGATCGTAATTAGAAAATATTTTTAACCAACTTAAAAAAATATTTTCTTTTTTATATTAATTCAGTCTTTGCTCTTTATATATTCAAGTGCTTTTTTTACAAAGAGTTGAATAGAATTGATACCCTTAATTCCCCATTCCGGATTAGAGGCATTTCCCTCAAGCACCCTTTTCTTCACACCCTGCATTATGGCAGCCATGCGAAAAAAACTGAAAGCAACGGCAAAAGTTAAATCTGGTATTTCTGTAATACCAACACGCTTAGCATACTTCTCTACATAATCATTATTATTTGGAATACCTAGAGATTTGCGATTTAGACCTCCAAGACCTCTTGTTTCTTCTCCAGCAGGCATTTCCCATTGCATTAACTGAGTCCCAAGATCAGCCAAAGGATTACCCAAAGTTGATATTTCCCAATCAATTACTGCAACCAAATGGAAAGAACCATTTTTATAAATAAGGTTATCGATACGCCAGTCTCCATGAACAAGACATCGTAATTTCTCTTCCTCAGGTATATTAATTTTTAGCCATTGTTGAAGATCATCCATTTCAGAAAATTTTTCAGTGGCAGAAGCATCATACTGCCTAGACCATCGAGAATACTGGCGTTCAAAATAATTTCCTTTCTTACCATAATCACTCAATCCAAGTATTTCATGTTTCAGCTTGTGAAGCTTTGCAAGACCGAAATTCATCTGATCATATACCATCTCTCTTTCATAGATTGAAAGACCCGGCAATCCGGGATCAGTAAAAACATTTCCTGGGACATAATCCATAATAAAAAAGACTGAACCTATTTCAGACGGGTCTTCACAAAGAAAGTGCGTACGTGGTACAGGTAGATCTGATTCAGCTAATGCTGTCATAACACGATATTCGCGTTCAACAGCATGCGCTGAAGGCAACAATACCCCATCCGGTTTTCTCCGAAGAATGTATTTACCTGATTTACTAGAAATTATGTAAGTTGGATTAGATTGTCCGTTAGGAGTCTTTTCTGCAGTGAGAGGTCCACAGAAATCTGGCATTCTCCTGCGAAGTGCTTTTTCCACAAGGATTAGATTCAGTTCTGAATCCAAAGGCTCCATCAATCAAAGATTCATGTCCGAATATTGACGCAGTTCTGCCCTGGCAATTTGTCTTCTATGTACAGCATCAGGTCCATCTGCGAGACGAATAGTGCGTAGAAGCATCCACATTTTGCTTAGAGGAGTATCTTGGCTAACTCCCTGTCCCCCAAAAAGCTGAATTGCCTCATCCACTACCTTAAGTGCCATTCTTGGAGTAACAACCTTAACCTGATGAATCCATAGAGCTGCAGTTTTAGAATCGGTATGATCCATCATCCATGCAGCCTTCAGGCAAAGGAGACGAGCCTGCTCTATATCCATTCTACATTCGGCTATAATATCATAGTTTGCTCCTAGATCTGCCAGTTTTTTTCCAAATGCTTCACGCTCAAGAGACCTTCGGCACATCAACTCCAGGGCTAACTCTGCCTGCCCAATAGCTCTCATGCAGTGATGTATTCGGCCAGGACCAAGACGTCCCTGGCTTATTTCAAAACCTTTACCTTCTTCAACAAGCAAATTTTCTGAGGGTACTTTGACATTACTAAAGCGAATATGCATGTGTCCATGGGGAGCTTCATCATGACCATATACCTGCATAGGACGAATAATTTCAATTCCTGAAGTATCAGATGGGACCAAAAGCATTGAGTTACGTTTATGCTTTGGATTTATATCTTCGGCTGTGCGTACCATTACGATATAAAGACTGCATCGTGGATCACCTGCTCCAGAACTCCACCATTTCTCACCATTCAATATATATTCATCCCCATTTTTTACACAGCTCATTTCAATGTTTGTAGCGTCTGATGAGGCAACATTAGGCTCCGTCATCAAGTATGCTGAACGTATTTTACCTTCTAACAGTGGTGAGAGCCAAAGCTTTTTATGAGTATCAGTTCCGTATTTTAGCAATACTTCCATATTCCCAGTATCAGGTGCTGAACAGTTAAAAACTTCAGCCTGAAATTGAGTCCTCATTTCCTGTGCAAGATAGGCATATTCTACTGTGGTCAGACCATAACCAAACTTGGTATCATTGAGCCAGAAGTTCCAAAGTTTTCGATCACGAGCTTTTTCCTTCAAGCCTTCAATTATCTCTGTCATTCTAGAAGTAAATCTGAAACGGTTTTCAGATTTTTCAACTTCCCGATAAAATTCTGCTTCCAGAGGCACAATTTCATTATTTACAATTTCACGTACAGCTTCAATCAACGGAATAACTTTTTTTGTAACACCTAAATCCATGACCTTTTTTTGAATATTTTATTTTACTAATTTATATATTTTTAACTCAAAGGTCTTCCCATTATACTTACTTTTTCATCTTGAACAGTTTTGTCCAATAGACTTACGCATGAGTATATTGCCTGCAAAGTAGGAGTTTTTACTCCCACTAAATTAGCTAACTCAATTACAGCACCAAGCATTCCTTCAATTTCCATTGATTTACCTGCTTCAACATCCTGTAACATCGAAGTTTTGTGTTTTCCAACCATCTCAGCACCTGATATCCTTTTATCTATAGGTACTCTAAAATGTGCACCTAAGCTTTCTCCAACAACTTGGGCTTCTTTCATCATTTTAGCAACTAGTTCCCTAGTCAAATCAAACTCGCATATATCTACTAGAGTTGAGTGGGTAAGTGCACTAATTGGATTAAAAGTCAGATTTCCCCAGAGTTTAAGCCATATTTCAGAGCGAATATCATCAAGAATCCTAGCTCTAAATCCTGATTCTTTTAATAACTCTGATACTTTTTTAATTCTATCTGTTTCCTTTCCATTCAACTCACCTACAGGAAAACGATTACCCTCAATATGTTTGATTAAGCCCGGCTCTTCTATTTTTTGCTGCAGGATAAGCGATACATCCGATTATTCTATATCTACTTTTGCTAGTTAATCAACTTATTAAATTCATAATAATTTCAAATTAATTTATTGACATCATTAACTGAAATATATTAGTTTCAAACTTCAAATAGTAATTAAGATTCATTCTTATGCTAAACTTTAGATAATCAAATGGTTAAATGTTAGAAGAAGAAATTAAATACTTCTAATTTTATAATGTATTGTCCATTATGATTCCGAAAATTAATTTAACAACTTAGATTTTAAAAAAACATGAAATTACTAAGATTTGGAAACCCTGGTATAGAAAAACCTGGATTGCTTGATAATTCTGGAACTATTCGAGACCTTACAAGTCTGGTTGTCGATATTTCAGAAGAAACTCTCTTACCAGAAAACCTAGAAAAAATTCATAATACAGATATATCATCACTTCCTGAAGTTAATAATAATCCTCGTCTAGGACCCTGTATAGGAAAGATAGGTAAATTCATTTGCATTGGCCTTAATTATTCAGATCATGCCGAGGAAACAGGCGGTACTGTTCCACCTGAACCTATAATTTTTGCCAAGTTCAACAGCGCAATCTGCGGACCAAATGATGATGTTGTCATTCCTCGAAATTCTACTCAAACTGACTGGGAAGTTGAACTTGGTGTTGTAATTGGCAAACCGGCCAAATATGTAGATCAGGATAATGCTCTTGATCACGTTGCTGGATATTGTGTAATTAATGACGTTTCTGAAAGGGAATTTCAAATAAAACGCTCTGGTCAATGGGTCAAAGGTAAAAGCTGTGACACATTTGGACCTACTGGTCCTTGGCTTGTGACACCTGATGAAGTAGGTGATCCACAAAATTTAAACCTTTGGTTGGAAGTTGATGATAAACGATATCAGGACGGAAACACTAAGACAATGGTGTTTGGTGTTGCTTATTTAGTACATTATCTAAGCCAGTTCTTCACTCTTAATACTGGTGATGTAATTTCTACAGGTACACCGCCCGGTGTTGGTATGGGGCAAAAACCAGAACCTATTTATCTGAGACCAGGACAGACTATACGTCTAGGTATTGATAAATTAGGAATCCAGTCACAGCTAGTAGTTTCAGAGGAGTAGTATTTAAAATCAATAGATTTTAAGGTTATTTTGTTTCTTGACATTTTAATCAAACCTGCATATGTTTATGTTTTTCCCGTTCTGGAACATACTTCTCGGAACGAATTTCAATTATAAACAAAGGAGAAAATATGATTAAAATTCGTATAAAACCCCTGGGACTATGCATTTTGATTATTGCAGGACTTGCATTATTGCTTTCCCCAATGAGCCTGTTTGCATGGAAGCCCAAGAAGCCGGTTGAGTTTGTTATTATGGCTGGTAAAGGTGGGGGAGCAGATAAGATGGCTCGTCTGATGCAAACGGTAATTGAAAAAAACGGATGGTCTTCTATGCCACTCACACCGATTAATAAGCCTGGTGGTTCAGGAGCAGAGGCACTAGTGCATTTGAAGAAAAGGGCAAAGTCTGATCCAAATCACACCATTATGGTCACACTGAACAGTTTCTATACAACACCGATGCGTCAGCCGGGGCTCGATATAGATATCTCGACCTTCACTCCTGTTGCCCGCATGGCAGAGGATACTTTTCTACTGTGGGTTCACAAGGATTCAGGAATCACTAACGTCAACCAGTTCGTTAGAGCAGCCAAGTCAAAAGGTAGTGACTGGATCATGGCTGGTACCGGTAAATTGCAGGAAGATCAGCTGTTGACCGATTTCCTGAACGCGGCCTACGGACTCAGTATGAAGTATGTACCTTACAAGGGTGGAGGCAAGGTGGCTAAGCAGCTTGCAGGCAAGCATGCAAATTCGACGGTAAACAATCCTTCAGAGCAGGAAGGTTTCTATAAGGCTGGAACCACAGTTGCACTCGCAGCATTTACCGACAACAGGTTGGAAATGTTTCCTAATGCTCCTACCTTCAAAGAACTGGGTAAAGACTATGTATACTACATGCAGCGAAGTATTGTAGGAGCTCCAGGTATGAGTTATGCTGCAGCAGCATATTACCAGAGGCTCTTCAAGAAAGTCTTTGATTCTGCTGACTGGCAAAAATACCGCAAGAAGAAAAGCCTGATGGGTAGCTTTCTGACAGGTATGCAACTGCAGGACTACTGGCAGAAAGAGCGTGATATACACCGGAATATTCTCAAGAAAATGGGTGCGCTATAATATTCATTTGAAAAATACATAGATCAGCAAAGGTTGACAATATGAGACGGGCAGATCTGTGAGCAAGCTTGCGAACCTCAGAGGCTACCACCGCGAAACCCTTACCGTGTTCACCTGCACGTGCTGCTTCAACAGAAGCATTTAGTGCAAGCAAATTGGTCTGGAAAGCAATATCGTTCATCAATGTGATGATTCCTTCAATTTTCTTGGAGCTATCCATAATCTCACTCATCTGATCTACAACACTGGTATTAGTATTCTGAAGATTCTGAAGCATTTCATGGTTTGTTTCAATCGAGTTGTTGACCGTATCCATTAGTTCTGTTCGACTTGTAACAACTGACTGCTGCGCTTTCTTAGTAATTTCATTTGCGTTTTTGGCATCTTCCGCATTGTTCTGAACAATGCTGTTAATCTCTTCCATTGATGTGGCTGTCTCTTCCAGAGATGTACTCTGTTGGTGTGTTCGGGAAGAAAGATCCTGATTCCCTGAAGCCATCTCGTGGGATGAAACTGCGATGTTTGCCGCATTCTTCTTGACTTCAATTACAAGATTATTAAGCCTCTCCAAGAACATGTTGAACCATCCTGATAGGTCTCCAAGTTCGTCTTTCCCCGCAACCTTAATCCTTTTGGTAAGATCCCCTTCACCCTGGGCTATATCCTTGGACATTTCAACGAGGTCATTCACTGGTGCTACAACTGATCTTCTAACAAAAAGTCCGAAAATAAGACTCACAGCTAGCCCTATGATGCTAATCACAATTACTATCCATACGAACTGCTGGGCATCATTTATAACATCGTCAGTTGAACTGTCATACTTAGTATTTATTTTTTCCCTAATTTTTTCTATTACATCTCCAAGAATATTATTTGTTTCTTGGAATAATATAACTGATCCATATGTAGCTGTTAAATTACTACGCTCAGTCAAAGCTGATTCAATATTTTGCTCTAGAGAATTTGCAAAAGCGTTATATTTTTTTTGGTAAAAATCATTTTTGATGATTTCCAAATATGCTCCAAACTCCTTTTTTGATTTATCAAAATTACCCTGTATATCTACATAGACAATTTTCTCTCTTGTTACTGTCAAAATGTTAAAAATTTTCTTGAATTCAGCAAAGATTCTATAAAAATCTTTCTTAGTTTTTTCTTTAGCTTTTATCCCTTCAGAAAGTGACTCCGTGGAACTTCCAGTACTCAATGCAGAAAGTGTTTTGCTTGATTTCATTAACAAACGTCCATAAATTTTGTCAATATTTTTCTCGAACTCATAAAAGGTTTCATTTAATTCTGGAATTTCTTCATTTATTATCTTTCTTGCCTCATACGTTTTATTGAGGGTGACAGCAACATCCTGCAAAATCTTTGAAAGACTTATGTTTAATTCACCAATTTTGTTAATCTGATCTATAACTTTTGTTTCTTCATCAATAGGTAAAGAATGAATTAACGAAAATTTTTCTTCTAAAAGACGTTCATTTATATCTTTAACACCTTTACTTGATTGAATTAATTTATTTTTAGTTTTTAATGCATTTTCAATACTTGCATCTATTAATAAATTTGTGTTTTTAAGTTTCTCCTGCTCTAACCTAATGTAATCAAGATTTGATTTAAAAAAAGAAAAACTTTTAGAAGTAAATTTAATTGATTCGGAAATGTCAGTAAATGACTGAATGACCAATCCTGTAATGATTATTGTTACAAATGAATTTATCAAGAAGATGAAAAGTAATTTTTTACTAATTGTAAATTGAATATTTTTCATAATAGTTCCTAACAAATAATTAAATAAACTAATTTATATGACATGTGTCTAAATATTTTATTTTGTTATTTATTTTTATCTCATATTATTTGAGATATTTATTATTAATTCCCATATTACTTGATCAAAATATTAACCATAAAATATTATTAACGCCTTCAGTTTTCTACAAGCTGAATAAAAATATGCTTGGAAAATTTAATTATCTAATGATTATATATTGTTTTTTTGTCAAGTATAAATTACATCATTATTTTAAAAATAATTTAAGTAGATTTTCCTAATTTCTGTTGTTGCTGATTCAACCTCCTCCCTCAAATTATTGACATAGTAACCCTGATGATTAAGTAAATGAAGTATGGTAGCCTGCCGAACACTTTTAAAATCAAGTAAATTTGTTGAATCATCATAAATTAACCTTAGTCCGTTTTCAATCAACCTAAGAAAAATATAATTTTTGTACAAAACCTTTGATTCATGCTCTTTAATGAAAGATTTTTTCTCCAGTTCTTTCAGTGCTTCCATAGTTTTGGGATTTTGCAGTTCAGGACATAATTGACCATGTTTTAGCTGCAGTGCCTGAGTAAGGTATTCAACATCAAGTAACCCTCCTCTTCCTTCCTTGATGTTGCGAAGATACTCAGATTCCTGAGAAAGCTCATTTTCCTTGCGCTGTCTTAGATGGTTGATGCTAGCATTTAAATCACTTGGCGGATTCCATTCATAAACAGCTTTGTGTAATACATCTTTTACCTTATGAAACCATTTTGAACTTCCACTTCCTCCAATCACTCGTGCCTTAATCAAAGCCTGATGTTCCCATATTTCAGAGCTTTCGTGATAATTAAGATATGTATCCAATGAAGACACTAATACACCTGCGTTCCCAGATGGCCTAAGTCGTGTGTCAAGTTTGTATGCGTATCCTGTACGAGTAATTGTTGATAGATATGAAATTAGTCTTTGAATTATTTTTATCCAATATTCTTGTGCGCCTGCTATAGAAGGTCCTGTTGTAGTCCCTTCACCTGAATGAATAAATATTAGATCGAGATCAGATAGATAAGTCATTTCTTCACCACCCAGTTTACCCAAGCCTAAAATAGCAAAATTGCAATGCGTTCCATCAGCGTCTTTAACTTCTCCATAAGTATATGCAAGCGATTTTTGTGACAATGCAAATGCAGCTCTTATAATAATTTCAGCTAGCACAGTCATTCCAATTCTGGCATGTTCATATGAAACTAAACCCTCCATTTCAGCACTACCGAGTAGGAAAGTAACTGTATGCTTAAATTGTCTTAACCGATCAATTTCTTCTTCTTCATTTCCATTACAACTACTCAATTGATCTTCAAGAATTTTTGTCAAATTTTCTAGAGAAATATCAGGAACTGGGTTATCAAGTTGTTCCAGCAATTCTAGATTATTAAGTAAATAATTCCACAACATCTCACTTGTTTCAGCTATTCTTGTAAGCCGAGAAAGAGCAGAAGGATACTTAGATAATTTTCTATAAAATTCTATCTTTACGTTTATAGATTCAAACAAACGCTGAAAGTGATTTTTTGTATCCTGACTTATGAGTGGAACAAGCTTTTGAGAGAATGCTTCTATAAATTGTTTTTCATCTTTTGTAAAATTCTTAATCATAGCGCATTTCCTAATTGAAGCTTCAATTTCAAGGTGTTTTCGACTAAAAAGACCTTTGAATATTGCACGAACTTTCCCCATTATGTCCTTTAATTCATTCAGAAAAAGCTGCCTAGCTTTTTCTGAATCCAAATTCTTGTAGCCTAAGGTTCTAGCTAATGCCTGTTGTTGTTCAATAGAAGAAGGTAAGGTGTGTGTCTGCTGTTCATCACGGAGTTGAAGGTGGTTTTCAACACGCCTCAAAAACAAATACGCCTCCTGCAATAACTCGGCATCCCCTTCTGGAATAAGATCTGTTTTACTCAACTCCTGCAAAACTGGTAAAGTGCCAGTTAATTGAAGCTTACGATTAACTCCTCCATAAAGGAGCTGAAAAGTTTGTACAAAAAACTCTATTTCACGGATGCCACCCACGCCTAATTTTACGTTCAAATGATCTTCACGCAGATGTTCTTCTTCAATACGTTCTTTGACTTTTTCCACATCTTGTAGAACTTCTTTATCAAGAAGGCTCCTGTAAACAAATGGTGATACCATATTCATAACATCTATGGAAAGTTGTTTAGAACCAGCTATAAGAACTGCTTTTATCAAGGCTTGGCGTTCCCAGAGTTCCCTGCTTGAAGTGTAATAAAATTCGGTTTCATCCAACGAAAGAACCAGAGGTGCTCTCTCTCCTCCTGGCCTCAAGCGCATATCCATTCGTGCCAAAAATCCTTCTTCAGTTACTTCTGACATTACTTCAATCAAAAGTCTTGCTACTTTTATGCGAAGCTTATTATCAAAATCAAGCTCACCCGTGATTTTTTCATTGTCATGAATGAAGATTAAATCAACATCGGAAGAATAATTAAGCTCATTTCCACCCAACTTACCTAAGGCCAATATTCCGAATGGTAAATCCTTATATGAATTTACGTTCATTGAGCGATAAGAGTTTCCTTTATCAATTTCATTTACTTCTTCCATTAATTTTTTTTTAGATTCAATTGAATTAACTATTTCAAGCGAAGTAACAAAGGAAAGTGATTCTCTTAAGCAACAATTTGCTACAGATGAAAGTTCTTCGAGAGTTTC